>NZ_PDJE01000001.1:2400000-2700000 GCF_002563955.1 Paramicrobacterium agarici
TGCAGGCCTCGTTGCGCACAACGACGAACCCGACAATGCTCGACGCGGGCTATAAGAGCAATGTGATCCCCGACACCGCCGAGGCGCGTCTCGACATCAGAGCCATGCCGGGCGAAGAGTCCGAGGTCATCGCGCAGATCCAGGACCTCGTGGGCCCGGACATCGAGGTGGAGGTCAATCATCGCGATGTCGGCCTCGAGAATCCGTTCTCCGGATCGCTCATCGACGCGGTGAAAGACTCCCTGCACCGCTTCGACCCTGGCGCTCCCGTACTGCCGTACCTCATGCCAGCGGGTACCGACAACAAGGCGCTGTCCAAGCTCGGCATTGCCGGCTACGGTTTTGCACCGCTTCGTCTGCCGGCAGAAATGGACTTCCCAGGAATGTTCCACGGAGTCGATGAGAGAGTTCCGCTTGACGCATTAGTCTTTGGCAGGCAGGTTCTCACGGATCTGCTCGGCAGATACTGACGACAGAACCTCACTCCAGGCGGATATTCACAACGTGGACCTCATCAACGCGATCATACTTGGCATCGTCCAGGGACTCACCGAGTTTCTTCCCATTTCGTCGAGCGCTCACCTCCGCATCGTCGGCGAGTTCCTCGGCACAGGAGAGGATCCAGGCGCACAGTTCACGGCGATCACGCAGATCGGCACCGAGGCCGCCGTCATCATCTTCTTCTGGCGCGACATCGTGCGCATCGTCACGGCATGGTTCCGCGCGCTCGGCGGCAAGATCCCGCGAAACGACCCTGACGCGCGCATGGGCTGGCTCATCATCATCGGCAGCGTGCCGATCGTTGTGCTCGGCCTGCTCTTCCAAGACGCGATCGAGACCGTACTGCGCTCTCTCTGGTTCACCGCGACGACACTCATCGTCTTCGGCATCCTTCTCGGCATCGCCGACTGGGTCGGGGCCAAACGTCGTAAGCTTGGCGACCTCACGTACGGGCACGGCGTGATCTACGGTTTCGCGCAGGCCATGGCGCTCATCCCCGGCGTCTCACGCTCGGGCGGCACCATCACGGCGGGTCTTTTTCTGGGGTACTCGCGAGAGGCCGCAGCGCGCTACGCTTTCCTTCTCGCGATCCCGGCCGTTCTCGGAAGCGGCTTCTATCAGATGGCGAAGGGCATCGCGTCGCCGTGCGAACCGGGAATGACCGGCTGCACACCCGACATCTTCGGGCCCTTGGAAACGCTCGTGGCCACGGTTGTCGCGTTCGTCGTCGCCATCGTCGTCATCGCCTTCTTCATGAAATGGATCTCGAAACACAGCTTCCTGCCGTTCGTGATCTACCGGATTCTGTTAGGCGGTGCGCTCATGGTCATGCTCGTCACGGGTGTCATGACGCCCTGATCGGCGCAGTAGGCTGGGGTCATGCAGTCGTGGCCGCGCCCTGAGATCCCAGTCGTCCCCGGCGAATCAACGCCACCCTGCCTCTACGACACGGCGACAGCGTCGCTCGTCGAAGCCAAGACCGGTGGCTCCGCGCGGCTTTATGTCTGCGGCATCACGCCATACGACGCGACGCACATCGGACACGCCGCGACCTATGTCGCATACGACACGCTCCAGCGCGTCTGGCGCGATGCCGGGCTCACCGTGCACTATGCCCAGAACGTCACGGACATCGACGATCCTCTTCTCGACCGCGCTCGTGAGACGAATGTCTCGTGGCGCGATCTTGCCGACGAGCAGGTTGATCTGTTCCGCGCCGACATGGAGAGCCTCGGAGTCATCCCGCCCGACGACTTCGTGGCGGTCACCGAGGTCATCGCACCGATCGGCGAGGCGGTCGAGCGGATGCTGAAGGATGGAACAGCGTACCGGGTGCCGACGCCGGAGTCAGACGCGGGCGACGACGTGTACTTCGACATCGCCGCCACCGAGTCACGCGGCGTGTGGACGCTCGGCAGCGAGAGTGGGTACGACCGCGAAACGATGCTCGCGCTCTCGGCCGAGCGCGGGGGAGACCCCGACAGACCGGGCAAGAGGGACCCCATCGACCCGCTGCTCTGGCGCGCGGCACGCGCCGGAGAGCCGCATTGGCCGTCACCGCTCGGCGACGGAAGACCCGGCTGGCACATCGAATGCTCCGTCATCGCTCTGCGCGAGCTTGGCACTGATTTCACGGTGCAGGGGGGCGGCAGCGACCTCATCTTTCCTCACCACGAACTGAGCGCTGCCCACGCGGCAGCGCTCTCGGGCGAACCTCTCGCACGCGTCTTCAGCCACACCGGCATGGTCGCGTATCAGGGCGAGAAGATGTCGAAGTCGCTCGGCAATCTGGTTCTCGTCTCTGCCCTCCGCTCACAGGGCATTGACCCGCGGTACATCCGATTGGCGATTCTCGACCACCACTACCGCAGCGACTGGGAGTGGACGGACGGCTTGCTCTCCGAAGCCGAGCAGCGCGTCGCGGCGTGGAGCCGAGCATTCTCGTCCAGCGCGCCGTCCGGAGCCGACGCAACCTCTGTGCTTCGCGACGTTCGCGTGGCACTTCGACGCGACCTCGACACGCCAGCCGCGCTTGCAGTGCTCGACGACGCAGCCCGGACCGGCGTCGACGACGCTGCGGCACTCAGAGCCGCGGTGCTCGCGCTCGTGGGCGTCGCTCTCGCCTGAGGCCGCGTCAGTCCTTCTCCGGGTCGTTCTCGTCGTCGGTGTCCGGGGAGGCCTGCTCACCAGCATCCGACGGTGAATCGCCCTGACTCTTCTCAGGTTTGTCAGTCCTGTCGCTATCAGACTGCCGGGCCCCGGGGCGCGCATCGTCGCCGGCAACTGTCCCTGGCCCCTTCTTGGAATCATCGCTGCCGGCCACGGGGCCGCGGCGCCCGTCAGACGTGCGCAGATAGCGCTCGAACTCACGCGCGATCGCCTCGCCGCTGGCCTCGGGGGCCTCGACGGTGTCACGCGCAGCCTCGAGCTGCTTGATGTACGCGGCCATCTCCTCGTCGTCGGAGGCGAGTGAGTTGATCGTCTGCTCCCACTCTTCCGCCTGCTCCATCAGATCGCCGCGCGGAATCACCACGTCGACGAGCTCTTCAAGCTTGTCGATGAGCGCGAGCATCGCCTTCGGCGAGGGAGAGTGCTGAACGTAGTGGGGGACTGAGGCCCAGATCGACAGTGTGGGAATGTCGAGAATCTCTGCGGCGTCCGAGAGAGCGCTGAGAACACCGACGGGTCCCTCGTAGCTGCTGCGCTCAACGTCGAGAGCCTGGCGCACCTCTGCACTCTCGCTGCTCGTGAAGACGCTGATCGGGCGCGTGTGGGGAACGTCCGCGAGCATGGAGCCCAGGCAGATGATCGCCGAGATGTCGTGCGTGAGAGCCGCGTCGAGAAGCTCAGCGCAAAACGCCTTCCAGCTTCGCGATGGCTCCGTCCCCACGAGCAGGTAGATGTTGTCATTATTCGATGCGCTGATGCGCATTTCGGCGTCGTCAGCCAGCCCGCTCAGCGGCTCGGCGGGGTTCGTCGGTCCGTAGAGGGTGGCGCTCGGCCACGTGAGACGTTTGCGTCCCTCGGCATCCGCTGAGATGACGGGACGGTTGAATTGAAAGTCGAAGTACAGCTCGGGGTCGACATCGAACAGAGGCTCGAGCTCGAGTTGGTCTTTCAGCATCCGAACCGCACCCGTCGCGGCATCACCCGCGTCGTTCCAGCCCTCGAATGCCACGACAAGCAGCCGCCCGCCCAAGATGTCCCGTCCGTCAGTCACACGCATCCATGTCTTTCGCCGTTGCCGCCTTCCATCCGGCGGTCATCCCAGAATAGGCGCTCACGCGAGCCGGTAGCATGGTGACACGTGACTGCCATTGCTCCGGCGGCCGTTCTGTGGGACATGGACGGAACCGTCGTCGATACCGAACCGTACTGGATCCAGGCCGAGACAGACCTTGTCGAATCGTATGGTCGCACCTGGACCTACGAAGATTCCATGACGCTCGTCGGTGCGGGATTGTGGGAGTCAGCGCAGATTCTGCGTGATCACGGCGTCGACATGGTGCCAGACGACATCGTCGCTCACCTCACCGGAGCGGTGCGCGAACGCCTCACGAAAGACGGCGTCCCTTTTCGACCGGGGGCACAGCGGATGCTGTCAGAGCTCAGCAGCCGCGGGGTGAGAATGGCCCTCGTCACCATGTCTGTTCGCGCGATGGCCGAACAGGTCGTGAGTCATCTGCCGACGAACCCGTTCGAGCTCATGGTCACGGGCGATGAGGTAACACAGCCCAAACCGCATCCTGAGGCGTACCTGACGGCGGCCGAGCGCCTCGGCGTGCCGATCGCCGAATGCATCGCCGTTGAAGACTCGCGCAACGGGCTTGCTTCTGCTGTCGCCTCCGGTGCGCGCTCGCTCGCCATCCCGCACGCGGTGTCGATTGAAGCCGGCGTGGGGTACACCACGTGGCCGACTCTCGATTCTCGAACCGTCGACGATCTCTTCTCGATCCCCTTTCCGACATCGGATTCTCTCGTATGACCTCTGAAAAGCCTTTGAACAGCGGCCCGTTCCGCGTCGGCGATCGCGTGCAGCTGACCGGCCCAAAGGGCAGACGCAACACCATCACGCTCGAGGCAGGACGCCAATTCCACACGCATAAGGGAATGATCGACCATGACGACATCGTCGGTCGCCCTGACGGTTCCGTGATCACGAACTCGGCGGGCATCGATTACCTCGCGCTGAGGCCCCTGCTCGTCGACTTCGCCATGTCTATGCCACGCGGCGCCGCCATCATCTACCCCAAGGACGCGGCACAGATCCTCGCGCAAGCAGACATCTTTCCGGGTGCGAACGTCGTCGAGGCAGGTGTCGGGTCGGGGGCGCTGTCGCTGTGGCTGCTGCGCGCGATCGGGCCCGAGGGAACGCTCACCTCCTTCGAGCGGCGTGACGAGTTCGCAGACGTCGCCCGAGGCAACGTCGCGACGTTCCTCGGCATCGACCCCGAAAACTGGACCATCACGGTGGGCGACCTCGCTGAGAAGCTCGCAGATGCCGCGCCGCACGCGAGCGTCGACCGTGTCGTTCTCGACATGCTCGCGCCGTGGGAGTGCCTCGATGTCGTCTCGGACGCCCTCGTGCCCGGGGGAGTGCTGCTCTGCTACGTGGCTACCGTCACCCAGCTGTCGCGCGTGGCCGAGGCTATTCGCGAAAGCGGCAATTACACGAATCCCGAGTCGTCGGAGACCATGGTGCGCGGCTGGCACGTCGAGGGTCTCGCGGTGCGCCCCGAGCATCGCATGATCGGGCACACCGGGTTTCTGATCAGCGCGCGCAGGCTCGCGCCTGGTGCTGTCCTGCCCGAGCTCAAGCGCCGCGCGTCGAAGAGCGATTTCAGCGCAGACGACGTCGAGATCTGGACGCCGGGAGCCGTGGGCGAACGCTCGGTGAGCGATAAAGTTCTTCGCAAGCGCGCGCGCATCGCCGAGGCGGGCGCCGCGGCGTCGAAAGCGCGTGGGCTCGGCGATTCTGACTCCGACGTGGCCGACGACCCCGACGGCGCGCACTAAACTTTGACAAGAACCACGTCCGTGACATCGAAACGAGGTACCGTGCGCTACGCACCTGCTGTGCTCCTGACCGCCGCACTCGTGACCGCGACATTGAGCGGATGCGCAAGTGCTCCCGCTGAGGGTGCCGCATGCGTTGAGCCCGGCGACGCATCGAACCAGGTCTCGGTGTCGGGAAAGTTCGGTTCTGAACCGAGCGTTGACATGCCGACGCCGTTGTACACACTGGCGCCCCAGGTGAGCACGGCGATCGAAGGCGATGGCACTCGCCTCAAGGGCACCGAAGTCGTGGAACTCTCGTGGACGCTGTACAACGGGCGCACGGGTGAGCAGATCTTCGCGACCGACTACGACGATCCACAGGCAGCGAGCCCGACCGGAATGCTCCCCGGCATGGCAGACGCGCTCGCATGCCACACCGTCGGATCACGTCTCGTGGCGACGATCACGCCGGACAAAGGTTTCGGCAAGGCGGGCAATCCGATGTACGGCGTGAAGCCGAATGACACTCTCGTGATGGTCATCGATATCGAGGAGGCCTACCTCGGCAAGGCGAACGGCATCAGCATGCCCGTCGTTCAGCCAGGGTTCCCCTCTGTCGCCGTCGCCCCAGACGGCACGCCGGGGCTGACCATTCCGAACTCCGATGCACCGACGAAGTCGAAGTCGGCCCTCTTGCAGCTCGGCTCCGGCGACAAGGTCGAGAAGTCCGACACCGTGCTTGCACAGATTCAGCAAGCGTCGTGGAACAGCCAGTCGATCACCTCGTCGACGTGGTCTGACGGCTCGCCCAAGACGATTCCGATGCAGGAGGCTCCCACGGAGCTGACGGCAGCCCTTGACGGCACTCCCGTTGGCTCGCAAGTCATCGTTCTCGTTCCGACAGATGATGGCGACGCCACGATTTTCGTCATCGACGTTCTCGGCATCCTCTGACCGCGTGTGTCGGATGCTGCGACGGCGCGGCGACACTAGGATGAACTCGTGTCCGACTCCACTCGAGCTGCAGCGCGCGTTCCGGTCGAAGAACGCCTGTTCAGTCTTGTCCTCGCACTTGTCGCGACGGAGTCGGGGCTGACGAAGGACGCGATCCTCTCCACGGTGCAGGGGTACCGCCAGCGGTTCTCAGCCGGAGGCGACAACGCGAGCCTCGAGCGGCAGTTCGAGCGCGACAAAGATGACATTCGCGATCTCGGTATTCCGCTTGAAACCGTGACCCCGCCCGAAGAAGACGGCAATTCACAGAACACGCGGTACCGCATCCCGAAAGGCGAGTACGACCTGCCCGGGGACATCACGTTCACGGCAGAGGAGATCACGCTGCTCGGACTCGCCGCAACGGTGTGGCGCGAGGGGACGCTTTCGGGTGAATCCCAGCGCGCCCTCATGAAGCTGCGATCGCTCGGCGTCACCGAGATCGATCCCGTGATCGGCGTCGCTCCACGACTCCGCACGAGAGAAGCGGCGTTCGAGCCGCTGCGCACCGCGCTCGAGCGGCATGTCGTCGTGTCGTTCCCGTACGTCAAGCCGGGCGACGCGTCCGCGCGCGTCAGAACCGTTGCGCCGCTGGCTCTTGTTCAGCACAGCGGTCGCTGGCACCTGTACGCGACCGACATGGACATTGACGAGCGACGCACGTTTCTGCTGTCGCGCATGGTGCAGACGCCGCGGTCGTCTGGTCGTACCTTCGACGTCCCCGACGATGCAGAGAGCTTCGCCGAAACGGCGCTGCGAGATCTC
Source organism: Paramicrobacterium agarici (assembly GCF_002563955.1). Classification (NCBI taxonomy): domain Bacteria; kingdom Bacillati; phylum Actinomycetota; class Actinomycetes; order Micrococcales; family Microbacteriaceae; genus Paramicrobacterium; species Paramicrobacterium agarici. The sequence goes on from NZ_PDJE01000001.1 coordinate 2,407,258, forward strand.
GACCGCATCTGGCAGCGCAATGTAGCGACCGTCCGCGCGGAACCGCACACGCACGCCTGGTTTCGTCTGTCACGACTCCACGACGCCGAAGCGATCGACGACGACGTGTTTCGCCTGCACTTCACCGATATCAACATCCTCGCCGACGAGATCGCCTCCTTCGGACCGGAAGCCGAGGCTATCGCGCCGCCGAGCCTGCGCGCAGCGATCGTGCAGCGGCTCACACGCACATGGTCGGCACATTCCGGGGCGGAGGAGAAGCAGTGACCCCACGTACACCGGGCGCGCGCGACAAGCTCGCGTTTCTCCTGTCGCTGGTTCCGTATCTGCTCGATCGCCGACAGTCGACGGTCGCTGAGGCCGCGGCTCATTTCGACGTCGCCGAAGAGCAGGTGCGTCAATCGGTGCGCCTCATCGCCGTCTCGGGCGTCCCAGGCGAAAGCTCGCAGTACCAGCACAATGATCTTTTCGATATCGATTGGGATGCTTTCGAGGAACGCGATGAGATCATCATCACCCACCTCGTCGCAATCGATGATTCGCCCCGCTTCTCGTCCCGCGAAGCGGCAGCGCTCATTGCTGGCCTGCAGTACCTCTCCGCATTGCCGGAACAGGCCGATCGCGACGTTGTCGGAGGTCTCATGGCCAAACTCACGCGCGGCGCCTCCGAAGCACCGATTCAAGTGGCGGTCGAGCGGGGATCCACAGACGGCACACTTGCAGACATCCGCGAAGCCGTTGCGTCCGAGAGGCAAATCGAGTTCACGTACATCAACGCGCGCGATGAGCGCGAGCGTCGACGCGTCGATCCGCTGCGCATCGATTCACTTGACCAGAACTGGTATGTACGTGCGTGGTGCCATCTTCGCGGTGGAGTCCGGACGTTCCGGCTCGACCGCATGTCCGATGTTCGGGTGATCGATGCTGAGATCACTCACCGCGCCGCAGACGTGACTCTGCCCGACACGCTCTTTCAGACATCTGACGACGACGTCTCCGTCATCGTCGACATCGCAAAAGATGCGGTGCCGCTCATCGACGAATACATCGCGTCGACGAAGCCGGGGAAAGACCCCGCACGCGTCACAGCGACGCTGCGTCTCGCGCATATCGCGAGTCTCGGGCGCCTCATCGTCGGTCTTCCCGGCCAGGCACGAGTGCTCGACCCTCCCGAGGCCCGCGATCGTATCGCGCACTGGGCGTCACGCGCCCTGTCACGGTACGAGAACGATCGACCGCAGCCGAGGGACGCCGCGCACTCGTAAGCGGTAGAATTGCCCGACCTCCACTGATTGGTGTTACATGCTTGGCAACTTGAACGGATGGCACCTCGTCATCATCCTCTTCCTCGTCCTCCTGCTCTTCGGTGCCCCGAAGCTTCCCGGGCTCGCCCGCAGCGTCGGTCAGTCGATGAAGATCTTCAAGAGCGAGATCAAGAACAACGACGACGAATCGCAGAGCGGCGAGACGCGCCCGAGCACAGACGATGCGCAGAAGAAGACGACGACATCGTCTGAGACTGCGTCCACGCCCGAGAAGCCAACCGACGATCCGACCCCCAAATCCTGACGACAGCTGTGTCCGAACGGCCCGCCCTCCCCAGCAAGAAGAAGTCGCAGAAGAACACCGAAGGTCGCATGACGTTGGCCGAGCACCTGCTCGAGCTGCGTAAGAGGCTCTTCATCGCGGCGATTGCGATCGTCCTCGGGATGATCGCCGGTTTTGTCGTTTCCAATTTCGTCATCAGCCTGATGTCGGAGCCGATCCGTGAGATCGCCGAATCCAAACAGGCGAGCCTCAACTTCGACACGGTGACGAGTGGATTCGATCTGCACATGAAGGTCGCGCTGACGCTCGGTTTCGTCGTGTCGGCTCCGGTCTGGTTGTATCAGATCTGGGCGTTCCTCGTTCCCGGCCTGAAACGCACCGAGGTCAAATACATCCTCGGGTTCATCCTCACCGCGATCCCGCTGTTCTTCGCCGGGTGCTTCGCCGGGTGGATCGTCATGCCCCACATCGTTGAGCTCATGGCCGGTTTCACCCCCGATGATGCGTCGAACCTGTACCAGGCGGGGTACTACTACGACTTCATTCTGAAGCTCGTTCTGGCCGTCGGCATCGCCTTCGTTCTGCCCGTCTTTCTCGTGCTGCTGAACTTCGTGGGCGTCCTCTCGGCCCGCGCCATCATCAAGGGGTGGCGCATCGCCCTCCTCGTGATCATGCTGTTCTGCGCCATTGCGACGCCCGCGGCCGACGTAATCTCCATGTTCCTGCTCGCGATCCCCATGATCATCCTGTACTTCGCCGCATACCTCGTGTCGTACGTGAACGACAGGCGGCGTGCGAAGAAGGCCGCAAAGCTGGAGTCCGAGTACCTGTCGTGACATCCCGGACCACTGAGCGCTCTGCTGCCTACTCCGCATTCACTGCGGGGCTCGACTTCTCGCTCGACGAGTTTCAACAACGCGCGTGCGACGCCATCGACGCGGACCACAGCGTTCTCGTCGCGGCACCGACCGGCGCAGGAAAGACCATCGTCGCGGAGTATGCCATTCACGTCGCCATGCGCGAGGCCAATGCGAAAGTCTTCTACACCGCCCCCATGAAGGCGCTGAGCAATCAGAAGTTCACGGAGCTGACCGAGCGGTACGGAGCGGATTCCGTCGGTCTGCTGACGGGAGACACCAATATCAATCCGCGTGCGCGCATCGTGGTGATGACTACAGAAGTGCTGCGCAACATGCTCTATGCAGACTCCGATCTGCTTCCCAACCTCGCGTTCGTGGTGCTCGACGAAGTGCACTATCTGGCGGATCGGTTTCGAGGTGCCGTCTGGGAAGAGGTGATCATTCATCTTCCCGAACGGGTACGACTCGTCGCGTTGAGCGCGACAGTGTCGAACGCCGAGGAATTCGGCGACTGGATACAGACCGTGCGCGGCGACACGGAGGTAATCGTCTCTGAGGAGCGCCCGGTTCCGCTTGATCAGCACGTCATGATTCACGGTGACCTTGTACCCCTTTTCGCCGATGGGGGAACGGGCGACAGCGTGAATCCTGAGCTTGTGCGGCTCGCAAAGTACGGGGGCAGAGCGCCCGTGAGCAAGCGAGACAGGAACAGCAGGCAGCGCGGTCGAGGAAGTCAGCGGGTACGGCGAGAAGAGGTGGTTCGCCTCCTCGACGACCACCAGCTGCTGCCGGCGATCTACTTCATCTTCAGCCGCGCCGGGTGCGACGGCGCCGTCGAGCAGGTGCTGAGATCAGGCCTTCGCCTGACAGACGCGGACGAGCGGCGAGAGATTCGCGAGTTTGCGGAGGAGCGCTGTCGCAGCATCCCCGACCGGGATCGGTCCATTCTCGGCTACTGGTCATGGCTCGATGCTCTGCAGCGTGGCGTCGCTGCTCACCATGCCGGAATGCTGCCCGTTTTCAAGGAAGTGGTCGAGGAGCTGTTCCGACGTCGGCTGCTTCGCGTGGTCTTCGCCACCGAGACCCTTTCGCTCGGCATCAACATGCCCGCGCGAACGGTCGTTCTCGAGAAGCTCGAGAAGTTCAACGGCGAATCGCGTGTGCGGATCACACCGGGGGAGTACACCCAGCTGACCGGCCGTGCCGGGCGACGAGGAATCGACGTCGAGGGCCACTCGGTGATCTGCTGGCACGACGGTCTCGAGCCCGGTGCCGTTGGGTCGCTCGCGTCGAAGCGCAGCTATCCGCTGACCTCGAGCTTCCGGCCGACGTACAACATGGCAGTGAATCTCATTGCGCAATTCGGCCAAGAGCGCACGCGTGAAATCCTCGAATCGTCGTTCGCCCAGTTCCAGGCCGATCGCGCCGTGCTCTCGCTCGCACGGACCGTGCGAGAGCAGGAACAGTCGCTTGACGGCTATGCCGAGTCGATGTCGTGCGACCGCGGAGACTTCGCAGCGTACGCTGCACTGCGGCGCGAACTGACCGATCTTGAGCGCAAGAGCGCTCAGGTGCACTCGATGTCCCGCGCAAAGCGCGACAAGCGCCAGAAGCGCATTGCCGAGCTGCAGAAGCGCATGCGACAGCATCCGTGCCACCGCTGCCCAGACCGGGAATCACACGCCAGATGGGCAGAGCGCTGGTGGCGCCTGCGTCGCGAGACCGACCAGCTGAAGCGCCGCATCGCGTCGCGCACGAGCGCCGTGGCCGCGGTATTCGACCGAGTCACCGATGTGCTCGTCGAACTCGACTATGTTCGTGGCGACGCCGAGGGGGAGCCCGTTCTCACGGATGACGGGCGGATGCTGTCACGCGTGTACGGCGAGCGGGATCTGCTCGTCGCAGAATGTCTGCGCCACGGGCTCTGGGATCGCCTCGACGGCGCTTCACTGGCGGCGATGGTGAGCTGCCTGCTCTTCGAGCCGAAACGGGATTCCGCCGAGTACGCCGACCACTATCTTCCGCGCGGACCCTTCCGTGACGCACTCGGTGAGACCACCCGGGTCTGGATGGTCCTGGACGACCTCGAAGAGCGTCACCGCCTCAACCGCTCTGAGCCGCCATCCACAGCGCTCGCGCCGGCCGTGCACATGTGGGCACGCGGAGAAGAGCTCGACCGGGTCCTCGTCGAGGCTGACATGGCCGCTGGAGACTTCGTGCGCTGGTGCCGGCAGATCATCGACTTGCTCGATCAGATCAGCGGCATTGCATCGCCGGCAATGGCGGAAACGGCTCGAACGGCAATCGACTCCGTGCGCCGCGGCATTGTGGCGTATGCCTCCGTCTGATTCACAGCATCGACCTCGTAGGCTGAGGGGCGTGTCCAGATCTCGACGTCGAACACCAGCATCGCCCCGACCGCTGATCCCCCTTCTTCCGGCGATCATCATTGCCGCTGCGGCCGGTCCCGTCCTTGACGCGGCTTTCCCCGACAAGAATGTCTGGCCGCTGGCGTTCGTGGGCGTCGCGATGATTCTGGTGACTCTCGTGGGGCGCCGCGCGGGCACGAGTCTTCTCGTGGGTTTCGTCGCAGGGCTGTCTTTCTATCTCACGCATGTTGCCTGGGCGACGCTGTATCTCGGCCCCATACCCTGGATTGCACTCTCGACCCTCGAAGCATTGTTCTTCGCCGTGGGTGCACTGCTCATCACCTTGGCGTACCGCTGGGTGCCGCGCGTCTGGACGTCGGCCGTCGCGCGCTTCGCCCTCCTTCCGGCCGTCGTCGCCGCGCTATGGACCGGTCGTGAGGCTGTCGCGAGCGTGTGGCCGTACGGAGGGTTCGCCTGGGGAAGAGTGTCGCTCAGCCAATCCATGAGCCCGTTCGCCGACCTCGTCTCCTGGCTGGGCCTGTCGGGGCTCAGCTTCGTGATCGTGCTCATCACCGCCGTCACGGTTCAGCTCATCGTGACTCCCGGGGCGCTTCGTCTCTCGGCAGGTTTCGTGCCGGTCGCGCTCATCGCCTCTGTGCTCGCCGTACCGATCTGGCCGACCCAACAGACCGGAACATCGACGATCGCGGCCGTGCAGGGCAACGGAAAAGCCGGCTACTTCGATGAACGCGAACCCGGAGACATCCTGATCTCTCAGCTCGAGGCGACGCAAGACGTGATCGGACACAACATCGATCTGCTCGTGTGGCCCGAGAACGGAACAGATCTCGACCCGACGCGCGACAGCGCCGCTGCCGTCGCGCTCAACTTGCTGAGCGAATCTCTGGGCCGCGTGCCGATTCTCACCGGCACCATCACCCACCGCGATGGCAATTATTACAACACGTCGCTCCTGCTCCAGGATGGCCGCGTCGCCGACTATTACGACAAGGTTCATCCGGTCCCGTTCGGCGAGTACGTGCCTGATCGAGAATTCTGGGAGCCGTTAGCGCCCGACCTCATCGGATTGATTCAGCGCGAATACGTTCCAGGCACACGCGATTCCGTCATGAACATCAACGGCATGATCGCCGGGGTCTCGATCTGCTTCGACATCGTCGATGACGCGCTTGTGCGCGACACGATCGACCGCGGCGCGCAAGTCATCATCGCTCAGACGAACAACGCCGACTTCGGACAGACCGACGAGAACCAGCAGCAGTTGGCGATCGCACGCATGCGCGCGCTCGAGACGGGGCGCGCGCTCGTCAACATCTCGACGGTGGGGGAGAGCCAGATGATCGCCCCCGATGGATCGACGATCCAGGAGATTCCGTCACACGAGCCCGGTTACCTGCTGCAGACGCTTCCGCTGATGCGCGGCACAACGCCGGCGGTGACTCTCGGTGCTCAGATCGAGCTGTTCATCGCGCTGTTCGGCCTGAGCGCACTTGTGGCCGCCGGCACGGGTGCCAGGCGGCCACGTCAAGCTCGCTAAAGGTCGAGCGCTCAGGCGCTCTTCTGCTCGCCTCGTCGAGCGCGAAGGTACTCGAGGCGCTCTTGCAGAAGCACTTCAAGCTCGTCACGGCTTCGCCGCTCAAGAAGCATGTCCCAGTGAGACCGCGGGGTCTTCGCATCTGAATGATCGACCGCGACGGTCTCCGTGCCGACCAGAAGCAGCGCTTCACCGCCGCAGGCCTTGCACTCCCACGTGTCCGGAGCTTCAGCATCCGCTGCAAAAGTGAGGGTCGTCTCTTTCTTGCACTCGGTGCACTGATAGGTGCGCTGAACTCGTTCTGAAAATACGACGCCCTCTTCGCTCTGCAAGCTCTGGGCGCCGAGGCGCATTCCGCGCAAACTGCGATCTGCCATTGTGTGGTCTCCTTCTCGCCGCTCTCATCATGTATAAACCAACAAGCTGGGCAAATGCTTCCAGGCCGGGCCGAATCAACGTGGAACAGACACGGATGCCGGCTAGCGGCGGGTCATGCGAATGGCGACATCGCAGCGATCGGTGACGATGCCTTCGACGCCCCAGTCATGCAGCCGAGCCATGTCGGCCGGGTCGTTGATCGTCCAGACATGCACTTCGATTCCCGCCCGATGCATGAGGCGCACGATCCGAGGGGACACGAGACGGAGCGGCCCTCGCTTCTCGGGAATCTGAACAGCCGGAATTCCCCTGAGCGCGGCGGCGACGCGAGACGGGACGCCGAGGAGCATCCAGGGGAGAGCGGCGATGATCTTGGCGGAGGAAGCGCTTGTTGCGACGCCCGGCAGCAGATCGAGCGCAGCGCGCCGCGTCCGTTCGTCGAAGGATGTCACGAGAACGCGGTCCATCGCGGCTGCGTCGATGATGGCGCGGGCCGCTGGCCCGGCAGCATCCAGAACCTTCACATCAATATTGAACCGAACCTCGGGGAAGGCACCCAGCGCGTCAGCGAGAGTCGGAATGGTCTCGCCCTGTCCGAGGTCGAGACCCCGAAGGGTTTCGTAGCTGACTTCGGCGATGCGCCAGCTCGTTCCCGCGACCTCGACCACGGGGTCATGATGAATCACGCACACGCCGTCGTGCGTGACATGCACGTCGGTCTCGATGTAGTCCGCGCCCGCCGCGACAGCCGCGCTGAACGCCGCGAGTGTGTTCTCTGGGACTCCTGCGGCGAGGCCACGGTGGGCGAAAATCCGTATGTCTCGCTGCGGCGCAAGGAAGCCGATAGTCATGAAGCGCTCCGCGACGACGACGGACTCGACGCGCGACACGCGCGATGTGTGACCCGCTTCATCCTCTGCGCCCCTTGTCGACCGCGCTCAACAACGCGTCCTGCTGTCGAATCTACCAGTGCCAAGCCGCGTCACTTGGTAGTCTCGGGTGGTACTCGCGGGCCACCCGCTTCCCATCGTCAAGGAGTCACTCTCGTGTCCAACCCTCTTCAGCCCGGTTCACTCGACGGCAAGCGCGTACTCGTGACGGGCTCGAGTCGCGGTGTCGGCGCCGACACGATCCGTTACTTCGCAGAAGCCGGCGCTCACGTTGCCATCAACTTTCGCAACAAAGAAGCACGCGCCGTGAAGCTCGCCGACAGCATTCGCGAGAGTGGGGGTACGGCGATCACGGTTGGTGCCGATCTCACCGACGCCGACTCGGTGTCTGCGATGTTCGCCGCAGTGAAAGCTGAGTTCGGTGGCCTCGACATTCTTGTTCTTAACGCATCGGGCGGCATGGAATCCGGCATGGGCGAGGACTACGCAATGTCACTGAATCGTGACGCGCAGGTCGGTGCCCTGGCTGCCGCCGAGCCGCTGCTCAGCGAAGGCTCGCGCGTGGTCTTCGTGACCAGCCACCAGGCGCACTTCATCAGAACGACTCCGACCATGCCCGAGTACGAGCCCGTGGCGAAGTCGAAGCGCGCGGGCGAAGATGCTCTTCGCGAGCGCATTCCCGCGCTGGCCGAGAAGGGAATCGGCTTTGTCGTCGTCTCTGGCGACATGATCGAGGGAACCATTACCGCTACGCTTCTCAACCGGATGAATCCCGGAGCGATCGAAGAACGAAAGAAGGCCGCGGGCAAGCTCTACAACGTCGCCGAATTCGCCGCCGAGGTGGCTTCGGCTGCCGTCGACCCCGTACCCGACGACAATACGCGCCTCGTCGGCGACGTCTCGGACTTCGCTCCGGAGGCCTAGTCCGAGTACGCGCCGGCCGTCACCGGCTTGTCACGCCCGCGAGCGAACACGATTCCCTCGAGCGTCTGGGCGATGCCACCGACCACAAGCATCGTCGCTGCGAAGATGAGCATCACGCCCGCGGCGAAGTTCGGCGAGAGTATGACGAACACGCCTCCCACAATGCTCAGAACGCCGTACACGATCGCAAGCCATTTGAGAGAGCTCGTCGGCAGCGACGCGAGTGAAGCGGCGCCCTCGACGATCCAGACAAAGCCGACCATGGTCGCCAAAAGAGCGACGCCGAACCCGGGGTTGATGAGCACAACGATGCCGGCGATGACGAGAAAGATTCCAAGAATGACGGCGAGGATCTTGCCCCCGGTCGTCTCGTCGAACGCCGCAAGGCCCAGACCCGCGCGCGCGATGCCCGCAACGATAAAGAACACGCCGAATGCCCACGCGACAAGAAGCAGAGTGACACCGGGCCACGCCCAAATGACGATCCCCAGAACCACGGCCGCCAGTCCGCCGACGATCAAGGCTGCTCGCACGCCCTTGACCTGCCCGGGGGAGAGAGCCACATGATCGATAAGCCACGTCGTACCGCGACCGTTCACGATTCCTCCTCAAACCTGCCCTGACTTCCAGCTTTGCGCAGATTCCCAGAATATGCACGCCTCTGTGATGAAAAGAGGCGTAACGCATGGTCTCAGGGCAGTGAGATCGTCTTGCCAGAGGCAGGGCGAGAACCGATATCTCACGCGTTATGTCAAGTAACCGGGTTATCATGCACAAGGAGACACGGTCCGAGGAGGGGTGCGTGGATTCGCGCCACGCGAGACACAGCGCCACGAGCACATGAGAACGCGTGACATTGCAAGCTCGCGTCGCCGCGCAACATGCGAGCCAGGTGTCCGGGAGTTCACGGGCACCAGACGTCGCGTCGTGAGGAATCCATCTCGCACGATCTGTGGCCGTCGCAGACGTCGGTGCAAGCACACAGAAACTCGCACCCGCAACGAGGATGCTGGCGCACCTAGCGCGTTACCAAGCTCGGAACGGCGGTGCGTTCAGATTTCACGCTCGCAACGGGCGCGCTCGCACTCTCCGACTCCGTACCGATAATGTACATTATGTCAACTCAGGGGCACTGCGCATGGTTTCACCTGTGCATCAATCGGTCCCCGAGCAACCCCAGCGATGCTGCCCTATCGCACGATGGTCAACGTTCATCCACGCTTTGCAGGTGGGCAGCGTTTCCGCGGAGTGCCTCTTCGTATCTCAGAACTTCATCCGTACGGTATCTGTCCGCGATCAATTCGAGCACGGCTCCGAGCGCTGCGCTCGGCTTTCCCGCCGCGTGCACGGATAGTGCTCGAAAGATCGCGAGCGATTCAGACTCGGGAAAAGCCCGCAGAGCCTCGTCGAAGATCGCAATACTTTCGTCGACGCGCCCGAGATTGCGGAGAGTGCTGCCGTACTGGAGGTAGCACTGCCGGAGCCACCGACCATCGAGCCCGGCGTTCATCGCCCTTCGGTAAAACTCGGCCGCGACCTCCTCCTGGCCATCCGTGTCGTACGCGCCGCCAACCTCGTACAGTACCGCGGGGTCATCGGGATGCTGCGAGAGCAGCTCGACTACAGCTGCGATCGTGGGAGCCATGTGGCTTCGATCGCGCGCTTCGAAAATGGCGTCAAGCTCCGCCCGCAGCGCCGGATCTGTGTCCATCTCTCCCCCTCTTCTGCAGGTTGCATCAACATATCAATTGCCAGGCTTGACAGTCCGGGCAGCATTCTCGCAAACCTCGAAGAGCGTCAGTCACGAATGGCGAGCATCAGCCGCAACCCGATGCTCGCCGTCACGATAAGCACGACAACGGCGCCGAACCATGCCACGTCATAGCCGCTTGGCAAGTGAACCACCACCGCGAGCCGCTCGGGTGTTGCTTCGGTTGCGCTCGCGACAGCAGTGGCCAACGCCGCGACGAGAGTGAGCGTCGTCGGCACCCCAGCGGCCACGACCTTCTCACGACTGCTCCACCGCGGCGACGTCATCAGCATCGCTAGCCCGACGAGCCAGCCGAGAACGGGAACGACGATGCCCGCAAAGCCGTAGACGATCGCCGAGAGTCGAGCGAAGTCCCGTGTGTCGCGCCAGCGCACGCCCGGCGTTGCTCCCCGTGACCGGAGTGCATGGTGAACACCGACGTTACTGACCATTAACTCAAGCTAGCCCGTTCTGAACCGCCGGTCAACGGTAGGCAGCCTGCCCGTGAACGGCGCGCGACAGCATCCCGCGATAAAATGATCGGATGCCACAACCGCACCGTGAGCGCACGCGCGCCGCCTACGATCGCGTCGCCGCAGACTACGCAGAGCTTCTCGCCACGGAATTGGTTGCTCGACCCCTGCACCGCCACCTACTCGACGATTTCGCCTCTCGCGTCGTCGGCCCCGCTCTGGACGCAGGCTGCGGGCCCGGGCGCGTCGCCGCGTACCTCGATTCGCGGGGCGTCGATGTCTCAGGCGTCGACCTCTCCCCCGGCATGATCGACGAAGCGCGCCGCCGGCATCCCCACATCTCCTTCCGTGTCGGCACACTCGACCAGCTGGGCGTCGCCGACGCGTCGCTCGGCGGCATCGTCGCCTGGTACTCCATCATCCACACGCCCGAGCACGAGCTCCCGGCCATCGCGGGCGAGTTCCGACGCGCGCTCTCCCCCGACGGAATACTTCTGCTCGGCTTCCAAGCCGGCTCCTCGCAAACCGTGTCGATTACGAGTGCCTACGGACACGACGACCTCGACTACGAGGCAGTTCGCCATTCCCCGGATGCTGTCGTTGCTGCCCTTGAAGCAGCAGGGTTCGCCGTCGAACTCCACGCGGTGAATGCCGCTACTCCCCCGGAGCGCGATCCGCAGGCGTACATCACCGCGCGAGTGTCACGCGAGCGCGCCACAGCCTATCGTGACGACCGATTGACCACCGAACGCCTGCTGCTGCGCTGCCCAACGCTCCACGATGTTGACGCGATCACGGCCGCGTGCCAGGACCCCGAGCTTCAGCGACGGGTCCCCGTGCCCGTGCCGTACCGTCGCGAGCATGCCGTCGCCTACGTAACGACATACTGCGAAGACGGGTGGCTCACCGGCGAACGGTGCACGTGGGCGCTCGATGCGGGCGGCTCGTTCGCCGGCGTCGTGGGCCTGGATCGCATCGCGGACGGGTCGGCGAACCTGGGCTTCTGGATGGCGCCCGGTCACCGAGGACGCGGATACCTGACGGAGGCAATTGCCGCGGTGATCGATTACGCGTTCGCGTACCTTCAGCTGGAACGCGTTGAGTGGCGCGCGTTTGCGGGCAACGTCGGCTCGGCGCGAGCGGCACAACGTGCAGGCTTCCACTTCGAAGGCGTGCGACGATCGGCGTCTGTCGGTCGCGAGGGGCGAGAAGACGACTGGGTCGGCAGCATCCTCGCGGCGGATGACCGCAGCCCACAGCCGTGGTCAGTTCTCAACTGATCCCTCACCGTTTGATTTCGGCGAGCACGTTCGCCACCCGCACGCGAAAGTCCCAAGGAATTCGTTCGGGAAGGCCGTCGATGGGCCACCACCCGACCGCCTCGCTCTCGTCGCTCGCCTGCGGCTCACCGGCGGCGACAGCGGCGAACCCAAGATCCCAGTGACGTCGACAGCGTCCGAACGCCGCCGCCAATTCGTGGCGGTTGAGGTCGACGGGTGCCTCCGACAGCATCCGGATGCTGCCGAGTCCACTCTCTTCGCTCGCTTCACGTTGCGCGGCAGCGGCCACTGAGGTGTCAGCGCGCTCGATGTGCCCGCCGAGCTGCACCCAAAACTGGCCCTTCCTGTGGAAGCACAGCAGCAGTCGATCGAACGATGGCGTGAAGACGAAGCAACTCGCCGTGAGGTGGTCGGGGCCGTGTTCGCGATCGAGTGCAGAGTCGCCCGCTGAGGTCAGGAACTCCAGGTATTCGTGTCGTCGGAACGTCTGTTCAACGGAACGGGGCACCCAGCCCTCAAGGTGTTCCGAGAGCGCGGCGGCTCGCGCGCGCGTCTTCGGAAGGTTCACGCCTCCCAGTATGGCGCACGGCGGCACAGACACCCGACCGAACAGAAGATGGGGACGCTGTTCGGTCAGGTGCTGGCGTTGTGTCTCTCCGCGCGCCGGCGCGCGGACTCGGTCGGCATGCCGAGCTCATTCAGCGGCGATGTGTCACTCGACACAGGCTCGGCCTCGACCGGACAGTTCAGAACCGCGTTGCCGGATGACCGGTCTGTCGAATGCTCCTCCATCGCGTGACCGCAGACCGGGCAGGAATCGTCGGGCTGCAGCTCATAAACGTCGCTGTAGGGTCCGATCGCGGCAGGCCCGATCACAGGAATCAGCTTGTCTTCTACGCGCCGAAAAAACCGATCGTACCTGCCAGCCCCACTGCCGGCTTGCTCTGTAGTGACCATGAGCCCATTTTAGCGTGTTTTGACAAAAAGAACAGCCTTGTGCTAAGCGTCAAGCGACAGCTTCGACATGCGGTCAAGACTCGCATTCCAGCCCGCCACGTGGTCATTGCGCTCTGCCATCGATGTGAAGCCTGATTCACTCACTTCAATGGTCGTCCCGCCCGCAGGGTCTTCAAGAAGTCGGACATCAACCTCGAGCGTGTGCGTGTCGCCCGTCCAGCGCATCGTGAAAGCGAGCTTCTCCCCCGGGACCACGTCGAGAATCTGGCCGCCCACGGATACCTCCGGGGTCAGGACGCGCCACTTCTGCCCGACCTCAGGAACGAATTCGACATCGGTTTCCGACGACGCCTCCCAGAACCACCGTCGAATGTACTCGGGTTCCGTCCACAGACGCCAGACGTCGGAGCGCGGTCGAAGCACGTCGCGAATGACGCCTCCGAGGCGATTCGAATCAGCCTGCTCGATCATGACATTCCTTCCGCTGTCATTTCTCGCCGAAACCGGACTCAATCAACTCTGCCAGTTCTTCGATGGCCGTGCTCGCGTCGGGCCCGTCGGCGGCGAGTTCAGCGTCGCGGCCTTTCACGAGTCCCAGCGACATGATTCCGAGCAGACTCTTCGCGTCGACGCCGTTCACACTGATCCGTGCGTCGAACCCGCTCGCCTTCTTCACGAAATCTGCGGCGGGGCGCGCGTGCAGGCCGTCACGGTTGATGAGGGTCACCGTGCGCGTCACCGGACCGGTCGGTCCATTGGCGCTGCCAGCTTCCGAAGCGCCTGGACCGCTCAGTCCACCGCGGCCGGCATGCTCGGCCGCCGAGATGACCGCCGCAACGTCTCCGCCGGTCTCGGCGGCGACCGCGCCAGCCACTGCCCCCTCGACAACAGGGGCATCGGCCAGCGAAATCCGCGCCCGCTGATCGTCGTTGACGAACTCGAGCGCGGTTTCCGTCGTCAAGACCGCCGATCCCAGATCGCACAGAATAACGACGCCGTCTCCTGAATCCGCTTCACCGATCGCGGCAGTCACCTTGTCGAAGCTCGTTCCGATGCCGTCATCGTCCGTTCCGCCAGCAGCGCGCAGCACCACAGAGGGAGCCATCTGCGCGGCAAGCTCGACCGTGCCCTGAGCGATTTTCGCGCTGTGGGAGACAATCACGATACCGACGGTCATGCGGAGTCCTTCGCTGTGTCCGCAGCAACGCGCAGGACCAGCGCGGTCGACTGCGCGCCTGGATCGCGATGCCCGATCGCGCGCTCTCCCAGATAACTGGCTCGCCCCTTGCGTGCGACGAGAGGTTCGGTCGCAGCGGCTCCCTCTTCAGCGGCCCGTGCAGCCTCAGCAAGCACGCTCGCGACATCGGCACCAGCGTTCGCTGCGTCTGCAGCCGCGTCGACAGCGAGGCTCCATGCATCAACCATGGTCTTATCGCCTACCTCAGCTTTTCCGCGCAGCACGATGCCATCGCGAGCGGCGGTCAGCAGATCTACGATGTCGGCGGGTTCGAGGGAATCCTTACCGCTGACGGCGCCGGCTGCCTTCAGAAATGCCGTGCCGTAAAGCGGGCCCGCAGCGCCGCCGACCGTCGAAATAAGGGTCGAGGCGACAAGCTTCAGGAGGTCGGCGGGGTTCGCGTCGTCTGCAGCATCCGCGATTTTCGACGTTGCCGCCTGGAAGCCACGATCCATGTTCTCGCCGTGGTCACCATCACCGATCTCACGGTCAAGCCGGATCAGCTCCTGACGGTTCTCGGCGATCATGGCAGCACTGCGGTCAAGCCACGACCGCACCCAGGAAGCATCGACAGCCATCGTTCAACTCCTCACTTTCGGTCTCTGACGCTCGACACTCGTCATCGCCCCCAGCGTAGGGCCGGAGTGTGAACGGGAGCATCCCACAGTTCTCGCAGCTCGTCATCGAGACGAAGCACCGAGATCGATGCGCCCTGCATCTCGAGCGACGTCGTCACGTTTCCCACGTGGCTGCGCGCCACCGTGATACCCCGATCGGCGAGCACCTTCGCCGCATGTCGATAGACGATGTAAAGCTCCATCAGCGGTGTCCCGCCCATGCCATTCACAAGCAGCAGCGCGTCTTCTCCCGTCTCGATCGCGAGATCAGACAGAACCGGCTGCATCAGACGGTCGACGATGCGGTCTGCTTCCTCGAGCGCGACCTTCTCACGACCGGGTTCACCGTGGATGCCGATTCCGATCTCGATCTCATCGTCGGCGAGAGCAAAGCTCGGCTCGCCCGCGTGAGGAACAACGCACGGCGTCAGTGCGACGCCCATTGTCCGCACGTTCTCATTCACTCGCCGCGCGATCTCAGCGACCTCCGCAAGCGAATCGCCGCGCTGCGCTGCCGCACCAGCGGCCTTCTCGACGAGGACCGTACCGGCGACGCCGCGGCGTCCAGCGGTGTAGAGAGAATCCTGCACGGCGACATCGTCATTCGTGACCACAGAGGTGACGTCGATTCCCTCCGCCTCGGCAAGATCGGCTGCCGTCTCGAAGTTGAGCACGTCTCCCGTGTAGTTCTTCACGATGTGCAGTACGCCCGCACCGGCATCCACCGCCTTTGTCGCGGCCAGGATCGGATCAGGAGTCGGTGACGTGAATACCGGCCCGGGCACGGCAGCATCCAGCATCCCGAAACCGACGAAGCCGGCATGGAGCGGTTCGTGCCCGCTGCCTCCGCCGCTGACGATGGCGACCTTGCCTGCGACCGGCGCGTCGGCGCGCACGACGAACGTCGGGTCGAACTCCGCGCGAACGAGATCTGAGTGGGCAGCAGCAAACCCTTCGACCGATTGGGCGACGACGTCGTGCGGATCGTTGATGAGCTTCTTCATTGGAACTCTCCTCCAGCGCTGGCTATGCACGGGCCCAGGGAAGGCCCTCCATGTCAACCTACGCTGTTGCCGCGACTTCGGGTAGGTTTTATGCCGACCGGCGTGCAGATGCCGCAACCCACGCGTCGAGCTTTGCCGCCGCGGCACCAGAGTCCACAGCATCCGTGACGACAGCGAGCTGCTCGGCGAACCTGTCGACCATGCGCCGCTCGCTCTGGGCCGGGTCCTCTTCGAGACGATATGACACGAGGCCCGCTGCGGCGTTCAGCAAGACGATGTCGCGAACCGGTCCTCGCTCACCGACGAGCACGCGTCGCAGCACCCCAGCGTTGAACTCCGCGTCGCCACCGAGAAGGTCCTCAATCGAGGCCAGCTCGATCCCCAGGTCTCGCGGATCGAGATCGTGCTCGGTGACTAAGCCTCGAGACACCTCCCAAATGTGCGAGTGCCCTGTCGTTGTCAGTTCGTCCAAGCCATCGTCGCCGCGGAACACAAGCGCCGTCGCTCCCCTGGTCTGGAAGACTCCGACGATGAGCGGAACTCGGTCAAGCTGGGCAACGCCCACCGCAGAAGCCTCAGGCCGGGCCGGGTTGCAGAGCGGCCCGAGGTAGTTGAAGACGGTCGGGATACCGAGTTCGGCACGAACTTTTCCCGCGTGCCGGAATCCGGGATGAAAAGCCGCGGCAAAGGCGAAGGTGATTCCCGCCTCCTCGAGCACCCCGACGACGTCGTCCGGTTTCAGCTGGAGGTCGATACCCAGAGCAGCGAGCACATCGCTCGAGCCCGACTTGCTGCTCGCGGCCTTGTTTCCGTGCTTGATCACCGGAACGCCGGCTGCAGCGATGATGATGGATGCTGTCGAGGAGATGTTGAACGTCCCGTAGCGGTCTCCTCCCGTGCCGACGATATCGAGCGCCATCGGGTCTGCAGGAAGCGGAACCGCCTGAGCGAGAATGGCATCGCGGAATCCGACGATTTCGTCGACGGTCTCGCCTTTCGCCTGGAGCGCGACGGTGAAGGCAGAGATCTGCGCTTCGGTCGCGTCGCCCGTCATGATCTGCTGCATCGCCCACGTGGCCTCCGAGACGCTGAGGTTCTCCTTCGCAAGGAGATGAGTGAGAATCTGCGGCCACGATGTACGTTCAAGCATGTGGCTGATCCTAGCGTCGGCGCTCGTGCGATCCGAACTCGAAGTCAATCTGCAGACGATTTTGAGCGCTGTATAAGCCTGACCAGTAACGTTCGCGGCCCGTCGTGCGAAAAAACCGCACGAATATCGGCCATAATGGAAGCGTGACGAGCACCTCAATGAACTATGCCCCCAGCGCAGCCGCGTTGAAGAGGCCGAACTCCGTGATGGTCGGTACCATCGTGTGGCTCGGCAGCGAAGTCATGTTCTTCGCTGGTCTCTTCGCCATCTACTTCACGCTGCGTTCCACCTCCCCCGTCCTCTGGGAGTCGTCAACGGAGATTCTCAATGTTCCGTTCGCGACCGTGAACACGCTGATCCTCGTATCGTCGTCGTTCACCTGCCAGTTCGGGGTCTTCGCCGCCGAACGCATGCAGTCCCGTGCGACCGGCTGGAAGCCGACGCAGTGGGGCATGGTCGAGTGGTTCTTCCTCACCTATGCACTCGGCGCGATCTTCGTCGGCGGTCAGGTTTGGGAGTACGCGACACTCGTGAGCGAAGGAGTGACATTCTCGTCCAGCGCATACGGTTCAGCGTTCTATCTGACCACCGGTTTCCACGGGCTCCACGTGACGGGCGGGCTCATCGCCTTCCTCTTCGTCATCGGACGCGCGTTCGCCGTCAAGACTTTCGCTCATAAAGAGGCAACGACTGCGATCGTCGTGTCGTACTACTGGCACTTCGTCGATGTCGTCTGGATCGGCCTCTTCCTCGTCATTTACGTTCTTCAATAGATTTCGGAGCAGACAGCACGTATGTCACGTTCAGGTATGGCCAGCGCGGCGAAAACCTCGAAGAAGGGGCGTCGTCACCCTCTCGCCAACGTTGCGCTCATCGCAATCGGCCTCCTCTTCTCGGGGGGCGCGTACGCCGCGTTCAGCTCCGCGACAGCATCCGCTGATGAGTCGACAGCGGCCCCCTCGTCTCAGGAACAGATCGAGACAGGCGAGAAGCTTTTCGCCGCGAACTGCGCAACATGTCACGGCATGAACCTCCAGGGCACAGAAGCAGGTCCGTCGCTCATCGGCGTCGGAGCAGCATCCGTCGACTTCCAGGTTGGAACGGGACGCATGCCCCTGCAGATGCAAGGCCCGCAGGCGCGCGTTAAGCCGAAGCAGTTCACCGAAAGCGACACTGCCGCCCTTGCTGCGTACGTCGCGTCGTACGCTCCCGGCCCTGGCATTCCCGAGGACAAGTACCTCGACGCGCAGGGCGACGCAGCCAACGGGGCAGAGCTGTTCCGCATCAACTGTGCAATGTGCCACAACGTCGCGGGTGCCGGTGGCGCGCTGACAGAGGGCAAGTTCGCCCCGCCGCTCACGGGGGTCTCTGAGAAGCACATCTACGAGGCCATGGTCACGGGCCCGCAGAACATGCCCGTCTTCAACGACGCAAACCTCACCCCTGAAGACAAGCGCGACATCATCACTGCGCTCAAGTACATGGAGAACACCCCGTCTGTCGGAGGATTCGGGCTTGGCTCGCTCGGGCCCGTCTCTGAGGGACTCTTCATCTGGATCTTCGGTCTCGGAAGCATCGTCGCGATCACGGTGTGGATCACCGCAAAATCGAACTAGCACCGGCTGATCTCACACACGAAAACCTGTAAGAAGGAGCAGAATGGCACAGGACGACAACAGCGGCAAGGAACTCGCCGCTGACGATTCGTCAGCCCACATCGCGGCGCCGGGCGCATCCGTCGGCACGGCAGTCGTGGCACCGGATGCGGTGAAAAACCCCGGTCTTCCCCCTCACCGGAAGCGCGTCACCGATCTCGATCCCAAGAAGGAAAAGCGTGCAGCCCGCACGGTGTACACGCTCTTCTACTTGTCGATCGTCGGGAGCGTCTGGGCCGTAGCGGCTTACATGGCCTTCCCTATCACTCCTGGGGACATGGGCTCTGTTCGCCTCAACAACCTGTTCATCGGCCTTGGCATCGCGCTCGCGCTTCTCGCTCTGGGTATCGGCGCGGTGCACTGGGGCAAGGCCCTCATGGCCGACGAAGAAGCCATTGACGAGCGCCACCCGGTGCGCGGATCTGACGAGACGCGCCAAACGGCCGTCGAGATCTTCGACACCGCGAACAAGGAGTCCGGCTTCGGGCGACGGTCGATGATTCGCAACACGCTCATCGGCGCGCTCATCGCCTTTCCCCTTCCCGCAGTTGCGCTGTTCCGCGGTCTCGCACCGGAGGGCAAAGACACAGAGCCCGTCGCGCTTCTGAGCCACACGATGTGGGAAAAGGGTACTCGGCTCACTCGCGACCCTGACGGTGCCCCCATCAAGGCGGCCGACGTGACGTTCGGCTCGGCCTTCCACGTCATCCCCGATGGACTCGCCGACATCGCGCACTCCGACGGAATGCTCGAAGAGAAGGCGAAGGCGATCGTCCTGCTCATGCGCCTGCAGCCCGATCAGCTGCACGAGACCGAAGAACGTAAGTCCTGGTCGTATGACGGGATCGTCGCGTACTCGAAGGTCTGCACGCACGTCGGCTGCCCGGTCGCGCTCTATGAACAGCGCACGCACCACCTGTTGTGCCCGTGCCACCAGTCTCAGTTCGACGTCACGAACCATTGCGCGGTCATCTTCGGGCCGGCAGCACGTCCCCTTCCGCAGCTTCCGATCGCGGTTGACGATGAGGGATACCTCATCGCGCAGAGCGACTTCACCGAGCCTGTCGGACCGAGCTTCTGGGAGCGTCATTGAGTACCACCACAGCAACCACGTCATCTCCTGAGGCGAAGAAGTCCTCTGGCGGATTTACCGCTGCAGCATCTAACTACATCGACGAGCGTACGAGCATCTCGGCGGCCGTCAAAGAGTTCGGGCGCAAGGTCTTTCCCGACCACTGGTCCTTCCTTCTGGGTGAGGTAGCCCTCTACAGCTTCATCGTCATCCTGCTGTCTGGGTCGTTTCTGACGTTCTTCTTCCAAGCTTCCATGGCAGAAGTGCATTACGACGGCTCCTACGTTCCGCTCAAGGGCGTCGAGATGTCAGCGGCCATGGCCTCGACCCTCGACATCTCGTTCGACATTCGCGGCGGTCTGCTGATGCGGCAGATCCACCACTGGGCAGCGTTGCTGTTCGTGGCCTCGATCGGTCTGCACATGCTCCGCATCTTCTTCACCGGAGCGTTCCGCAAGCCACGCGAGCTCAACTGGGTTATCGGCTTCGTCCTCTTCATTCTCGCGATGGCCGAGGGCTTTACGGGCTACTCGCTCCCCGATGACCTGCTCTCAGGAAACGGGCTTCGAATCATCGACGGAATGATCAAGGGACTCCCCCTGATCGGAACGTGGACCTCGTATCTCCTCTTCGGCGGAGAGTTCCCGGGCGACCAGATTGTCGGGCGCCTCTACACGCTGCATATTCTGCTTCTGCCGGCAATCGTGGTGCTGTTCATCGCACTCCACCTGATGTTCGTTGTGATTCACAAGCACACGCAATATCCTGGTCCGGGCAAGACCCAGCGGAATGTCGTCGGGTTCCCCGTCCTCCCCGTGTACGCCGCGAAGGCCGGTGGATTCTTCTTCATCGTCTTCGGCGTCATTGCGCTGATCGGCTCGCTCGTCACGATCAACCCGATCTGGAACTACGGTCCTTACGACCCGTCACCGGTGTCGGCTGGAACGCAGCCCGACTGGTACATCGGCTTCGCCGACGGAGCGTTGCGCCTTGTGCCGCCTCACCTCGAATTCGTCTGGCTGAACCACACCTGGTCGTTCAACATCATCCTTCCGGTACTGGTACTCGGACTGTTCATTGTCCTCGTGCTCGTCTACCCCTTCATCGAGGCGTGGATCACGGGAGATAAGCGTGAGCACCACCTGCTCGACCGCCCGCGCAACGCTCCGACGCGCACGGCGATCGGTGCAGCCGGCGTCACCTTCTATGCAGCGCTCTGGGCGGCTGCGAGTTCCGACCTCATCGCGACACATTTCCAGGTCACAATGGAAGGAGTGATCCACTCACTCCAAGCGATGCTGGTGCTTGGTCCGTTTGTCGCCTACTTCATCACGAAGCGCATCTGCATCGCACTCCAGAAGAAGGATCGCGAGATCGCGCTGCACGGCTACGAGTCCGGTCGCATTGTCCGCCTCCCCGGGGGTGAGTACATCGAGGTGCACCAGCCCGTCGACGAGTACGAGCGTTGGAAGCTTGTAAGCCAGGACAGCTACAAGCCGCTCATGATTCGCCCGAACTCGCGCGGCAAGATCACCACGGCTCAGCGACTCCGGGCCGGTCTGTCACGCTGGTTCTTCGAGGACCGCATCGCTCCGGTCACGCAGACCGAGATCGAGCGCTCACACGACCACCACTGATCGCAGAATCTGAAGGCCCCTGTCACGCGAAATCGTGACAGGGGCCTTCAGCCGTTAAGCGACCGGTGGCACGGCTTGGCCGTTCCCGTCTTCGACGCCGAGTGGCTCGCTCATTGCCGAGTGAGAAACGGCGACTACCGCGACAGGTCCATTCAGAACGAAGCCCATAACGCCTGCAGGACTAACGGCGCGTCCTGTTCTGCCACTCCCCCTTTCCAGGCCCTCCTTCTGCCGCTGACCGGCGGCGCGTCCGATCCGGTCGGAAGGCCGTCATGGGCCCGGGACACGTCCGAGAATCATGAGCACTCGGGCCTCATCGAACTCACGAGGTCGTTCCTGCGTGCCCGGGACACAGCGCCCGCAGTGAAGGTCAGGCCGCACCTACAGTGCAACGGGCGCGGACGGACCCATATCGCTTCCTGAGCAGCAACGCCGCCTCACGCCGACGAATAGCCTCAATTTCGTAGCGCGCCGTGCCACAGCCGCGCGCTTACACTGACATTCGCAAAGCGAGCACGGAGACCCATCGCGTCCGCCGACACGCAAAGACACGCAAACAGTGTGCCGCCGCTTCAGCAGCAGCATGGCCGGCCTCGCGGCCTCGGTACACACGAAAACGCTGGGCGGCATTCTTCCGAGAAGATTGCCGCCCAGCGTTTGCCGTGCGTGCGCGATTAGCGCGCGAAGTATCCCCTGTAGTACTCGTAGACCCATCCGACGAGTGCGACGACCACGAGAGGCGCACCGATGAAGGCGATCCAGAACCCGACAGCAAGCCCGAGGATCACGAGCCCCGCTGCACCCGCGAGAAGAATCGGCCACCAGCTCCACGGACTGAAGTGTCCGAGCTCCGGGTCACCATCGTCGATGTTCGCGTCGGGACGGTCCTCCGGAAGAACGCCGCCCTGACTCCGGTGGACAAGCCCGAGATAGAACGCGATCAGACCGCTGAGTACAGCAACGAGTCCGAGAGCCGTCGTGCCCGCCCAGTCAACCTGTCCGAAGCGCGGGTCCATGAGTCCCCACGAGCCGTAGATTGTCGCCACAATGGCGAAGAAAACGCAGATGATCCAGAAGATTCGAATATTCGCGACCATAGGTCAGTTTGCCTTTCCTTCTGCATCCGGCGTGCTGGCCGGCGCCGCATTCACGGCTGCCTGGGTGGTCGGCATCACGGTCTCCGGGTGGTTCAGATCGAATGCGGGACGCTCGGAGCGGATCCGCGGAATCGATGTGAAGTTGTGTCGCGGTGGCGGGCAGCTCGTCGCCCACTCGAGAGACGCACCATATCCCCACGGGTCGTCGACGGTCACCTTGGGTGCACGACGAGCCGTGATGTACACATTCAAGAAGAACGGGATCATCGATACCGCCAGGATCATCGCACCAGCCGTCGAGAGCTGGTTCATCCAGGTGAACCCGTCGTCCGGTGAGTACGTTGCGTACCGTCGCGGCATTCCCATGACGCCAAGCCAGTGCTGCACGAGGAACGTCGTGTGGAAGCCAATGAACAGCAGCCAGAAGTGCCAGTAGCCGAGGCGCTCGTTCAGGAGCTTGCCTGTCCACTTGGGCCACCAGAAATAGAAGCCCGAGAACATCGCGAACACGACGGTTCCGAAGACGACGTAGTGGAAGTGCGCGACAACGAAGTACGTGTCAGAGACATGGAAGTCGAGAGGCGGCGACGCGAGGATCACGCCCGTGAGCCCGCCGAACGTGAACGTGATCAGGAACCCGATCGCCCACAGCATCGGCGTCTCGAATGTTATCGACCCGCGCCACATCGTTCCGATCCAGTTGAAGATCTTCACGCCCGTTGGCACGGCAATGAGCATTGTCATCAATGAGAAGAACGGCAGCAGCACCGAGCCTGTGACGTACATGTGGTGGGCCCACACGGTAACCGACAGCGCGGCGATCGAAATAGTCGCGTAGACCAGGGTCTTGTAGCCGAAGATCGGTTTCCGGCTGAAGACAGGGAAGACCTCAGACACAATGCCGAAGAACGGCAGAGCGATGATGTAGACCTCGGGATGCCCGAAGAACCAGAAAAGGTGCTGCCAGAGAATCACTCCGCCATTCGCCGGGTTGAAGATCTGGGCATCGAACACACGATCGGCGGCAAGGCCGAACAGCGCCGCAGCCAGCACGGGGAAAGCCATCAGGACCAGCAGCGAGGTGATGAGAACGTTCCACGTGAAGATCGCCATGCGGAACATGGTCATTCCCGGGGCACGCATGGTGATGATCGTCGTGATGAAGTTGACGGCACCCAGAATGGTCCCGAATCCTGACATCCCGAGCCCGAGCACCCACAAGTTGCCCCCGGCGCCCGGGGAGAACGTGGTACTCGACAACGGTGTGTAGGCGAACCATCCGAATGCTGCGGCACCCTGCGGGGTGAGGAACCCCGCCACAGCAATCAGGCTTCCGAAGAAGTACAGCCAGAAGGCGAACGCGTTCAGGCGCGGAAAGGCGACATCCGGCGCGCCGATCTGCAACGGCATCAGAACGTTCGCGAACCCGGCGAAGAGCGGCGTCGCAAACATGAGGAGCATGATCGTGCCGTGCATCGTGAACAGCTGGTTGTACTGCTCCTTCGTCGGAACGAGCTCAAGCCCCGGTTCAAACAGCTGGGCGCGGATGATCAGAGCCATCACTCCGCCGATGCAGAAGAACAGGAACGAACCGATCAGGTACATGTACCCAATCGTCTTGTGGTCAGTCGAAGTGATCCACTTGACAAGGATGTTTCCCTTGTGCTCAACCTTCGACTGGTTGACCACCTTTGCCTGCCCCTCGGGCAGGTCCGTCACGGTCGTCAACGGTCTACTCTCCCTCTTCCCTCTTGTCCACCGACGACTTCTCGTCGTCGGGCATGTTCTTGTTGCGGTCGTATTCCGCACCGTAGTCGCCGACCTGGCCCTTTGCCGCGAGGTCCGCGAGGTGAGCGTCGTACTCGGCCTGCGACACAACCTTCACGTTGAAGAGCATCATCGAGTGATACTCGCCGCAGAGCTCGGCGCACTTTCCGGCGTACGTGCCTTCACGCTGTGTTTCGAATGACATGTAATTGGTCTTGCCCGGATACATGTCCTTCTTGTAGAGGAAGTCGATAACCCAGAAGGAATGCGCAACGTCGCGGGAGTTGAGCGCAATCTTGATCTTCGAATCGACCGGGAGGTACAGCGTCGGAAGCTTCTCCTGGTCGATCGAACCATCTTCGGCCTCATCAGCCTGAACTCCCGCGCTCCACACTTGCTGGCCGTCAACAGCATTGTCATAGACGAAGTCCCAGGCCCACTGCTTGGCATAGACCTCGATGACCGCGTCGGCTTCCTCGTCGGTGTACTGAGTCTCGATCGCTGTCTGATCACGCGCCGTGAAGGCGAACAGGCCGATGACGAGGATGAGCGGCACGATCGTGTAGAAGATCTCGATCGGCATGTTGTAGCGCAGCTGGGGTGGCAGACCCGTCTGCCCCTTGCGACGGCGGTACACGACGATCGCCCAGATGATGAGACCCCACGTGAGAAGACCGACTCCCATCAGGATGATCCATGAGGATGTCCACAAGGAGGCGACCCTGTCGGTGTGGTTGGTCACCGGCTCTTCTCCCTCAATGAAGCCGGGGAGATAACCGTGAAGCTCAGCTTGCGTGCAACCCGCCAGCATCACTGCGAGAGCGATGCCGATCGGCAGGGCAGCCCAGCGGAGTCGTCTATTCGAGCGCACCTGGGACCTTTCGAAGACACTGGTAATTCTCAGCCCAGTCTAGCCCGAATGTGAGGCGCATGCGTCACCGACGACGCCGAGCATCGCGCAATATTCTCGCAAACTCGCCCTCACGATAGAGAAAGGACGGGGCAGGCGTGAGGTACGCCTGCCCCGTCCTGACGGGTCCCGAACGGGTCAGCTGAAGCTATCGCCGCACGCGCAGCTTCCCTGCGCGTTGGGGTTGTCAATCGTGAAGCCCTGCTTCTGAATCGTGTCTTCGAAATCGATAACAGCGCCATCGAGATACGGAACGCTCATCTTGTCGACGATGACTTCTACTCCGCTGAAGTCGACGGTCTCGTCTCCGTCAAGCAGACGCTCGTCGAAGTAGAGCTGATAAATCAAGCCAGAGCAGCCGCCCGGTTGCACCGCAACCCGCAGACGAAGGTCATCTCGTCCTTCTTGGTCAAGAAGGCTCTTCACCTTTGACGACGCGTTCTCGGTGAGCTCGACACCATGCGCCTTCGTGGGGTTCTGAGTGGTCAGCGTGTCGCTCATGACTCTCCTCGTGATATGTGTGGCCCAGCTGGGGTATCTTCAGCCATCGTACTCGCCTTCGTCGCGAATATGTCGAGACTCATTCACTCGGACCGTTGAGCTTCGAAAGCAAGAGCGCCTCGGTGAGGATCGCGCGGCGGAACACCCCGAGATGCAGTGACTCGTTAGGGCTATGCGCTCGGGTGTCGGGATCCTCGACACCCGTAATAAGGATTTCTGCATCGGGGAATGTCGAGACGAGGTCAGCCACGAACGGGATCGATCCGCCGATCCCCGTTGAGACGGGCTCGTGCCCCCACCCTTCGCGCATCGACTCGAGCGCTGTCGCGACGATGGGCCCGGAGGCGTCGACCAGAAACGGGCTGCCCGTATCGATATCGTCGATCGTAATCTCAGCCCCGAACGGAACATTCTCATTGAGATGGTCGCGAAGAGCCCCGAATGCTTCGTCTGCTGATTGGCCAGGCGCGATGCGCGCACTCACGCGCGCATAGACGTGCGGCAGTAGCGTGTTCGACGCGCTCGCAACGGCAGGCACATCCATTCCCGTGACCGTGATCGCGGGTTTGTTCCAGAGCCGGCTCAGGATGCTGCCGCTGCCGATCGGCGTCGTCGATGGTCTTAGCCCTGCGTCTGCTCGAAGCTGGTCATCGTCGAACTGCGGCGTCTCGGAATCTCGACTCGTCACGCCAGCGACGGCAACGGAGCCGTCTTCGTTCCACAAGGTGTTCAGAAGCCGGATCGCCGCCATCATCGCGTCGGGCACCGCGCCGCCGAACATGCCCGAGTGCGACGCATGGTCGAGTGTTCGGACCCCCAGGCGGAATGTGACGTTCCCGCGCAAACTCACCGTCAAGGCAGGCACCTCGGCCGTCCAGTTGTCTGAATCAGCGACGACGATTGCGTCCGCCGCGAGACGATCTCGATACTGATCGAGGAACGCTGCGAAAGAGCGAGACCCGAACTCTTCCTCCCCCTCGATGAAGAGCGCGACGCCGAGGTCAAAATCGTCGCCATAAGCGGCGACCAACGATCGGATCGCCGCGATATGAGTCATCACGCCTGCTTTGTCGTCCGCAGCTCCGCGCCCATAGAGGCGGTCGCCCTTTACCACGGGCTCAAACGGTGCGGTCTCCCAGTCTTCGTCACGCCCCGGAGGCTGAACGTCGTGATGCGCGTAAAGCAGAATCGTGGGCTTGCCGTTCTTTGCCTCGCGGCGCGCGAGGACCGCGGGCTGGCCAAGCTCGCTCGAGCCAGACATTGGTGCGCGTGCGACTTCCACGGTGTCGAAAAGGCCCGTGGACCGAGCCAGGTCAGCGACCGCCTCGGCGCTTCGATGCACGTGCGCGGGGTCGAACGCTGACCAGGAGACCGACGGAATGCGCACGAGCGCGCTCAAGTCTGCGATCGTCTCTGGCATGCTCTCGTGTACGAGCCGTGCCAGATCATCACCGTTGTCTGGAACATTCTCTCGGGATTCAGTCATGCAGGTAATCTTAAGAGCACGCCAACGACCGAGGATCACGTGACCAAGAAGACTTCAGACGAAACACCCGAAACCGTCGAGAACGATACCGCCGTCTCCCCCGCCGGCAAGAAGGGCGCCCCCACCCCAAAACGCAGCGACCAAGTCGCTGCTAATAAGCGCCCGCTCGTGCCGAACGACCGCAAAGAGGCGCGTCAGCGAGCACGAGCGCAGATGGCCGAGCAGCGCGAGCGTGCGCGTGTCGGTATGGCGAATGGCGACGAGCGCTACCTTCCCGAGCGCGACCGCGGGCCGCAGAAGCGCTACATTCGCGACTGGATCGACTCGCGAACGAGCTTGAGCGAATTCATGCTCCCGTTCATGTTTCTCGTCATCGTCGCCACGTTCATTCCGATCCCGCAGATCCAGGTGTACGGCATGTTCGCCCTCTGGATCTTCTTCTTCATCATGGTGATCGAGTGCATCTTCGCCGGCATCCGCATTCGCAAGAGCCTGCGCGAGAAATTTGGCGAAACCCGCGTTGAACGAGGTGTTCGCTGGTACGCAGCCATGCGCATGATCCAGATGCGCAAGCTCCGTCTTCCGAAGCCGCAGGTTGCGCGCGGAGAACAGATCCGCTGAACGCCGTCAGCTTCCGCTCTGGAGCGCTGCAAGCTCGCGATTGATCTTGCGCGCCCAAAGCGGTCCCTCGTAGATGAACCCGCTGTACCCCTGAACGAGCGTTGCGCCTGCAGCCAGTCGCTCCGCGACATCGTGCGCGGACTCAACGCCGCCCACCGAGATGACGCACATCTCTGCGGGAACGGCGGCTCGGATCACGCGCAGAACCTCAAGCGCTCGTGTGGACAGCGGAGCTCCTGACAGACCGCCCTCTCCTGCGGCCTCGACAGTCGCAGAGTCGGTGGCGAGTCCATCGCGAGACAACGTCGTATTCGTTGCGACAATGCCGGCGAGCTCCGTGCGAACGACAAGCTCGCAAATCCTCGTGACCTCATCGTCGGTCAAATCGGGAGCGATCTTCACGAGCAATGGCGTCGCACCCGCCTCTGCGTTGAGCCGCGTCAGCAAAGGCTCAAGGCGATCAAGCTCCTGCAGGCCGCGGAGCCCCGGAGTATTGGGAGACGAAACGTTCACGACGAGATAGTCGGCGAGTCGCGCGACCATTCGACAGCTTGCCACGTAGTCATCGATCGCGTCAGCAACATCGACGACCCGGCTCTTTCCGATGTTGACGCCGATGATAGGACGCGAGCGATATCGGTGAGCGCGGGCGAGTCGTGGCGCGGCGTCGGCTGCTCCCCTGTTGTTGAATCCCATACGATTCACAATCGCGCGGTCCGGTATGAGACGGAACAGCCGCGGCCTCGGATTACCGGGCTGCGAGCGTGCGGTCACCGTTCCGACTTCGACGTGCCCGAACCCGAGCCGGCCAAGCCCTGCGATTGCCTCAGCGTTCTTATCGAACCCTGCCGCGACTCCGAACGGGGAGGCGAAGCTCAGACCGAGAGCCTCGACTCGTAGCGACGGGTCGGGGCGGGTGAACCGCTCTACAAGCGGACCGATGCCCACACGCGGAAACAAGCGAATCGCCCAGAATGCCAGATGGTGAGCATCTTCGGGGTCAAGCTTCGACAGGAACAGCGTGAAAAGCGTTCGGTACATCCAGCCAGATTTTCTGCCCCGCTGGGCTGCGTTCCCGTCTCCGGTCACTGATCGGCTTCTTCCGACGAAGGCGCGGCGAGCTCCGCATGCTCATCCCTCAGGGCCGCAATCGATTCCTCGAAGTCCTCGAGAGAGTCGAATGCCTGATAGACGCTCGCGAATCGCAAGTAAGCAACTTCGTCGAGCTCCCGCAGCGGAGTGAGAATCGCGAGCCCGATGTCGTTCGCCTCGATCTGTGATGTTCCCGTCTGCCTGATCGCCTCTTCGACGCGCTGGGCGAGTACGGCGAGGTCTGAGTCCGTCACGGGGCGCCCCTGGCACGCTTTGCGCACTCCTGCGACGACCTTGTCTCTGCTGAATGACTCGACGACGCCGCTGCGCTTGATCACGTTGAGGCTTGAGGTCTCGGTCGTGCTGAAACGCCGGCCGCACTCTGGACACTGGCGACGGCGACGAATCGACAGCCCATCGTCACTTGTACGCGAATCGATAACGCGCGAATCGGGGTGGCGGCAGAACGGACAGTGCATAGTCTCCCAAACTCCCTTTCGGGATCAATTCACGCGTTGAATCGCTCAGTCACGGCCTCGCCGTGTGCCGGCAGCTGCTCAGACATCGCCAGAGCGACGATCGGTTCTGCAATCGATGCGAGTGCCGCCTTATCGTATTCGATAACCTGCTGCGGACGCAGGAACGTGAACGCTCCGAGGCCCGAGCTGAAGCGAGCCTGGCCGCCCGTTGGCAGCACATGGTTCGACCCAGCCAGGTAGTCTCCGAGACTCACCGGCGAATACGGCCCAAGGAAGATAGCGCCAGCCGACGTAATGTGCTCGAGAGTCCCGTGGGGGTCGTGCGTGTGGATCTCCAAGTGCTCAGGACCGTAGGCGTTGCTCAGCTCAGCGGCTGTCACGGTGTCGGACACCAGGACGATGGCGGACTGCGGACCCGCCAGCGCCGCGCGGACGCGGTCCGCGTTCGCCGTTTGCGGCACGAGTCTCTCAAGGTGTCCCGTCACCTCGTGCGCGAGCCGCGGCGAATCAGTGACGAGAACGGATGCTGCAGCCTCGTCGTGCTCCGCCTGGCTGATAAGGTCCGCAGCGACGAGCCGCGCATCTGCCGTCCCGTCGGCGATCACGAGAATCTCTGTTGTTCCTGCTTCGGCATCGATGCCGACACGCCCGTGCACGATGCGCTTCGCAGCCGTCACGTAGATGTTCCCCGGTCCCGTGACGACATCCACAGGCGCGAGCTCGAGGTCGGGTACTCCATGTGCAAACGCACCGATAGCGCCCGCGCCGCCCATCGCGTAGATCTCTGAGATCCCGAGAAGACCCGCTGCCCCGAGGATCGTCGGATGCACTCCCCCGTCGAATTCCCGCTGCGGTGGTGACGCGATCGCGATCGAGGCAACCCCGGCCACCTGCGCCGGAACGACGTTCATGATCACACTTGACGGGTACACGGCCTTGCCGCCGGGCACATAGAGGCCGACGCGCTCCACAGGCTGCCAGCGCTGCAGAATAGAGGCTCCGTGTCCCATCTCCGTGCGCCTTTGCGGAGGAACCTGCGCTTCCGTCGCCCGGCGCACCCGGTCGATGGCCTCCGTCAGCGCGTCGCGCACGGACGGCTCCAGGTGGCGAACGGCACGGTCGATCTCATGCTGTTCCACGCGGACGGAGCGCGGGCGCACGTTGTCGAAGCGCTCGGCCTGATCAGCAAGCGCTCGCGCGCCAGACGAGGTCACCTCATCGATCAGCCCCTGTGCCGCGTGGATGGCGGCCGAAACATCGACGGTGGGACGCGGGAGTGCGCGCACGAGTTCAGCGGCGCTGAGTTCGCGAGAACGCAGATCGATAGTGTTGATCATGTCGTGATTATCTTAGCGGTCGCGCAGGTCAGCCTCGCATCAGTCCCTCAACGTCTTCGAGAACGCCGACACGGCCGTCGTCGTGCCTGATCAGCAGCGAGTCTCCGCGATCGTCAACCGCGAGCGCCCACGCGCCAGGTCCGATATCAAACACGTGGGCTCGAGTCTGTTCGTCGACGACGGGTCGCGGCCGCGGGGACCACACCCAGAACATCGACGAGGTTCGCGACGTCGCGCCATTGACATGTCCTGAGGCGCTCACCGGCGCGGTCGTGGGCTGCGAGCCGTCGGGTTTGCCAGCGTCGGACCCAGCGCTTCCTTGAGACGCCGTGTCCGGTCGTGGCCCTGTGGCGTCGGCGTCCGACGGTGCGCTCTCCGCAGCGAAATCGGGCGTGGCGATGTCGTGCTGAGGCTCTGCAGCAGGCGTTGCGTGTTCCAGCGGCGCCGCGGGACCGGACGCAGGCACGTGAGCCGTGCCACCCTCGGACCCTTGCGGGCGTGCGTACGGGCTTGTGGCGACCGAGGGATCCCCGTACGCGCCAGGCGCAGAGGCAGCATTCGACACGGCGTGCTGGTGAGGATCCTGCGTATAGGGTGCCGGCTGCTGTGCGTAGCCGCCCGGAGCCGCGTGGGGCGCGCCCTGCCCGTAACCGGGGGCAGGCGTTGGGCGCGCCGCTCTGACGACGGGTTTCACGGGCCGCGCCATGACATGGGCGTTAATCGCCTCACGACCGCGAAAGTCAGTCGCGAACGGCGGAATGAGCGGACCGAATGTCGTCAGCGCCACCAGAATCAGAGAGAACACGATTCCGAGAACCGGCCCAAAGCTCAAGGATGCCGAGAAGAGTCCGAAGCCGCTGCCGACCGCAGCGCCGATGCTGAGCACGATGAGCGTGAGCCCGAGGTACGTCGCTGCCGCCACGATGGCGACGACCGATGCGAACTGGTCGACCGACAGCGAACCGACGCGGAGCGTCGGCGTCGGTGCGAGGCGACGGATGAGTATGAGCACGGCGGCGGCGAGCGGCAGCAGAACCCCCGGAATCGCCAACGGCCAGACCGGATTCCAGAGGTTGGAACCGGTGCCGATGTTTCCCGACATCATGGGAAGGAAAGACGAAATGACCAGAAGGAAGACGGTGACAAAGATGATCAGCTCACGGAGCGTGAACCGTCCGACGCTGATGCCCTCGGATTCCTGCCATCGCGGTGCTGGCTGATTCGGCGGCATCGCATATCCCTGCGGGCGCTGCGGGGAGCCGTACTGCGATGCGGGCGCAGATGGCGCGTGCTGCCCTGCGCCGGCCGGTGGCTGCGGTGTACTCCATCCCTGGGGCGGCTGCTGATTCGTCATGGCGTGAATCTCCACATCATCGTATTGGACAGCGGGGCCATACTAGCCGAGACAGTTCGGTCCGAGGAGCGACTTCAGTTCACCGAACAAGTCGGCCGTGACGGCGACCGGGTAGGGCACTTCGAAAACGCGAGCGATGTCCCCGCGCAGCAGTCGAAGGCGGACTTCGTTATCTCCCCTGTGGCGACCGAGAATCTCCGCAAGCTCGGTGACGGCTTCTGTCGTCGCGCGCTGCTCTGGCATATTGAGCACAAGCGGACCGGCCGGTCCGTCCTGCTGCAGATCGGGACTGAAAATCGAGTACGCGTGAAGGTTCATACCGTCGTCGCGCATGCTGACGCGACCCCGAACCACGACGATCGTGTCACTCTGCAGCGTGTGCTGGTACTCCTGGTACGCCTTCCCCATGAACATGACGGTCATCTCGCTGCCGAAGTCTTCGACCGTGATCATGCCGTATGCGTTGCCTGACGTCTTTGCCACTCGGTGCTGCACGCTGGTGAGCAGGCCCGCGATCGTCACGGTATCGCCGTCTTGCGTGTGCTCGGACGTCGTCAGATCGGTGATCGTCGTACTCGCCAGCTTGGCCAGCTGCACTTCGAGTCCCGCGAGCGGGTGGTCCGAAACGTAGAGGCCGAGCATCTCTCTCTCGAACGCGAGCTTGTCCCGCTTTGACCATTCGGGTCTCTCGGGAACCTGAGTCTCAACCGCTTCACCGACCTCGGCGAAGAGACTGTCGAAGTCGAACCCGACCTGACCTGTCGCCTCCATGCGCTTGTCGCGAACGGCGGAATCGACAGCATCCTCATGAATCTCGACGAGTGCACGTCGCGATGACTTCATTTCGTCGAAGGCGCCCGCCTTGATGAGCGATTCGACGGTGCGCTTATTCGTGACGTGCGCGGGGACCTTGCGCAGAAAGTCGTGGAAGTTCTCGAATTTTCCATCTTTCTCGCGTGCGGCCACAATGCCGTCGACGACGTTGCCCCCCACGTTGCGGACGGCACCGAGTCCGAAGCGGATGTCTTCGCCGACCGCGGCGAAGAAGTTGATCGATTCGTTGACTTCGGGAGGAAGCACGCGAATGCCCATGCGCCGGCATTCGTTCAGGTACATCGCCAGCTTGTCGCGCGAGTCGCCGACACTCGTCAGCAGGGCTGCCATGTACTCGGCGGGATAGTGCGCCTTGAGGTAGGCCGTCCAGTACGCAATGACGCCGTATGCCGCCGAGTGCGCTTTGTTGAACGCATAGTCGGAGAACGGCAGAAGAATATCCCACAACGCCTTGATGGCGCCCTCGGAGTAGCCGCGCTCGGTCATGCCGCCGCTGAATCCGACGTACTGCTTGTCGAGCTCCGACTTCTTCTTCTTGCCCATCGCGCGCCGAAGAATATCTGCTTGGCCCAGCGAGAAGCCCGCGACTTTCTGCGCGATCGCCATGACCTGCTCTTGATAGATGATCAGGCCGTACGTCGTGTCGAGGATGTCGGCGAGAGGCTCCTCGAGCTCGGGGTGGATGGGCGTGATCTTCTGCAGGCCGTTCTTGCGCAGCGCGTAGTTCGTGTGGGAGTCGGCGCCCATTGGTCCGGGACGGTACAGCGCGATCACGGCGGAGACGTCCTCGAAGTTGTCTGGCTTCATGAGGCGCAGGAGGCTGCGCATGGGGCCGCCATCAAGCTGGAAGACACCGAGTGTATCTCCGCGCGCCAGCAGATCGTACGACGGGCGGTCATCGAGCCCGAGCGTTTCAAGGTCGAGCGTCTCGCTGCGGTTCGTCTCGATGTTCGCGAGAGCGTCGGAGATGACCGTGAGGTTGCGCAACCCCAGGAAGTCCATCTTGATCAGTCCGAGGGACTCGCACGATGGGTAGTCGAATTGCGTGACGATCTGCCCGTCTTGCTCGCGTTTCATCACGGGGATGATGTCGAGAAGAGGGTCGCTCGACATGATCACGCCTGCAGCGTGAACGCCCCACTGCCGCTTGAGGTTCTCGATGCCCAGTGCAGTGTCGAAGACATTCCTCGCATCTGGATCGGTCTCGACAACGGAGCGAATATCGGAGGCCTCGCGATAGCGCGGATGCTCTTTGTCGAAGATTCCCGTGAGCGGGATGTCCTTGCCCATGACGGGCGGCGGCATGGCCTTTGTGAGCTTCTCCCCCATTCCGAACGGGTAGCCGAGAACCCGTGCAGAGTCCTTGAGCGCCTGCTTCGCCTTAATGGTGCCGTACGTGACGATCTGCGACACGCGCTCGTCGCCGTACTTCTCTGTCACGTACTTGATGACCTCGCCGCGACGACGGTCGTCGAAGTCGACATCGAAGTCGGGCATCGACACCCGGTCCGGGTTGAGGAAGCGCTCGAAGATCAGGCCGTGCTCAAGCGGATCGAGATCGGTGATGCGCATCGCGTATGCCGCCATCGACCCTGCTCCGGAGCCGCGACCGGGACCGACCCGGATGCCGTTGTCCTTCGACCAGTTGATGAAGTCGGCGACGACGAGGAAGTACCCGGGGAACCCCATTTGCGAGATGACGCCGATCTCGTAGTCGGCACGTTCCCGCACGGCATCCGGGACCCCACCCGGGTAGCGGTAGTCGAGCCCCTTATCGATCTCCTTCACGAACCACGACTGCTCGCTCTCGCCCTCCGGAACGGGGAAGCGCGGCATGTAGTTCGCCGTCGTGTCGAAATTGACGTTGCAGCGTTCGGCGATCTCGAGCGTGTTGTCGCAGGCGTCCGGGTGGTCTCGAAACAGTAGACGCATCTCTTCGGCCGATTTGAGATAGAACTCATCGGCGTCGAATTTAAACCTGTTCGGGTCGTCGAGCGTCGCACCTGACTGCACGCACAGCAGCGCCGAGTGGCTTTTCGCATCGGATGCGTGCGTGTAGTGCAGATCGTTTGTCGCGACAAGCTTCAGACCGAGATCCTTCGCCAAATCGAGAAGCTCTGTAGCCACACGCTTCTCGATGCCGATGCCGTGATCCATGAGCTCGCAGTAATAGTTCTCGTACCCGAAGATGTCGCGGAACTCTGCGGCTGCCTCTCGCGCCTCTTTGTATTGCCCGAGTCGCAGCCTGGTCTGCACTTCGCCGCTGGGGCATCCTGTCGTCGCGATGATCCCCTTGGAGTACTGCGACAGCAGTTCACGATCCATGCGGGGCTTGAAGTAGTAGCCCTCGATCGATGCGCGGGACGAGAGGCGGAACAGGTTGTGCATGCCCTCTGTCGTCTCGGCGAGCATCGTCATGTGCGTGTACGCGCCCGATCCCGAGACGTCGTCGCCACCGCCGTTTCCCCAGCGCACCCTCGTGCGATCGCTGCGGTGAGTTCTCGGCGTGATGTACGCCTCTGTGCCGATGATGGGCTTGATTCCCGCTGAGGTGGCAGTGCTCCAGAAGTCGAACGCGCCGAACATGTTTCCGTGGTCGGTCACGGCGAGGGCGGGCATCTGCTGATCGGCCGCTGCCTTGACGACCTCGTTGATGCGCGCTGCACCGTCGAGCATCGAGAACTCGCTGTGAACGTGCAGATGGACGAACGAGTCAGTTGAGGACACCATTACTCCGAGTGACGACGACGGTACGCTTCCAGACTAGTCGCGGGCGAGGACATCGAGCGCGTGCTGCAGGTCGGGAGCGTAGGGCGCCGAGAACGAGGTCCACTCCCCCGTTGCCGGGTGAGCAAAAGACAGTCGAACGGCCTGCAGCCATTGCCGCGTGAGCCCGAGCCGCTCCGAAAGCGTCGGATCGGCCCCGTAGAGCGGGTCGCCGACGCAGGGATGCTTGACGGCGGCCATGTGCACGCGAATCTGATGAGTTCGACCGGTCTCGAGCCGCACCTCGAGCAGACTCGCGTACGGGAATGCCTCGAGTGTCTCGTAGTGGGTGACCGAGGGCTTGCCGTCGCTCGTCACGGCGAACTTCCAATCGTGTTTCGGGTGACGCCCGATGGCAGCGTCGATCGTTCCGGTGAAAGGGTCTGGATGCCCCTGGACGACCGCGTTGTAGATCTTCTCGACCTCACGGTCGTGAAATGCGCGTTTGAGCGCGGTGTAGGCGCGCTCGGTTTTCGCGACGACCATCAGGCCGCTCGTGCCGACGTCGAGCCGATGCACGATGCCCGCGCGTTCGGCCTGTCCGGACGTCGCGATTGTGTAGCCCGCCGCGGCAAGAGCGCCGAGCACCGTGGGCCCCGTCCAGCCGACCGAGGGGTGTGCGGCCACCCCCGTCGGCTTGTCGACGACGACGATGTCGTCATCGTCGTGCACGATTGCGAGGTCGTCGACCGCGATGGCCTCGATCACGGGCTCGTGGCGTGGCGTCCATGACACCGTGAGCCAGCCGTTTGCGCGGAGCCGATCGGATTTCTGCAGCCTCCGCCCATCGAGCTCCACGCCGCCGGCGTCGATGACCTCAGCGGCGAATGAACGCGAGAATCCGAGGAGCTTCGCGATTCCGGCATCCGCTCTCACACCCTCGAGGCCGTCCGGCACCGGAAGACTGCGGGATTCCATCAACTGCCCTTCTGCGGGTTCGGGCTCTCGGGGGTGCTGTCACCGTCCTCGACGCGCTGATCGGCGACCACGCCGTCGTGAGCACCGTCATCCGCCGCATTCGCCGACTCTGCGCTCTCGTCTGGCTTAGGCTGGCGCTTTCCATCAAGTCCAACGCCCAAGAGAGTGAGCACGATGAACAGCGCCATCGCCACGCAGATCCCAATGTCTGCAACGTTGTAGATCGCGGGCATCATCCAGGGCGTTGAGATGAAGTCGACGACATGCCCGAGGCCGAATGACGGCTCGCGGAACAGGCGATCGAGAAGGTTGCCGAAGACACCGCCCAGCAGGAGGCCGAACACAAGACCCCAGCGCACGGAGCGGATGCGGCGAGCCATGACGATGATCGCGACGACGACGCCGGTCGCGAGAATCGAGAAGATCCACGTCGCGCCGCTCGCGAGCGAGAATGCGGCCCCGGGATTGCGCACGAAGACGAACTGCAGCACATCCCCGATGACAGGGATGCGCTCGTTCTCGTGCATGTTTGTGACGACGAGGTGCTTGGTGAGCTGGTCAAGGCCCACCCACAGCACAGCCACGGTCGCGAGGACGCTGAGTGCCCTGACCGTGGCTGTGCGTGAAGGTGATTCGGGCAAGACCTAGTTGCTCGTCGATGACGACAGCTGCGAGGAGCCGTTCGACGGGCTTGCCTTGTCGAGGTCCTTCAGGTGGCCCTCGATGTAGCTGCGGAGATTGGTGCGGTACTCCCGCTCGAACACGCGCAGTTCGTCGATCTTCTTCTCGAGGCCCGACTTCGCGGTCTCCAGCTTCGACAGCTCTTCGCGCTGCTTCGCCTCGGCCTCGGAAACGACGCGGGCAGCGGTGGCGTGCCCCTCAGCGATGAGCTGGTCGCGCTTCTCGGAGCCCTCGCGCACGTGCTCGTCGTGAAGACGGCGTGCGAGCACAAGAAGGCTGTTCGAGCTCTCGGACTCATCGCCCGACTCTGCCGCTGCCTGCGCCGGAGCCTCGGTCGACGCCGGTGCGGCAGGAACGGGAGCGGGAGTCGCCGGAGCCTGCTGCTGGGCGACGAAGTCTGTCTTCGAGCCGTTGTCGCCCGATGCGGCGGAGCTGGACTCGGCCTTGGAGACCTGCTCCTTGAGGTCCTGGTTCTCCTGGATCAGGCGGCGCAGCTCAACAACGACCTCGTCGAGAAAATCGTCGACCTCGTCCTGGTCGTACCCCTCGCGAAACTTTGTCTGCTGAAACTGCTTATTGACTACGTCTTCCGGAGTGAGCGCCATGGCTTACCACCTTCATGTGTTCTGTGTTCATGTATAGCGTGCCCACGTTAGCAAACACGACGGCAAATTGCCGGGACGCACGACGCGTGACGCTTGTCCCAGATTACAGCCCTCGTGTCTGAAACGGCGGCCACTTTATTCGGAGAGTCTCAAAGTCCTGCGTCAGAGGAATCCGACGAGAAACATCGCGACGATGACGCAGAGCATGGTCAGCGACCATCCGAGATCGAGTGCGACTGCGCCC
This sequence comes from Paramicrobacterium agarici, assembly GCF_002563955.1. Lineage (NCBI taxonomy): Bacteria > Bacillati > Actinomycetota > Actinomycetes > Micrococcales > Microbacteriaceae > Paramicrobacterium > Paramicrobacterium agarici. The sequence continues at coordinate 2,445,306 of NZ_PDJE01000001.1, forward strand.
AAGCGAACGGGAGGGAGGATGCGACGAAAGAAGTTCACGGGCGGATCGGTGACGGAGTACACGACCTCTGCCGCGACAAGCCCGGCCCCCCGAGGTCGCCACGCACGGTTGAAGGTTCGCATGAGGTCGAGAATGAACCGGCCCCACATCACGAAGAAATACAGGAGCAGCAGGAGATAGAGGATGCTGCCGATCAGAGAAATGACGGAACTCACCCGTCAATTATTGCTGAGCGAAGAAGGTCGCGTCTGCTTCTGGCTTGCTGTCGCTCTCTCCGGAGATCGACACATGCGACGGTGACAGAAGGAACACCTTCGACGTCACGCGCTCGATCTTTCCGTAGAGGCCCTGCGACAGGCCGCTTGCGAAGTCGATGAGACGACGAGCATCGCCATCGCTCATCTGCGACAGATTGATGATCACAGGAACTCCGTCACGGAAGCTCTCGGCAATCGACTGGGCGTCGCGATACTGCTTCGGGTGCACCGTGAGAATCTCGCTGAGCTCGGTCGGTGCTGCCTGCTTGACAGCAGTGGGACGGCGCAACGGGGTAACAGGCGCGGCGCGGTGAGTCGTCGCGGGCTGGGCTGATGCCGTCGACTGCGCGGGTTGAGAGGGAGCCTGCTGCTGAGCCTGCTCCTCGTACTCAAGCTCCTCGTCTGCGAGCCCAAGGTACATCATGGTCTTCTTGAGGGGGTTCGACATCGCTTCCTCCGATAATGGTTCGTCCCTTCCGAGGTTAATGGCCAGGTTGCCGGTTTCCGCTCATTGAACCGGGCAATTCGTCCGCGTGTCGCGACCGTGGAACAAACACAGCGCCCGTATCCGCGAACGGAGTACGGGCGCTGTGCTCGGAGGAGGTTGGCTGCTACTTGAGGAAGTCGGGAATGTCGAGCTCGTCGTCGTCAGAGAACGACGCGTCTGCGGACGCCGATGCCGGGATGTGCTGAGGCGCACGCGGTGCTGTCCAGGGTGAACGTTCTGGCTCTGCCTCGGGCTCAGCGTCGGGAGCGCTCTGGCCGTCGTCGGACGCAGACTCCGCGTCGGGGTTCGATGCCATGACGCCGCCCGTTGTGATGACGGCATCCTTCATCGGCTCAACCTGGCGAGCAGGCGGCTCGCCTCCGTCGAAACCCGCGGCGATGACCGTGACGCGCACTTCGTCGCCGAGTGTGTCGTCGATGACCGCGCCGAAGATGATGTTCGCCTCGGGGTGCACGGCCTCCTGAACGAGCCTGGCAGCGTCGTTGATCTCGAAGATGCCGAGGTTGGAACCACCCTGGATCGAGAGCAGCACACCGTGGGCGCCTTCGATGCTCGCTTCGAGCAGCGGAGAGGCGACCGCGAGTTCAGCGGCCTTGATGGAACGGTCAGCGCCCCGCGAGGATCCGATGCCCATGAGAGCCGAACCCGCGCCCTGCATGACCGACTTGACGTCGGCGAAGTCGAGGTTGATGAGCCCGGGCGTCGTGATGAGATCGGTGATGCCCTGCACACCCGCGAGGAGAACCTGGTCTGCCGTTGAGAACGCCTCAAGCATGCTGATGCCGCGATCGCTGATCTCGAGGAGACGATCGTTGGGCACGACGATGAGCGTGTCGACTTCTTCTTTCAGAGTCGCCACGCCGAGTTCGGCCTGCTGCTGACGGCGTCGTCCCTCGAAGCTGAATGGCTTGGTGACGACACCGATCGTCAGGGCGCCGATCGACTTCGCGATGCGAGCGACGACGGGTGCACCTCCGGTGCCCGTGCCGCCGCCCTCGCCCGCAGTGACGAAAACCATGTCGGCACCGGCGAGAGCCTCCTCGATCTCTTCTGCGTGATCCTCGGCGGCACGGCGGCCGACCTCGGGGTCAGCTCCGGCACCGAGTCCGCGAGTGATCTCGCGCCCCACGTCGAGCTTGACGTCGGCGTCGCTCATGAGCAGCGCCTGCGCGTCGGTGTTGATGGCGATGAATTCAACGCCCCGCAGCCCGAGTTCGATCATGCGGTTGACGGCGTTCACGCCGCCGCCACCGATGCCGACCACCTTGATCACTGCGAGGTAGTTCTGGTTTGTAGTCACGTCCGGCCTCCGATGAGAACTTTCAACCTCTAGTTAAGGGTTAAAGTTATGCTCAGTATGCATTTCCTGAGGTTCACGTTATGCGTGCAGAGTCGGCATGCTCGGGTGACACGCGGGCGTGTCGCAGAGCCACAGGCAGATTTCCCGAATCGTGGCCGATCAGCGCGGTTTGACGACGGCGTTCTCCGTGCTCGAGACGTCGTAGAGCGACACGGTGTCTGGCGGGTACGACTCCATCAGAACCGCAAGGATGCGCGCCTTCTCGGCGGACTCTTCTGCACTTCCCCAGCGCACCTCCGCACCACTGTCTGCGAACACGAGAACGACATCGTCGCGTGTCGTTGCGGTGACGGAGTCCACAGTGGCGCGCACGTCGTCTGGCAGAGCGCGCAGCACGGCGACCGCCGCCTGGAATCCCTTGCTCTCGGGATCAGCATCTGTGTCGATGATCGGGAAGCCGTCAATCCGCTTCTCCGACGCGCGCAGTGTTACACCGGCCGCGTCGACGAGAGCGAATCCCTTGTCTGCGGCAATGAGGCCGAGAGGTTCTCGTTCGACGAGTCTGACAACAAGCGTCGACGGGGGCACCGCCTCGACCGTGTAGCTCTGAATGAGCGGATACTTCACAAGTGACGCCTTGATCGCTCGCTGGTCCACGAGGGGAAGCGGCGTTCCGATCTGGGACTGAAGATCGTTGACGATGCCGTCGCTGTTCACGAGCCGCGCGCCCTCGACCGTGATCGTCCGCACCGCCATCACCGGCGAGTACGCCGTCGCAATAGCCGCGATCGCCACGACCAGAACGGCGCTGAGAGAAATCCACGTATTGCGTCTGCGCCGGCGCTGTCTCGCCGTGAACCGGCGAACCTCGGAACGCTCGACGCGCTTACGCGCCCGAATCGCTTGACGGAGCGACCACGATGTTCCCATGGAGTTCCGGCGGCCGCCGTAACTCCGTGAGATCTCTGGTTCCTTGTGCGTGCCCGCATCAGCATCAGGGCCTCGTTCCGCAGCGGCGGCCGACGCGGCGTCATCGGCCCGACCGGCGTCCCCGTCGGCATCCGGTCTTCCGAAACGTCCGATGAACGATACAGGAGCCGGTGATTCGTCTGGTGCGTCGTTCGGCCCGCCCTCCGCTCCCTGCTGGGGCGAAAACCCGCCGGGCCGCCTCACACGTCCTGCCCGCGTTCGCGCTCGAGTGAGGCAAGCAGCTGCGGAATGATCAGATAGACGTCGCCGCAGCCGAGGGTGATGATGTAGTCACCGTCCCGCGCGATCTCGGCCGTGCGATCCGCGGCCTCCTGCCAGTCCGGAACATAGTCGACGTGCGCCGCATCAGCGAACCGCTCCGAGACGAGAGCGCCGGTGACTCCGGGGATCGGATCTTCCCGAGCACCACAAACGTCAAGGACGATCGTGTGGTCAGCATGCTTCTCAAGTGTCTCGGCGAACTCTCCCGCAAACGCCTTGGTGCGACTGTAGAGGTGCGGCTGATGCACCGCGATGATTCTGCCGTCGCCCACAACGCTTCGCGCTGCCGACAGTGCGGCGGCAACCTCGGTCGGATGATGCGCGTAGTCGTCGAATACGCTCACGCCGCCGATAACGTCGTGCAGCTCGAACCGTCGCTTCGTGCCGCCGAATTCTGTCAGCGCAGCGACGATCGCGGCGGGCTCGAAACCGAGTCCGACGAGCACGGCGAACGCGCCCGCGGCATTGATCGCGTTGTGAACCCCGGGAACGGCTAAGGATGCCGTAATGCGCTGCCCCTTGTAGGCAATCGTGAACGACAACGGTCCAGATCGGCTGATGTCAGTCACCCGGACATCCGCGGACTCCGACTGTCCGAACGTGATGACGTTCTGGTGCGACAGGCGAGAACGCACATCGCGTGCTCCGGGGTCGTCGGCTGAAATCACGACGCTCTCGGACGAGCGGTCTGCGAATTCGACGAAGGCCGCGAGGAAGTTCTCGCGCGTACCGTAATGATCGAGGTGGTCGGGATCCACGTTGGTGATCAGGGCGACGGCCGTGTTGTAGAGCAGAAACGAACCGTCCGACTCGTCGGCTTCGACGACGAAGAGGTCGTCTCTTCCCGGCGCCGAGCTGACGCCGAGAGACTCGATCACACCGCCGTTGACGAAGCTGGGGTCGGCGCCGAGCGCGAGAAGGGCAGTGACGATCATGCCCGTCGACGTTGTCTTGCCGTGTGCACCGGCGACCGACACGAGACGCGAATCGGCAACGAGCCATGCAAGCGCTTGTGACCGGTGGAGCACCGGAACGCCGCGATCGCGAGCGGCCACGAGTTCAGGGTTGTCGGGCCAGAGAGCACTCGTCACGATGACCGCGTCGACGTCCCCGACGTTCGCTGCATCGTGGCCCACGTGTACCGTCGCGCCCAGAGCGCGAAGCTGCTCGACGTTCTCGGACGGGCCACGATCGGAGCCCGTGACGGTGATGCCTCTCGCGAGGAACAGCCGGGCGATTCCGCTCATTCCGGAACCTCCGATGCCGACGAAATGCACCGAGCTGAGGCTGTCGGGAACGGGAGCTGAGAGATCTGGCTTGATCACTGTCTGTCTTTCGAAGTCGGGTGAGCGTTGTGTCAGTCGTCGAGCGCGTCGTCGATCAGCTGAAGCATACGCTGTGAGCCTTCACGCGAGCCGATGTGACGGCTCTGCACCGCCATGTCGTGCAGCTTCACGCGGTCGCTCAACAAGGGAATGAGCGTCGCACGAACCCACGAGGGCACGAAGAGTGCGTCGGCGATCAGCAGGGCGCCGTTCGCGCCGACAACGTCAGATGCGTTCAGCCTCTGCTCACCGTTGCCCACGGGATAGGGCACGTAGACGGCCGGGACGCCGACAGCTGTCAGCTCGGACACCGTCGCGGCACCTGCCCGCGACACGGCGAAGTCCGCAACGGCGAGGGCAAGTTCCATCCGATCGCAATAGCGAACCATGTTGTAGTGCTCGATCTGCGGATCGGTGACGTCGGCTTTTCCTCCGACGAGGTGAATGATCTGCCAGCCGCCGTCGATGATCTGCTGCGCGGTCTCGATAACCGTCGAGTTCAGTCGGCGCGCTCCCTGCGAGCCGCCCGTGACAAGCAGCGTTCGACGCTCGGGATCCAGATCGAAGAATGTGATGCCCTCTCGCCTGGCGTCATCGATGTCGATGCGCTCGATCTCGGGCCGAAGCGGCATTCCGACGAATCGTGCGTGTCTCAGGCGAGTGCCGTGAAAAGCGACGCCGACGAATCGCGTGTATCGCGCTCCGAGACGGTTTGCCAGGCCGGGGCGAGCGTTGGCTTCGTGAATGACGAGCGGCACGCGGGACTTCTTCGCCGCGACGTACGCCGGCGTCGATGCGTAGCCGCCGAAACCGACGACGACGTCAATCGCACGTTCTGCAATGACACGGATCGTCTCACGTCGAGCCTGCCGAAAGAGTCCGGGAAATCTCAGCGCGGCGCCATTGAGCTTTCGGGGAAACGGAACCTTGGGAATGGTGACGAGTTCGTACCCGCGCTCTGGAACGAGCCGAGACTCGAGTCCCTCCTTGGTTCCGAGAACGATGACCTCAGAATCGGGCTCCCGTTCACGAATCGCGTCAGCGGTTGCGAGCAGCGGATTCACGTGACCGGCTGTTCCGCCCCCGGCGAGGAGATATCGAGTCATTGTCCTGCCTTTGCGCGAGCGAGGCTCGCGTCATCGTGGCGCGCGCACGAAAGCACGACGCCGATCGCCATCATTCCCGTGAGCAACGCGGTTCCACCCGCCGAAATGAACGGGAGTGGAACCCCGAGCACGGGGAACACCCGAAGCACGACTCCGATATTGACGAAGGCCTGTCCGATGATCCAAACCATAACTGTACCCGTCGCGATGCGCGTGAACGGGTCGGTCGACGATCTCATGATGCGCACGAAGACGATCGTCATGACGACGAACAGCCCGAGAAGCACCACGCATCCGATCAGGCCGAGCTCTTCTCCGATGATGGCGAAGATGTAGTCATTGGATGCTGCGGGGAGCCACGCCCACTTCTCATGCGAGTTTCCGAGTCCACGCCCGAAAATGCCTCCGCCGGCCAGAGCCCACGTTCCGTGCAGGGGCTGCCAGCACAGTCCCTCGTAGTCCAGGCACTCCGCGTCGAGAAACGACGTGATGCGCCGCATGCGGTTCTCACTCGTCAGCGCGAACGCCGCGAGAAGCGCCACCCCGCCGATTACCGGAACGGCAAGAAAGCGCAGCTTGACGTTGGCGAAGAACAGGGCGCCGAGCACGATCGCGGCCATAATGCTCACGGTCCCGAGGTCATGGCCGAGCAGAACGAGTCCGATTGCGAGACCGGCGACGGGAAGCACGGGAATGAGCACGTGCTGCCACTTGCCCAGGAGCGGCTGCTTGCGCGCGAGGACCGTTGCCAGCCAGATGACAAGCGCCACCTTCACGATTTCCGAGGGCTGCCCGCTGATGGGACCGATCGCGATCCAGTTCCTGTTTCCGCCGTCCTCGATGCCGAGCGGTGTGAAAACCAGCATCTGCAGTGCAACGGACCCGACGATGACCGGCCACGCCCAGGCCTTCCAGAACGAGATCGGAAATCGGCTCATGACGAGCATGAGCGGAATGCCGATCGCCGCGTACGTCGCCTGCTTCCAGAATCCGCCGAAGAAGCCGTTGGAATCCAGGTACGAGTCAATCGTCGACGACGACGCGACCATGACGAGGCCGAACGCGACCAGAAAGAGTGTGACGCCGAGCAGCAGCACGAAGTTCGAGGGCAGAGACGTTTCGATCTTGCCCAGCGAGATCCGCGCTGACGTGAATCCTCTGCGTTCAGTCCTCGCGTCGGTGAGGCTTTTCTCGCTGGTCATTGGCCCCACCTCCCTGAATCTCGTTGACGGCCTTCGCGAAGAGGGCTCCGCGCTCGTCGTATCCCGTGAACTGATCAAGGGATGCTGCCGCCGGAGCCAGCAGCACGACATCACCCGCTTCGGCCATTTCGCGCGCGGCATCGACTGCACGCACCATCACAGAATCAGTTTCGGTCGGGTCGACCCGAAAAACGGGAATGTGCGGCGCGTGTCGCTGCAATGCGGCGGCGATGACGTCCTGCTCCGTGCCGATGATCACCGCACCGCGCAGTCGGGACGCGTGTCGTTCCACCAGCGGGTCGACGTCCACACCCTTGAGAAGCCCCCCGAGCACCCAGACGACGGAGTCAAATGCTGAGAGCGACGCATCGGCTGCGTGGGGGTTCGTCGCTTTCGAATCGTTAATCCAGCGGATGCCGCCGAGCTCGACGATTAGCTGAATACGATGTGCGTCCAGCGAGAAGCCGTGTAGGGCCACTCTGATGACCTCGGGCGCTATTCCGTACGCGCGGGCGAGCGCGCTTGCGGCCAGGATATTCGCGACGACGTGCGGTGCATCGAGACCGCGCGTGCGCAGATCGTCGAGGGTGATGATCTCGAGCGCGGAGCTGCGGCGGTCGTCGAGGAACGCTCGATCACACAGAATCCCGTCGACGATGCCGAGATCGCTCGGGCCTGGGACGCCGAGATCGAAGCCGATCGCGCGAGCGCCCTCGATGACGTCAGCGTTCTCGACCATCGTCCTCGTGGCAGCATCCGCCTTGTTGTAGACGCATGCGACGCGCGTGTTCTCGTACACGCGCGACTTGGCCTTTCGGTACGCCTCGAACGAGCCATGCCATTCCAGGTGGTCGCGCGCGATATTGAGGCACACAGCAGAATGCGGCGTCACAGGCGCCTCGGTCAGGGCCAGGTAGTGCAGCTGATGACTCGATAATTCAACAACGAACACATCGAAGCCCTGGGGGTCGCGAACGGCGTCGAGCACGGGTACGCCGATGTTTCCGCACGGCGCGACGCGGTGTCCAGCTGCGGCGATGAGCGTCGCTGTGAGCTGCACCGTCGTCGTCTTGCCATTTGTCCCCGTGATGAGGATCCATTCGGCCGGTGTGCCCACTTTGTCGCGCACCCGCCAGGCGAGCTCGATGTCGCCCCACAGGGGAATGCTCTCCGCCGCCGCCCACTTGATCAGCGGGTGATGCGGAGCGAAGCCGGGAGACGCGACGATGAGCTCTGGGTCGTGCTCGATGAGTTCGGTTGGTGGATGCTGCAGGTCACCGACGACGAGTCGAGCGCCGATCACGGGGATGAGCTTCGCGTGCTCTTCGGACGCCGTCTCGGCAACGACGAGAACGTCGGCACCGAGTTCGGTGAGGGTGTCGGCGACAGAGAACCCGGTGGCGCCGAGCCCGAGCACGGCGACGCGAAGCCCGCTCCAGTCGGCGTGCCAGCTCGTGAGCTCATCCAGTCGTCCCGGCGCAGCGTGCTTCGGGCTCATCGCGAGATCCACTCGAGATAGAACGTGCCGACGCCCGCCGCGACAAGCAGACCTCCGATGATCCAGAAGCGCACGACTACCGTGATCTCCGCCCATCCCTTGAGCTCGAAGTGGTGGTGAATGGGGCTCATCAAGAAGATCCGTCTGCCGTGCGTGAGTTTGAAGTACACCCGCTGGACGATGACGGACCCCGCCTCGATCACGAACAGTCCGCCGATGAAGATGAGAAGGATTTCGGTGTGGGTGAGGATCGCGAGGGCGGCAACGGCCCCGCCCAGCGCAAGCGAACCGGTGTCGCCCAGGAAGATCTGCGCCGGGGTGGTGTTCCACCAGAGAAAGCCGATGAGCGATCCGACGATCGCCGCGGCAACGATCGCCAGCCCCAGTGGGTCAACGACCTCGTAGCACTTGTACGCGAGGTCTCCCTGCAGCCCCGTGCTGAAGCAGGACTGGTTGTACTGCCAGAATCCGATCACGACGTACGAGCCGATTGCGAGAATGCTCGCACCGGTTGCGAGGCCGTCGAGTCCGTCGGTGACATTGACTCCGTTCGACGTCGCGGTGACGATGAACGAGATCCAGACGAAGTACAGGATGAACCCGAGGATCGTTCCGGCAAGACCCCACTGCGTCAGCGCGAGAAAGTCGATGTTGAGATCTCTGATGAACGAGATTGCGGTTGAGCCCGGTGTGACGCCCTGACTGTTGGGAAAGCCGATAGCGAGCACGGCGAAGATCGCGGCGACGATCACCTGACCGACGATCTTCTCCCACCCGCCAAGGCCGAGGCTCTGCTGCTTACGAGTCTTGAGAAAGTCATCGACGAACCCCACCACGCCGAGCCCGACCATCATGAACAGCACGAGAAGAGCCGAGACGCTGATGCGATCGCCCGTGATCAGCATCGCCGTGAAGTACCCGAACAGCACGCCGACGATCACGACGATGCCGCCCATCGTCGCCGTGCCCTTCTTGGAGTGGTGCGACTGTGGTCCGTCGTCGCGAATGAACTGTCCCCAGCCGAGCGCGCGGAAGAGTCTGATGAACAGCGGCGTCATGAAAAGCGAGAACGCTCCCGAGAGGGCTCCGGCCGTGAGTAGTGCAATCACGAGAACAATTCTCCCAATCGGTCGCCGAGAAATCGCAGTCCGACGGAATTCGACGACTTCACGAGCACCGTGTCACCGGCACGCAGCTGCTGCTCCAGGTACTCGTACGCGTCGTCCGCGGTCTCTACGTAGACGGACTCGCCCGCCCACGACCCTTCGTTGATGGCGGAGATGTGCAGTCGGCGGGCTTCGGGCCCCACGACGACGAGCTGATCGATGCCGAGGCGAACCGCCAGCAGACCGATCCGATCATGCTCTTCGCCCGAGAACTCTCCCAGTTCGCTCATGGCGCCCAGCACGGCAACGGTGCGCTGGCCCCTCTCCGTCACGAGTGCGAGCGTCTTGAGTGCTGCCGACATCGAGTCGGGACTCGCGTTGTACGCGTCGTTGATGATGGTGACACCGTCGCGGCCGCCCATCACTTCCATGCGCCAACGCTCGGCTCGCGACACGGACTCGAGGCGACGAACGGCGACGTCCATCGGCACGCCCAGTTCGCGAGCGGCGGCGAGGGCTGCGAGAGCGTTCCACACGTGGTGCTCGCCGAGCACTTTGAACGACACAGGGATGCTGTCGCCATCGGGCGTTATCACGGTGAAGTGCGTTCCCGTCGCTGTCACGACGATGTCTGATGCGCGGATGTCGCTCTCGTCGTGCTCGCCGAACCACACCACGCGAGCCGGAGTCTTGTCGGCCATCGCGACGACGCGCGGGTCGTCGCGATTGAGGATCGCGACGCCGTCAGCAGGAAGAGCGGCGACGAGCTCTGTTTTTGCCGCAGCCGTCTGCTCGATGCCGCCGAATCCTCCGGCATGTGCCATGCCCACTTTGAGCTCGATGCCGATCTTCGGCCGGGCGAGAGCGGCCAGGCGTGCGATGTGGCCCGGTCCAGACGCACCCATCTCAGAGATGAGGTAGCGCGTGCCCTCGGTAACGCGAAGCATCGTGGTGGGAGCTCCCACGGTGTTGTTGAACGAGTTTCGCGGCATCACGGTCTCCGCGTCGGGCGAGAGGATCGCGCCGAGCAGGTTCTTCGTCGTGGTTTTGCCGTTCGAGCCGGTGATACCGATCACGGTGAGGTCGCCCGCCGCCTTCACGCGACGCACCACCTCTGCTGCCAGTGCTCCGAGCGCTATGACGGCGTCGGGAACGACAATTTGAGCGACCGCGACGTCAACCGTGTGCTCCACGATCGCCAGTGCAGCCCCGTTATCGACTGCCGGCCCGACGAAGCGGTGGCCGTCTGTGACGTCTCCTGGCTTGGCGACGAAGATTCCGCCGGGCTCGATCTCGCGCGAGTCCGTCTCGACGTAGCCCGACACGGGCGTGAATTCGGACGCGTCCGTGCCCGCAGCCTCGAACCGACCCGATACGGCGGCGGCGATCTCGCCGAAGGTGAGAGTGATCACCGGTGCTTTGTCTCCTTCGTGTTCGACCGACGCGAGTGGTCAGAATCGCGTGGGCCAGTTTGGAGCCGGCTCCGTCGACGGCGGAACGTCGTACGACTTCAGCACCTGAGTCATGACCTGCTGAAAGGTGGGAGCCGCGGCCGCAGACGACCTAATGGTAGTCGGGTTCGCGATCGTCACCGAAACAACGTACTCAGGATCATCGGCCGGAGCCATGCCCGTCATCGACACGATGTACGTCGATTTGAGGCCGCCCTGACCGTCGCCCTGCTGCGCCGTTCCCGATTTGGCTGCGACACGATATCCCGGAATCTGCAGGGTTGTCGAGAAGTGTCCATCGGTGGGAACGCTCTCGAGCATCTGCACCGTGAGATCCGCAGCGTTCTCTGAGACAACGCGTGTTCCCTCGCCGGACGGCACATTCGTCACGGTGCCGTCGGGCTGAACGCAGCCTTCCACGAGCTGCACGGGAAGCCGGACTCCCCCGTTGGCGAGGGTCTGATACGCGCTCACATCCTGAATGGCCGTTGATGTCAATCCCTGGCCAAACATCGTCGCGTAGAACGTCTGGTTGTCCCAGTTCTTCCACGGGTGGAGCACGCCGGAAGATTCGCCGGGAAACCCGACCGAGGTTTCTGTTCCAATCCCGAACTTCTGCAAGTATTCGTATCGGTCCTTCGCCGACATTCGTTCTCCGAGCTGAGAGATCCCGGTGTTCGACGACTCCGCCAGCACCCCGGTGAGTGTGAGGTTCATGGGCCCATGCGGAAAGGAGTCCCTGATCTCTGCGCCGTTGCTGGGGTAGTACCATCCATCGGCAACCACATGCGTTGTGGGGTCGGCGAGCCCTGCGTCGATGAGCGATGCGGCCAGAAGCGTCTTGAATGTCGATCCGGGTTCGTACGGCGTCGTGAACGCGCGCGCGCCGCGGTCCGCAGGGTTGCTCGAGGCGACGTCTGTCGGATCGACCGATGGATACTCGGCGACAGCCTTGAGCTTTCCCGTCTTCGCCTCCATCACGGTGACGATCCCCCACGTGCCGTTCGTCGCCTCGACCTGCTCCGCCAGCCGCTGTTGGGCGTACCACTGCAGATCCGCGTCAAGTGTGAGCTTGACCGTGCCGCCATTCTCTGCGGGCTGCGTCGTCTGCATCGATCCGGGAATCGCGACGCCGTCTTTGCCCCGCTGGTATGCCTGCGTGCCGTTCTGTGATTTGAGGCACGAGTTCATGTAGCGTTCGACGCCCGCGAGAGGCGACTGATCAGAGCCGACGAAACCGATGATGTTTCCGGCGACGGCGCCGTTGGGATAGAAACGGGCCGGATGCTGTTTGGCGTACAGCCACGGAATATCCAGTGCTTCGACCGCGCGGTACTTGTCTACGTCAACTGACTTGGCGATGCGCGCGTACAGCGAGTTCTCGTTCTCCTCAAGCGCACCAGCGACGACATCGAGAATGTGCTTGCCCGAGACACCGATGATGTCTCCGAGCTCACTCGCCGCCTGTTCGACGCTCACCTTCGACGTGGAACCGTCATCGTCCGTGCGTGTGAATTCATTCACGTTGACGGGAGCCACAGAGAGGTCGTACCGCATCACGCTTCCGGCCAAAACTTCGCCTTCGGAGTCGACGATGTCGCCTCGTTCCCCGTAGACGACCAGCTCGCCGGACGTCTTGTCCGAGGCAGCCGTCTGCAGCTGCGACGCATTCACGACCTGAATGTCGATGAGGCGAATCACGAATGCGGCGAAGACTCCCAGCACGCAGATGACCGCGACGAAAGCACGGCGTCTGCTGGTTCGGTTCGTGTGTTGCACTTGTGGATCCTCACGACGGCGCGGCTACGTCAATGGGTTTTCGGCGACGGTAGACCGTTTTCGAAGATTACCTGCGCCGGTGGCGGATTCGAGCTCGACTCGCCTGCCCCTGTCGAATCCTCAGACTCCTTCTTCTCGGCAGCATCCTTGTCGCTGCCGACCGGTCCGAGCTGGTCGACGAGGCTATTGCTCACGGCGCCGTCAGCGAGAGGACGTTCGGTCGCTTCCCCGCCGGGTCCGGGCTGACCGAGCACGCTCCCGTCGGAGAGACGAATGTAGACAGGGCTCTGGTTGATAACCATCCCGAGCTCTTGCGCGCTCTCTGAGATGTACTGCGGCGAGCTCAGCACTTCGACCTGCTCGGTGAGCGACTGCTGCTCGAGCTTGAGATCACGCTGCTGCGATTTCAGCGCGGACAGTTCGTATGCCCCTTGACTCAAAGCAACGCTCGACAGCAGCTGAGCCACGACGATTCCGCTGACGGCGGCGATCGTCGTGATGGCGTACGCGATCTTCGGTCGCGCCCGCCGCACGCTGCGGACCGGTACGGCGCGAAGCGGCGTGCGCTGCGGCTGCCTCTCCGGCGACCGGAGCGGGCGAATGCTGTGTGCCACTCCCGTGCTCATGCGTTGTTCCCCCTGATTCGTTCTGCTGCGCGCAGCCTCACGGGCGTCGCGCGCGGGTTCGCAGCCATCTCTGTCTCGCTTGCTCGCTCTGCCCCACGAGTGAGCAGGCGGAACTCCGGCTGGTGCTCGGGCAGCTCTACCGGAAGTCCCGCGGGTGCGCTCGATTGCGAGGCTGTGTGGAACGCTCTCTTGACGATGCGGTCTTCGAGCGATTGATACGACATGACGACGATCCGACCCCTAAGGGCCACTGCGGCCAGCGCAGCGGGAATCGCGTTCTCAAGCACGGCGAGCTCACGGTTCACTTCGATGCGCAGCGCTTGAAAGACACGCTTTGCCGGGTGCCCGCTCCGTCGCGCGGCAGCGGGAGTCGCGTCGTCGATCACGGCCACGAGCTGCGCCGAGGTGCGCAGCGGCTCGTCGTCGCGCGTGCGCACGATCGCTCGCGCATAGCGCGCCGCGAGCTTCTCTTCGCCATAGCGCTGAAAGATGCGCCGCAGCTCTGCCTCGCCGTACTCCGCGAGCACGCGCTCCGCCGTGACGTCGCTGTCCGCGTCCATGCGCATATCGAGGGGAGCATCCTGCGAGTACGAGAATCCGCGCTCGGCCCTGTCGAGCTGCAGAGACGAGACACCGAGATCGAAGAGGATGCCGTCGACGCGATCGACTCCTGCCTGATCGAGCGCGCCGGCGATGTCGTCGTACTCCGTTTTGACGAGGGTCGTTCGGTCGCTGAACGGTGAGAGCCGCTCGCCCGCGAGCTCGAGAGCGTCTGCGTCCCTGTCGATGCCGACGAGGTGAACATCAGGAAACCGCTCGAGCATCGCCTCGCTGTGCCCGCCGAGCCCGAGGGTCGCGTCGATGACGATTCGGGCTTCGCCCTCGAGAGCGGGCGCGAGCAGTTCGACGCAGCGGTCGAGAAGTACCGGGGTGTGAATGTCGTTGCGTGCCATGGTGTTTGCCGGGCCCTCATCGCTGATCCCCATCCGTTCGACCTGGCACCGGGGAAGTGTGTCAGGGCGCCAACGGCTGGGAGTCGGCGACGAGGGATCAGAACAGTCCCGGGATCACCTCCTCCGCTGTATCGGAGAACGCGGACTCCTGCTCGGCGAGGTAGGTCTCCCACGCCTCCGAGTCCCAGATCTCGGCACGGCTTCCCGCACCGATGACGGTCAGCTCACGATCGAGACCCGCGTACGTGCGCAAGTTCTGCGGAATCGTTATGCGGTTCTGCTTGTCGGGCGTCTCAGGACTCGCTCCCGAGAGGAAGACGCGCAGATAATCGCGTGCCTGCTTCGAGGTCACCGGGGCCTGCCGGATCTTCTCGTGCATCTCCTCGAACTCGCGCGTGCTGAACACGTAGATGCAGTTCTCCTGGCCGCGTGTCATCACGACGCCTCCTGCAAGCTCATCGCGAAACTTCGCCGGAAGAATGATGCGCCCTTTGTCGTCCAGCTTCGGAGAGTACGTGCCGAGAAACATCGGACCCTCCCCCCCCTTTTTCGCCGGCCAACGTGGAGATATGCTCCACTTTACTCCACAAACATCCACAAACTGAAGCACTTGACCGCAATTGCTCCAAACGTACCGAGAACTTCCGCGGAAACACAAAGAAAATGGCAGTGGAGAGTAGTGGAGGAAGTTTGCCGTAATTGGCGCAGAATGCAGCGTTGAACCGTGAATCATCACGTGCGTTGTGTCGCGATCGACCGACCAGAGTCAAAAACGACAGGATGCTGTCAGCTCGCGCAGCCGTGGTGGGGCAAAGTGGAGGATGGTCCGAGAAACTCCCGTTAACGACAAAAAGGACCGACCCTCAGGTCGGTCCTTCTCCGGGCTCCCGCCGAAGCTACATCATTGTCAGCGGTCGTTATCCTGCCGGCGATCCCATCGGTCGTTCAGCTTGTCCATAAGATTGCCACGGCTGTTCCCTGTTCGCGCCTGCCGTGCACTCTCGCCCGATGGCGCGGGAGCGTTCTTCGATGGCTTCATTGCCAAGAGCACGCCGCCGAGCATGACGACGAAGCCGATCACTCCGACGATCGGCTGCTGAATCATCACAGCAGCGACGAGAGCAGCGATGCCGACGAGCACCACGAGGCTGCCCAGGGCGATGCTGCGATACGAGGGGCGTCCCCGTCGGTCTCCCGACGTCGAGACGAAATCTGCGTCATTCCTGTAGAGGTGACGCTCCATCTCATCGAGGAGCTTCTGCTCCTGTTCTGATAGTGGCATCGCCTTCCCCCTTCTCACGAGTTCGGATGCGACTCAATGTCTACACCGATTCTATCCCGACCGCCTGTGGCTAGGCTAGATGCGTGCCCGATCCACAACGTCTCCTCACGTTCATCCAGAACCGACTCGACGAATTTCTCGACGCGCGCACGACTATTCTCGCCCGTGTCGCGCACGAGGCGACGGAATTCTCTGGCTTCTCAAGGGAGTTTCTCAGTGGTGGAAAGCGGTTCAGGGCGCGGTTCTGCCACCAGGGCTGGTTTGCCGTCACGGGCGAATCCGCGACAGACGCATCGTCCCCCATCGTCGGCGCCGGCGCCGCGCTCGAGATCTTTCACGCAGCCGCGCTCGTCCACGACGACATCATCGACAACTCAGACACGCGCCGGGGCCGTCCATCTGCACACCGTCGATTCGAAGCGCAGCATCGCGACGCTGCATGGGCGGGCGACTCCGCGGAGTATGGCCGCTCTGCGGCGATTCTGCTCGGAGATCTGCTTCTGGGCTGGAGCGATGAGCTGCTCGACGATGCTCTCGCTGCACTGCACGACGCCGAGGCGGCCCGGAGCGCACGTGATGAGTTTCGGCGCATGCGCACGGAGGTGACCGCGGGGCAGTTTCTCGACATCCTTGAAGAGCAGTCCTGGTCGACGCACAGTGACGCAGAGCAGATCCAACGTGCCGAGACGGTCGCCACCTTCAAGTCGGCCAAGTACAGCATCGAGGCTCCGCTTTCCCTCGGTGCGCTCGCGGGGGGCGGGAGCCACGAGCAGATCGGCGCACTTCGCGCCTACGGACTTCCCCTCGGCATCGCCTACCAGCTGCGCGACGACCTTCTCGGCGTGTTCGGCAACTCAACCGTGACGGGCAAGCCCAGCGGCGACGATCTTCGAGAGGGGAAGCGAACGGTGCTCATCGGGCTCACACGCACGGCGGTCTCCACCCAGCAGCGCGCCGAACTCGATCGGCTTCTCGGCAACCCGGAGCTCACCGACGCCGATATCGAGCGCGTTCAGACCATGATCCGCGAAAGCGGGGCGGAGGCGCGCCTCGAAGAGCGCATCAGCGACGAGGTCAGCAAGGCGACGAGCGCCCTGGAAGATGCGCCTATGAACGCAACAGCCGTCGACGGGCTCATGGCACTCGCGGATGCTGTCACACAGCGTGACGCCTAGGCGAGGGCCTGGGCGACGCGGCGCACCTCCGACTTCCGTCCGGCTCGCAGCGCATTGAGTGGCGTGTCCCCGATGGCGTCGTCGGTTTCGAGAAGCCACGCGAGGATCTCTTCGTCATCGAACCCGGCGTCGGCGAGCAGAATAATCGTGCCGCGAAGCTCCTTGAGGGGCTCCCCATCGCGAACGAAGTCCGCGGGAACGACAAGCACACCCTCTCGACGCACGGCGAGAAGATGCCGCTCCTCGATCAGCCGGCGCACTCGGCTGAGCTTGAGATCGAGAATTTCGGCGAGGTCAGGGATGGTGTGCCATTCAAATGCAGCGGCGTGTTGGGTCACCGTTTGAGTGTCGCACGGTTCGGCACCGCGGGCCAGCGGCGGCGCACACCAGCATCCATCTGGATTCTTCAAGACAGAATTGTTTTATAACGTTCGCCACATTTACAACACTGATAACTCCAGCCTCAGTAATCCGTCAAATAACACACATCTCACTGTTCTCGTTTATTGACACGCTTCACACGCCTGTGCCACGGTTGGGACGTTGTATGACAAATCGAGGGGGAACAGGATGCCGACGACACGCGTCACAAGAGGCATCGTGCCGATTGCGCTCATGAGCGCCGTGGCCGCCGGAATGCACATTGCGCCGGCGAGCGCAGCCGAGCACGACACCGCCGACTATGGACCCGATGGATTCACCCGCGGATCCGGGCTTCCGACCCAGAAGCCGCATTTTCTTCCGGCCCCGGCGTCGTACACGGTCAGCTCAAGCGACACTCTCCACGTCATCGCGACCCGGTTCGGTCTCGACGCCGGGACGGTCGCGGCCCTCAACGGACTGGCATCGGACAGCTCTGTTCACGAGGGGCAGACTCTCGCTCTCACCGCGGGCAGTACTGGAACGGCGTCACCGGCAGCGGCGAGTGCCTCGACCGCGGCAGTTCACGTCGTCACGTCGGGAGACACCGTCAGCAGAATCGCGTCGTCGTTCGGCGTCAGCACACAATCGGTTCTCGATGCGAACGGCCTGTCGTGGTCAAGCGTCATCTACCCGGGCCAGAAGCTGACCATTCCGGGCGCCTCCGCGCCATCGTCCACTCCTGAGACCGAGTCGAAGAGCAGCGGGTCGTCGACGGGCAGCACCTACACGGTCGTATCCGGAGACACCGTCGGCGCCATCGCGTCGTCGTTCGGCGTCAGCACGCAATCGGTTCTCGACGCGAACGATCTGTCGTGGTCGTCGGTGATCTACCCCGGCCAGAAGCTCACGGTCCCCGGTGCATCGTCGAGCCACTCTGAGTCGAAGAAGTCCGAGTCGAAGAAGTCCGATTCACGTGACTCGACGTCGAAAGGCGGGACGTACACGGTCGTCTCGGGCGACACGGTCAGCAGCATCGCGGCTACGCACGCCGTCAGCATTCAAGCGATTCTCGACGCAAACGGACTGTCGTGGACGAGCATCATCTACGTCGGCCAAACGCTCACGATCCCCGGCAAGGCGTCGCCCGAATCCGAATCGTCGAAGAAGGTGACGGACGACTCGGTCACACCGCTCACCGCCGAAATGTCGACGAACGCCCAGACCATCATCCGGGTCGGTCGATCGCTTGGTGTCAGCGACTACGGGCTCGTCGTCGCCCTCGCGGCGGCCATGCAGGAGTCAAGCCTGCGCAACGTCGACCACGGCGATCGTGACTCACTCGGCCTCTTCCAGCAGCGAACGAGTCAGGGCTGGGGAACCGAAGAGCAGATCATGAACCCGGAATACGCAGCGAAGGCGTTCTTCGTCGGCGTATCGGGAAAGACGCGGGGCCTGCTCGATATCTCCGGGTGGAAGAACATGTCGGTGACGGAGGCGGCGCAGGCTGTGCAGGTCTCGGCCTACCCCGATGCGTATGCGAAGTGGGAGACGTCGGCCCGCGCCTGGCTCGCACAGCTTGGCTGACAATCCCATAACGAAGCTCGGCGAATTAGGCACACACTCCGTGTGTCCGTGCGTGCACTCAGTGTGCTCTTCGTAGACTCGTGTCGTGACGACTAGCCAGCAGACCGACCCTCTGATCGGCCGTGTGATCGACGGTCGATACGAGGTGCGCTCGCGCATCGCGCGAGGCGGCATGGCCACAGTCTACGTCGCCACAGACCATCGGCTGGAGCGGCGTGTCGCCATCAAGGTCATGCACGGTCACCTGAGCGACGATCAGGCGTTCACGAATCGCTTCGTGCAAGAGGCACGCTCCGCTGCTCGGCTCGCGGACCCGCACGTCGTCAGCGTCTTCGACCAGGGGCAGGATGGCGACATGGCCTATCTGGTCATGGAGTACCTGCCGGGCATCACGCTGCGCGAGCTGCTTCGAGACCACGGCGCTCTCTCGCCACAGCACGTCGTCGACATCATGGATGCTGTGCTCACAGGACTCGCCTCGGCACACAGGGCAGGCATCGTGCACCGCGACGTGAAGCCAGAGAACGTGCTGCTCGCCGACGACGGGCGCATCAAGATCAGCGATTTCGGCCTCGCCCGAGCGGCGTCGGCGAACACGGCGACGGGACAAGCGCTGCTGGGAACCATCGCATACCTCTCCCCCGAACTCGTCACGCGGGGCACGGCAGACACCAGAAGCGACATTTACGCGCTCGGCATCATGATGTACGAGATGCTCACAGGCGAGCAGCCGTACAAAGGCGAGCAGCCCATGCAGATCGCCTATCAGCACGCGAATGATTCTGTGCCGCGCCCCAGCACCCGAGCCGCCGACATACCGGACGAGATCGACGACATGGTGCTCTGGGCCACGGAACGCGACCCTGACGAGCGACCGGCTGACGCGCAGGAAATGCTCGACCGGCTTCACGAGGTCGAGGCAGAGCTCGGGTACACGCTCTCGAGCATGCCGGTTCAGCACACCTCGGTGCTTCCTCTGGATGACACGGTTGCACTGGGCGCGACGACCTCGTTCGAGCCTCAGCGATCGACAACGGGTACCACAGACCCGCTCGGCCCCATGATCGCCACGACGGGCTCGGTCAAGCAGCTCACCGCCACCGTCGATCGGCGGCGCCGCAAGGGGCTGTGGATGTTCCTGATCGTGGTGCTGCTCTGCGCTGTCGTGGGAGGCACGGGCTGGTATTTCGGCACGGGCCCTGGATCGCGCGTCGCCGTGCCCGACAACCTCGTGGGCGGCTCCCCTGACAAAGCCGCCGCCGCGCTGAGCGACCTCGGCCTCATCGTCGAGCCTGGTGAAGAGTACAGCCTCGAGGTCGAGAAGGGTGCCGTCACCAGCACAGATCCCGCAGCGGGAGATCTCGTGTACCCCAACTCGACCGTCACCGTGAATGTTTCGCTCGGGCCGAAGCCCGAGACTCTCCCGTCGCTGGCGGGCGTGAGCTTCGACGACGCGAAGGCTACCGTCGAGGACCTTGGTCTGATCGTCGGCGACGCCGCCTACCAATTCACATCGGACGTAGCTGCAGACGGCGTGATTGCAGCATCCATCGACGGTGAAGACGTGACGGCGGGCGCCGACACCTTCCAGGGGAAGACCGTTGACTTCGTCGTCTCGGTCGGCGCGGTGCCCGAGCTCGTCGGGCAGTCGCAGGATGCCGCGACGGCAGCGCTCGATGAGGCCGGTCTCGCCCTTGGCTCTGTCTCTGAGAAGTTCAGCGATTCGGTCGCGAAGGGCAACGTGATCTCAGCCCACTACGACACTCCGCTCGCGCCAGGAGACAGCGTCGACCTTGTCGTCTCGAAGGGTCAGGACCTCGTTCAGGTGCCCGACGTTGTGGGAATGACGGTGAACGAAGCAAAGCAGACGCTTGAAGACGACGACTTCGCCGTGACGATCGACTCGAACATTCCCGAACAGTATTGGGACGCCGTCATCAACGATCTTTTCGCCGTCGACTCGACGGACCCTGCCGCGGGAAAGATGATCAAGCGCGGCTCAACCGTGACGATCGTCGCCAACCTTTAGACGAGCGACGTGGGGCGACCCGACGGTTGCACCCCACGTCGCTGCGCCCCGAGCCTTAAGCGTTCCCCAGCTGCTCGGCAACGAGGAAGGCGAGTTCGAGCGACTGCATGTGATTGAGTCGCGGATCGCACAGGGACTCGTAGCGCGTTGCGAGCGTCTCTTCGTCGATGTGCTCGGACCCGCCGAGGCACTCGGTCACGTCGTCGCCCGTGAGCTCGACGTGGATTCCTCCCGGGTGGGTTCCGACGGCCCTGTGAGCTTCGAAGAAGCCGCGGACCTCGTCGACGACGTCATCGAAACGGCGCGTCTTGTAGCCGGTGGGCGTCGTGATGCCGTTGCCATGCATCGGGTCCGTAACCCAGAGAGGGTTGGCTTCTTCGTTCTTGATGCGCTCGAGAAGAGGCGGAAGCGCGTCGCGAATCTTTCCCGCACCCATGCGCGTGATGAACGTGAGCCGTCCGGGACGGCGCTCGGGGTCGAGCTTGTCAATGAGTCGCAGCATGTCATCGGCCGACGTCGTCGGACCGAGTTTGACGCCGATCGGGTTGTGCACGCGCGACAGGAAGTCGACGTGCGCACCGTCGAGGTCGCGAGTTCGCTCGCCGATCCAGATGAAATGTCCAGAGGTGTTGTACGGCTGACCCGTGCGCGAGTCGATGCGCGTCATGGGGCGCTCATAATCCATGAGCAGCCCCTCGTGCGCCGTGTAGAACTCCACGCGCTTGAGCTCGTCGAAGTCCGCACCAGCGGCCTCCATGAACTTGATTGCGCGATCGATCTCCTTCGCGAGGTGCTCGTAGCGCTGATTCGCGGGGTTCGCGGCGAATCCTTTGTTCCACGAGTGCACTTCTCGCAGATCGGCGAAGCCTCCCTGTGTGAACGCGCGAATGAGGTTCAGCGTCGACGCGGCCATGTGGTACCCGCGCAGGAGCCGGTTCGGATCTGCGCGTCGTGACTCCGGGGTGAAGTCGTAGCCGTTGACGATGTCGCCTCGGTAGGCGGGAAGCGTCACATCGCCGCGCGTCTCGGTATCGCGCGAGCGCGGCTTGGCGAACTGACCCGCCATGCGTCCCATCTTGATGACGGGCATCGAGGCGCCGTAGGTGAGCACGACGGCCATCTGGAGGATCGTCTTGACCCGATTGCGGATTTGATCTGCGGTCGCTCCGGCGAAGGTCTCTGCACAATCGCCGCCCTGCAAGAGAAACGCCTCTCCGCTGGCGGCACGAGCGATGCGCTCCCGGAGAAGGTCGACCTCACCGGCGAAGACGAGGGGCGGCAGCGTCTCGATCTCACGCGAAACCTCAGCGACAGCATCCTGATCCGGCCACTCCGGCTGCTGCTTGATCGGAAGCTCGCGCCAATAGTCGAGACCGGCGATCACTGATTCATCAGCCTTCACTACCGGGTCGTTTGACGTTGTCACGGGCGTTCCTATTTCTCTTGAGAGCGGAGGGCGGACGTGCGCAATGCGCGGTTTTCAGCCTACCGTGAAACGCGAGACTGCTTGTCCTTCACTGTCGTCGCGTACACGTCCACGTACTCTTGCTTGCTGAGCTTCTGAAGCTCGTACATCAGCTCGTCTGTCACGGAGCGCAAAATGAAGCGATCCCCCTCGAGGCCTTCGAAGCGGCTGAAATCGAGGGGCTCGCCGAAAATCAGTCCCGGTCGCTTGATGCGCGGCACCGTCGTACCGATCGGCATGATCTGCTCGGTGTTGACCATGACAACGGGAATGATCGGGACGCCGGCCTCGAGAACCATGCGTGCGACCCCCGTGCGCCCCCGGTACATGCGGGCATCAGGACTGCGCGTGCCCTCGGGGTAGATGCCCAGAAGCTCACCGCGCCCGAGAACCCCGAGACCGGTGTTGAGCGACGCCTCCGACGCTTTTCCGCCCGAGCGGTCGATCGGAAGCTGTCCCGTTGCGTTCATGAAGGCTCGCGTCGCCCAGCCCTTAAGGCCTTTTCCCGTGAAGTAGTCGCTCTTGGCGAGAAACGAGATGCGGCGGTCGAGATACAGCGGGAGAAAGATCGAATCGATCACGGAGAGATGGTTGCTCGCGATGATCGCGGGCCCCTTCGTGGGAACATTCTCGGCGCCGACGACCCATGGCCGGAAGATCGCCGTCACCAGGGGGCCGACGATCACGTTCTTCATGATCCAGTAGAACATCGTAGATAACAGTATCTCGCGTGAGGACTAAGCCTCTTGTTTGGCGGCCGCGATGCGGGCAAGGTCCGCGGCTCCGACAACCCCAGCGTCGTTAACCAGTTCCGCGATCACGAACTCCGGCTCCGGGTGGAATCCGCGTGCAGGCAGGCTGTCGAGATATGCCGATCGCACGGGCTCAAGCAGAAGCTCCCCTGCCTGAGCGACACCGCCGCCGATGACGAACATCTGCGGATCCAGCACCGCTCCGAGTGTCGCGCAGCCCTGGCCGATGTACGAGCCGAGGCGACGCAGAGCCGTGATGGCGCCGCCATCTCCTGCGACG
Source organism: Paramicrobacterium agarici (assembly GCF_002563955.1). Taxonomy (NCBI): domain Bacteria; kingdom Bacillati; phylum Actinomycetota; class Actinomycetes; order Micrococcales; family Microbacteriaceae; genus Paramicrobacterium; species Paramicrobacterium agarici. Next base: position 2,468,598 of record NZ_PDJE01000001.1, read on the forward strand.
ATGAGTTCGTAGATGTCTGCGCCAGAAAGCGTACCGCCCGCCGCTTCACGCTTATCGGCGAGCACTTGTCCGATTCCCCCAGCATCCGCAAGCTCATCGGCGAGGCGGCCGAGCGCGCGCCCTGACCCGTACTGCTCGAGACAGCCGCGAACTCCGCATCCGCATGGCAGTCCTCCGGGAACAAGGCGGATGTGCCCGAGCTCGCCTCCGGTTCCGAACCCCCCGCGAAAGAGTTCGTCGCCCGTGACGATCGCACCGCCGACGCCGGTTCCGATCGTCAGCATCACCATGTCGCTCACCAGCTGAGCTGCTCCGAATCGGAATTCCGCCCAACCCGCAGCGTTCGCGTCGTTCTCGATGACGACGGGCATCGACAGACGCGCGGTCAGCTTGGCGCGGAAGGGCTCATTGCGCCAGCTGAGGTTGGGGGCGTAATACACCGTGGACTGCGCGGCGTCGATGAAACCGGCTGCCGCGACTCCGACTCCCGCAATCTCTCGTCCGTCTCGGAGCCGGGAGACCATCTCGACGACAGCATCCTCAATGGCCGAGCTGTCGCGTGCGGGCGACGGAACGCGGTCTTCGGCGACGATCACGCCATCGTCATCGACGACGGCGCCGGCGATCTTGGTTCCCCCGATGTCGATCCCGATGGCGTGCACGCTCTACCTCCACACATGATTATGTCGCGCGAACTGACGAATCCCACAAAAAATGGCTTGCTCCTGCGCGTTCCGTGCAGGGAAATCCCCGAGCGGCCGCGGCCGATCGCGTCTACGCAGGCGTCCTCACTTTAGAGTAGAGGAAGCCGTACCCGACCACGTACCGAAGGAGCTACTGTGGACCACCACACCGTACCGCCCCTCGTCCCTGCCGACCCTCAGGCAAACGCCTCTGACCTCTTGCTCGATCGAGTCAAGGCGACCCCCGACGCCGCCCTCTTCTCGGTTCCTTCCGGGGATGGCTGGACGGATGTGTCGAGCTCGGAGTTTCTCCGTCAGGTGACGGCACTGGCGAAGGGCTTCGTCTCTGCGGGCATCAACCCGGGAGACAAGATCGGCTTCATGTGCAAGACGAGCTACGAATGGAGTCTCGTCGATTTCGCCGCGTGGTTCGCAGGCGCTGTGCTCGTTCCCGTCTACGACACGAGCTCGCCGTCACAGATCCAGTGGATCCTCAGCGACTCCGGCGCGACGGCGATGATCGTCGAGACGCCAGAGCACTTTGCCCGTTTCGATGAGGTGCACGGAGAACTCCCCGACGTGGGCACGGTGTGGCAGCTTCACCTCGGAGATATCGACAAGCTGTCTCAGAGCGGCTCCGACGTCGACGACAGCGAGATCGAGCGCCGGCGCGCACTCGCCACAGGCGAGGACATGGCCACGCTCATCTATACCTCGGGCTCAATGGGCAGGCCGAAAGGCTGCGTCCTCACGCACTCGAACTTCGTCGAGCTGTCGCGCAACGCTGCAGTCGCGATGAAGGAGGTCGTCGCTCCCGGTTCGTCGACACTCTTGTTCATCACCATGGCGCACGTCTTCGCGCGGTTCATCGCCGTTCTCGCCATTCACGCCGGCGTGAAAGTCGGCCACCAGCCGGACACGAGCCGGCTTCTCGAATCGCTTGGCTCGTTTAAACCGACGTTCCTCCTTGCCGTGCCTCGCGTGTTCGAGAAGGTGTACAACTCCGCTGAGCAGAAGGCGGAGGCCGGTGGCAAGGGAAAGATCTTCCGCAAGGCGGCGGCTACGGCCATCGAGTACAGCAAGGCGCTCGAGTCCGGGTCTGTGCCGTTCGGTCTGAAGATGCGGTTCATGCTCTTCGACCGGCTGGTGTTCGCCAAGCTACGAGCAGCAATGGGCGGGAACGTGCGCTATGCGGTCTCAGGCTCTGCTCCGCTCGGCGCGCGGCTCGGGCACTTCTTCCATGCACTGGGAATCACGATCCTCGAAGGGTACGGTCTGACAGAGACCACGGCACCGGCGACAGTGAATACGCCCTCGGCGTCGAGGATCGGAACCGTCGGACCACCGCTTCCCGGCATGAGCGTGCGAATCGCAGACGACGGCGAGATCCAGGTCAAGGGCATCGACGTCTTCAAGGAGTACTGGAACAACCCAGAAGCGACAGCGGAGACCTTTGTCGATGACTGGTTCTGCACAGGCGACCTCGGCGCTCTCGACGATGATGGGTTTCTCACAATCACCGGCCGCAAGAAGGAGATCATCGTGACCGCCGGCGGCAAGAACGTCGCGCCTGCGGTTCTCGAGGATCCCGTGCGCGCAAACCCCATCGTCGGTCAGATCGTCGTTGTCGGCGACCAGAAGCCGTTCATTGCCGCGCTCGTGACTCTCGACTCCGAGATGCTGCCGACCTGGCTGCAGAACAACGGTCAGGACGCGTCGATGTCGGTCGCTGAGGCCGCGACGCATCCTGTAGTCCTCGCTGAGGTTCAACGTGCCATCGACGCCGCGAACACACGGGTTTCGCGAGCAGAGTCGATCCGCAAGTTCGAGATTCTCGACACGGAGTTCACCGAAAGCTCTGGCCACCTCACGCCGAAGCTGAGCATCAAGCGAGGCGTGATCGTGAAGGACTTCGCCGACACGATCGAGCGGATGTACACGACGCCGCAGCCCACTCAGGGCCTCTCGCTCTCCTGACCGAGAAGGTGGCGGGGTGCATGATCAGCGCACCCTGCCACCGGTTTAAAACCAGTCGGACTCTCGAACCTGCTTCATCGCGGAGCGGCGCTCGTCCCTCTCGAGACGGTCGAGGTACACGTACCCGTCGAGATGATCGACCTCGTGCTGCAGGGCCTGCGCGAGCACGCCCGTTCCCTCTACCGTTACCGCTCGTCCATCAAGGTCGATCCCCGTCACTCTCGCATACGGGTGCCGTGGAGTCGGGTGCCACTGCTCCGGAACCGAAAGGCAGCCCTCGTCGATGAGCTCCTTGTCGCCCCGAACCTCAGCGATGACCGGGTTGATCACATAGCCGACGCTGCCATCGACGTTGTAGCTGAACGCCCGCAGCCCGACTCCGATCTGGTTCGCCGCCACGCCGGCGCGTCCGGGAAGCTGAACGGAATCGAGAAGGTCGGTGATCAGTGCTCGGACGCCGTCGTCAATCGTCGTGATCTCCTCGCACGGCGCCTTCAGCACTGGATCGCCGAAAAGTCGAATGGTGCGTTCGGTCATGTCTGTGTTCCCTTCACTGAACCGCGAGTGTCGGACGTTGGGCTGGGAGGCCGTCGACGACGGATGCTGCAAGCAGTCGAGCAGCGTGGCGGGTCTCCGGTCGAAGCGCGTCGAAGTCGACGGCAGCACCAGAAGCCAGCACTGGATCGTAGGGAATTCGCGTCACGGCACGCACGCGAGACGAAAAGTGCGCGTCAAGCTCGTCGAGCTTCACCATTGAGCGTGACGACGTGCGGCTGTTGATGGCGACGACAGCGTTCTTGGCCAGCTGCGTGTGACCGTTCGCCTCCAGCCATGAGATCGTCTCTGACGTCAGGCGCGCCTCGTCGATGCTCGTCCCCGACACGATGACGACGCTGTCGGCATGATCAAGCGTTGCGCGCATGACATCGTGCACCATTCCGGCGCCGGAGTCGGTGATGATCATCGAATAGTACTGCGAGGCGAGAGATGCGACGACTCCGTAATCGGCGTCGCTCAGCGCAGACGAGACGGCGGGGTCGGTCTCGGAGGCGAGAACATCGAGCCGCGTCTCGTCGCGAGCGACGAGCGTCGAGAATTCGGTGTATCCGGTGATGTCGCCGGTGCGTCTGATGGCGTCCCTCACCGTATAGTCGCTTGTTCCCCTCACGCGGTCGCACAGAGTGCCTCGGTCGGCGTTCGCGTCGATAGCGATGACGCGATCTTCCCGCGCATCGGCGAGCGCCATGCCGAGCAGCAGAGAGACGGTCGTCTTGCCGACACCGCCCTTGCGCGTGATCACCGGAACGAAGCGGGCTGCACCGGCGAAGGGCTTGGCGATGCGGTGCGTCAGGTCCTTGCGAGCGCGTGCCTTCCTGCTGTCGCCCAGGTTGACGAGCTGCCCTGTCGCCCGATAGACGAACCGTTGGATGCCGCCGTCCGGCGCCCGCCCGCGGGCGCTCCGATCGTCGAGAAGACGCTCCGCCGTGAGCATGCTCGCGCTCTCCGATCCGCCGTTGGTAGCTTGACGAGCGCTCATGCTCTTTACCTGAGCAGTCTCCTCCGGTCGAGCGGATGCTGCGGGTGCGCTGGATGCGGCGTGCTCAGCGGCCTGCGTCCCCGATGTCGCTGGTCCAGCGCCGGCCGAGCTCTTCGCGCTGCTCCCGGCTGGTGCTGACGAGGTCTGCTTTTCCGTCGCGCGCTGCTTCGGCCGTTCCATGGCGGGCGATACAGGTGCGGGAGTTGACCCGGAGGACTTCTGTGATGCGGCTGCCTTCTTTTGGCGTGGCGCCGCCTTCTGTGCACTGCCGACGCCCCCGGCCGCGGGCGTCGGAGAGGGTACTTTCGGGTCCGACTTTGCCGTCGTCGCAGCAGGTGCAGATGTCCCGGTTGCCGGATCGCTGTCGACGCGCTTCACGACGTCGTCGCGGATCACATCGTCATCGTCGAGTTCGTCATCGTGGCTCGTGGGAATCGTGACGCTGATGGTCTGGCTGCGGAGTTGCGGCTTCTCAGGTGAGGAAGCCAGTTCTCTGCTGTCGCTCTCCGGCTCAGCGGGCTTTCTTTCGTCATGCTTCGAGGGCATGGTGATGATGCTCCTAGGGGTTGCGGCGCACACGAGCGCCAAAATCGTCCGTGAACAGTGTAATGAACAGCGAGCGAGCCGGACGCCCGCCCCTGCTCAGGATGCCGTGACCGACACGATCAGATCCCCGGACTCGACCTGCTGAGGCGAATTGATGGCGACGCGTTCCACCGTGCCGCCGACCGGACTCGTGATCGCGGCCTCCATCTTCATCGCTTCGATCGAGGCGACGGCCTGACCGGCTTCGACCTGGTCTCCTGGAGACACCTTGACCGTCACGACACCGGAGAACGGTGCGGCCACCTGACCGGGCCTGCTCACGTCTGCTTTCTCTGCCGCCTTCGTCTCGACCTCGACTGATCTGTCGCGTACGAAAACGGGGCGAAGTTGCCCGTTCAGAATCACCATGACCGTGCGCATCCCCTTGGAATCGGGCTCGCCAACGGCCTCAAGACCAACGTACAGGCGCACACCCTTCGCGATCTCAACATACGTCTCGCGCCCCTGCTCGAGACCGTAGAGGTAGTCAGCCGTCTCGAGCACGGATAGGTCTCCGAAGAGCTCGCGGCGCTGCTCGAACTGCCGGGTCGGAGCGGGGAACAGCAGACGGTTCAGCGCAGCACGCCGTTCGGCCGACGTGCCGTTCAGCCGCGCGCTGTCTTCGGTGCTCAGCGGAGTGGTTCCGATCGTGATGTCTCTTCCGCTGAGCACCTTCGAACGGAACGGCTCGGGCCAGCCTCCCGGCAGCTCCCCCAGTTCTCCGGCCATGAATCCGATGACAGAGTCGGGAATGTCGTATCTGTCGGGGTTCTCAGCGAAGTCGCGCGGGTCAGCGCGCACTGCGGCGAGATGCAGCGCAAGATCGCCTACGACCTTCGATGAGGGCGTCACCTTGGGAACTCGTCCGAGTATCGCGTCGGCGGCCGCATACATGTCCTCGATCAGCTCGAAGTCGTTCTCGAGCCCGAGCGCGATCGCCTGCTGACGAAGATTGGACAGCTGCCCGCCGGGAATCTCGTGCTTGTACACGCGACCGGTGGGACCGGGCAGTCCCGACTCGAACGGGCGATACAGGTGCCGCACCGATTCCCAGTAAGGTTCGAGGTCCGACACGTTCGTGAGTGACAGTCCGGTATCGCGCTCTGTGTTTGCCAGCGCAGCGACAAGCGCGGAGGCCGATGGCTGGCTCGTGGTTCCCGACATGGGAGCAGATGCGACGTCAACAGCATCCGCCCCGGCCTGCGCAGCCGCAAGCAGAGTCGCGAGCTGCCCGCCTGCGGTGTCGTGCGTGTGCACATGCACGGGCAGGTCGAAGCGCTCGCGCAGGGCTGAGACGAGCGTTGCGGCCGCCGCCGGGCGCAGAAGACCCGCCATGTCTTTGACCGCGAGAATGTGAGCGCCGGCGTCGACGATCTGGTCGGCGAGGCGCAGATAGTAGTCGAGAGTGTAGAGGTCCTCGTCGGGATTCAGGAGGTCGCCGGTGTAGCAGACGGCGACCTCGGCAACGGAGCGATCCGTCGCGAGTACAGCCTCGATCGCCGGACGCATCTGGTCAACATCGTTGAGGGCGTCGAAGATGCGAAAGATGTCAACGCCCGTGCGCGAGGCTTCAGCGACGAAGGCGTCGGTGACCTCGGTCGGGTACGGCGTATAGCCGACGGTGTTTCGTCCCCGAAGCAGCATCTGGATCGCCACGTTCGGCAGCGCCTCTCGCAGGCTCTCCAAGCGCTCCCACGGGTCTTCGCCGAGGAACCGCAGCGCAACATCGTACGTTGCCCCTCCCCAGGCTTCGACCGAGAGCAGCTCCGGTGTCAGCCGGGAAACATAGGGAGCGACGCGCAGCAGCTCCTTTGTGCGAACGCGTGTGGCCAAAAGCGACTGGTGGGCGTCTCTGAACGTCGTGTCGGTGACCGCGAGCGCCGTCTGATCGCGAAGATCGATCGCAAAGTTGCGCGGGCCGAGCTCGAGCAGCCGCTGGCGGGAGCCCGCGGGCGCCGGAGACCCCAGGTCGATGTGGGGAAGCTTCTCTTCGGGATTGATGCCGACGGGGCGGGGGCCGTTCGGCTGATTGACGGTGACGTCAGCGAGCCAGTTCATCACCTTCGTGCCGCGGTCTTTCGACGTGCGTCCCTGCAGGAGCTCCGGGCGTTCCTCGATGAACGAAGTGCTGATGTCTCCCGCGAGGAACGACGGGTCGTCGAGGACGCCCTGGATAAACGGGATGTTCGTGGCGACACCCCGAATACGGAATTCTGCGAGCCCGCGGCGGGCACGAGCCACGGCTGTCGGAAAGTCCCGACCGCGGCACGTCATCTTGGTCAGCATCGAATCGAAATGGGGGCTGATCTGGGCGCCGGGGTTGATCGTGCCGCCGTCAAGACGAACCCCGCTGCCGCCGGGAGAGCGATACGTCGTGATCTTGCCGGTGTCGGGCCGGAATCCCTGCGTCGGGTCTTCGGTCGTGATGCGGCACTGAAGCGCTGCTCCCCTCAGCGTCAGCGACTCCTGCGACAGTCCCAGGTCGTGGAGGCTCTCGCCTGAGGCGATGCGCATCTGAGACTGAACGAGGTCGACGTCGGTGACTTCTTCTGTCACCGTGTGCTCGACCTGAATGCGCGGATTCATCTCGATGAACACGTGCTCGCCAGCGCGTTCCCCGGCAGTGTCGACGAGAAACTCGACAGTGCCCGCGTTCACGTAGCCGATGGACTTCGCGAAGGCGACAGCATCCCGGTAAAGCGACTGCCGAAGCTCGTCGCTGATGTTGGGAGCGGGGGCGATCTCGACGACCTTCTGATTGCGTCGCTGCACGGAGCAGTCACGTTCGAACAGATGGATCGTGTCTCCATCGCTGTCGGCGAGGATCTGCACTTCGATGTGCCGTGGGCGGATGACCGCCTGTTCGAGAAACATCGTCGGGTCGCCGAATGCGCTGTCTGCTTCTCGCATCGCCTCGGCAAGCGCAGGCGCAAGAGCGTCCTTCGTTTCGACGCGTCGCATGCCGCGCCCACCGCCACCAGCGACGGCCTTCGCGAACAGCGGGAACCCGACGGCGTCTGCACCGTCGAGGAGCACATCGATATCGTTCGATGCCGGTGTTGATCGAAGCACGGGCACGCCCGCGGCAATGGCATGCTCTTTCGCCGTCACCTTGTTGCCGGCCATCTCGAGAACCGAGGTATCGGGACCGATGAAGGCGATTCCCGCGGCAGCGGCTTTCTCGGCCAGTTCGGGATTCTCGGACAGAAATCCGTATCCGGGATAGATGGCGTCGGCGCCGGCATGCCGTGCGACTCGAATGATCTCGTCAACGTTGAGATATGCGCGAACAGGATGCCCCGGTTCGCCGATCTCGTACGCTTCGTCGGCCTTCAGGCGGTGCAGCGAGTTCCGATCCTCGTGGGGGAAAACAGCGACCGTGTGGGCGCCGAGTTCGTAGGCGGCACGGAACGCCCGGATCGCGATCTCTCCCCTGTTGGCAACGAGAATCTTCTTGAACACGCGATGTCCTCCTTGGCGTTGTACCGCTCAGCCAACATTTAGGTTCTCCAACCTTAGTAACGGTAACGTATGTGATTGTGCACGTATTAAGCGTCAGCAGCCTCAAAGGCGGCGTCGGCAAGACCACGGTCAGTCTCGGACTGGCGTCGGCTGCGTTCGCTCGAGGCGTTCGCACGCTCGTTGTGGACCTCGACCCGCAGTCCGATGTCTCAACGGGACTCGACATCTCGCTGTCCGGCCGTCTCAATATCGCCGACGTGCTCACTTCTCCGAAGGAGAAGACCGTGCGGCAGGCGATCGCTCCATCGGGCTGGACCACGACCCATCCGGGCAAGCTCGACGTCATGATCGGCAGCCCCTCGGCCATCAATTTCGATGGTCCTCATCCTTCGATCCGTGACATCTGGAAGCTTGAGGAAGCACTCGCCTATTTGGAGAACGAGTACGACCTCGTTCTCATCGACTGTGCGCCCTCGCTCAATGCGCTGACGCGCACGGCGTGGGCGGCAAGCGACCGTGTGAGCGTCGTCACGGAACCAGGCCTCTTCTCGGTTGCCGCCGCCGACCGTGCACTTCGCGCGATCGAAGAGATCAGGCGCGGGCTTTCCCCCCGGCTGCAGCCGTTGGGAATCATCGTGAACCGCGTGCGCAATCAGTCCCTTGAACACCAGTTCCGTATCAAAGAGCTTCGGGACATGTTCGGACCGCTTGTTCTCAACCCGCAGCTGCCTGAACGCACGTCTCTACAGCAAGCGCAGGGAGCGGCGAAGCCACTGCACATCTGGCCGGGCGACAGCGCACAAGAGCTCGCCCACTGCTTTGACCAGCTTCTTGAGCGAGTGCTTCGCACCGGCCGTGTCGGAGAGTACGCTGATAATGCCGCCGCCGACAAAGCCGAGCCGATCGAACCGGTCTCCTAGTACACGACGGTTCTCGTGACGGCATTCGCTGTCACGCGCCGATCAGCGGCGAGAGTCAGACCGCGCTGGCGCAACGCGATGATGTCAGGCGCTACGGGCTGCGCGTCGGGCAGCGAGTTCATCCATCGGGTCTGGAGCCTGCGGGTCGAACTCGATGAGCGTGGTCTCGACCTCGCGCAGCACCTTGCCCACGGCGATGCCGAAGACTCCCTGGCCTCGACTCACGAGGTCGATAACCTCATCGTTCGACGTACACAGGTAGACGCTCGCACCATCGCTCATGAGCGTCGTCTGCGCCAAGTCGTATACCCCCGCGGCATGCAGCTGGTTGACGGCCGTGCGGATCTGCTGCAACGAGATCCCGGTGTCAAGCAGTCGCTTCACGAGTTTGAGAACGAGGATGTCACGAAAACCGTAGAGCCGCTGCGTACCTGATCCCGACGCATTGCGGATCGTCGGTTCGACGAGCCCTGTTCTCGCCCAATAGTCGAGCTGGCGATAGCTGATGCCCGCCGCGCGAGCCGCAACGGCACCTCGATACCCGGCATCGGCGTCGAGGTCGGGAAGGCCGTCGGTGAACAGAAGGCCAAGGTCGTAGCGAGCGCTATCGTCGCGGCTGAGTTCGCTCATCGTTCTCCCTTGCTCCTTCCGCACGGCTTTCAGTGCGCTTCCTCTACGCTATCGACAGATGGTCGATATGCGTACGACATTCGCTCGAACGAGGTCGGCGTGTCGAGTCCGAGAGTTCCTCTGACGACAGTCTAAGCCTCGGGACTGATTCGTCCTAGTGCTGTTCGCACCAGACTCGTGCGAACGGTTTCGAGACTGCTCGCGATGTCACCGGCGAGTTCGGCAGCTCGGGCTCGGCTCGACGCGTCTTTGCGACGAAGCATCGGCGTCAGCGCACTCTCGATGAGATCGACTTCCCTGGCGGCCGCAGTGCGAAAACCCCGCAGATGCCGCGGCTCGATGCCGCACTTCTGCAAGCTGACGAGAGACGAGAGCATGACAAGCGCATCGTCGCCAAACGATTCTCCTGGCTGAATGAGCGACGCCGAGATCGCGTCCGCAAGCAAGGCCGGAGTCGCTCCCGACTCGCGGAGCAGGTCGCTCTTCTTATAGCGCTTTCCCCCGGGAATGATCGTCGGCGTTGCTGACCCGTCTGGCAATCCGGGAAACGCAGGCGAACGCCCCGCGTCTCGTTCCGACAGGTACACGCGAATGACCTTGAGCGGGAGGTAGTGGTCGCGCTGCATCGACAGGATGAGCCGCAGGCGTTCCACATCGTCCATGCTGAACTTGCGGTATCCGCTCGCCGTGCGCGATGGAGAGACGAGACCTTGCTCTTCGAGAAAACGAAGCTTCGAGTTTGACAGATCAGGAAAGTCTGCTCGCAGACGCGCCAACACCTGACCGATGTTCAGGAGTTGCGCCCCCGGTGCCTGCGACCTGGCAGCCCCCGCAGCCACTAGCTTCCAGTCGTGGTTCGCATGTCTCGACGCGACGCGTAGAACGTGAGGCGATACTTGCCCACCTGCACTTCCGCTCCGTCGGACAAGAGGGCTGTGTCGATGCGCACACCGTCGAAGTAGGTGCCGTTGAGAGAGTTGAGATCAGCGATCTCGAACGTCGTGCCGGAACGGCGAAACTCGGCGTGGCGGCGCGAGACCGTGACGTCGTCGAGAAAGATGTCGGCTTCGGGGTGGCGCCCGACCGACGTGATGTCTGAGTCGAGGAGGAAGCGCGCGCCCGCGTTCGGTCCGCGCCGCACGACGAGAAGGGCCGACCCCGAGGGCAGAGCAGCGATCGCTTCCTGCTCCTCGCGTGAAACCGAGGCGTCGAGCCCGGCAAGGGCGTTGCTGAAGTCTTCACCGTAGCCGACAGTGGTGTCGTGCAGTCCGCCGCCAGCGTGATCGTCCGGCGAGGATCCGCGCCTGATCACACCGGTGGCCGGGTGATTGTTTTCGGGTTGGGGCACCGTGGTCCTCCTTACGTATCCAGCGTATCTGATGAATCAGACTCTGGAACAGGCCGATCGAGAATCAACCGGCGAGTCTGAATAACGTAGATGATTCCCGCAGCCCAATACAACACGGCACCGAGAACGGAGAACGCGAGCCCGAACGGGAGCGCGTACTCTCCAATGTCCGGCAGTGCCGCGGAGAGCATGAGGAGGGGCAGGCCGACGAAGAGAGCCGCTGTCGCCGCCTTCCCCGTCTTCACGACGGGAAGCGCGCCAATTCCGTGCTTGGCCAGCACACCGCCGAGCACGAGCAGCATGACATCGCGCGCGACGATCACGATCGCCAGCCAGAACGGAATCAGCTCGCGCCAGCCCAGACCGAGCAGCGCGGCAACGATGTAGAGCCTGTCAGCTGCGGGATCGAGAATCTGCCCCAGACGAGTCACTTGATTCAGGCGTCGTGCCAGGAACCCATCGAGAAAATCGGTGAATCCTGAGACGCCGAGGACGATGAGGGCAGCGACGTCGTTCCCCTCGACGAGAAGAATGAGAAAGACCGGTACGAGAGCAAGACGCAGAAAGCTCAGCAGGTTCGGCAGCGTCACGATGCGATCGCTGACCTCGGTGCTGCTCGGTTTGCCCACGCTGCGAGCATAGCCAACCGGCCTCACGAAATCCTGCGCGCCCGTCTCCAGCTGACGTCCCCCGGATGAGGGTCGGGGTCGATTCGGGAAAATGCTTCTCGCGCGCGTACCCTATACGCATGACTCGAAGGGATGCTGCCCGAAGCCCGCGCACCGTTCGATGGAGAATCACCGCCATTCTGGCGTGCGCTGTCGTTGCAGCATCCATCGTCACGGGCGTGATCGCTGCGGTGCGACCGGTCGACTCGCGGCCGGTGACGATCGCGCAGCAAGATCCCGAGACGGGTGGCACGGCAGTGCTCGCGTCGATTCCGTTCACCGAGGCCTGGAGCAGGATCTCGCAGGCCGACACGCCCTTCGTCGTGACTGTCGCCGGTGACTCAACAGGCAATGCGCCTGGCGAGTGGGTCGATCGCGCATTCCACACTCTCGCCGCAGAGAAGGAGCGTCCCCTCGTCATCCACTTCTGGAATGAAGAGACGCACAAGTACGATCTCGTGTCGCGCGCCAACAGTGACGCGGAGGGCGCACCGATCGTCGTGTGGAACGGCTCCGCCTCGGGCAAGACGGCCGCATACTCGCTGAAGCACATCGACCTTCTCGTTCCTGAGCAGCCTGACGCCGTCATCATCAACCACGGACTCAACAACGTTCGCAACCCCGACAGCGCAGCGCCGCAGATTCAGGCATTCGTGCGGGCCGTCGACGAGCGCTGGGAAGAGACGATCGGGTACGCGGTCATTCTCGAAAACCCGCGGTTCGACCGGTGGAAGGAGCCGTTCGAGGATGTCGTCTCGAACGTGACCGACTGGGCGCAGCCGCTCAGCAACGTTCTGCTCATCAACGTGTACGAGGCATACCTCGATTCGGAGAACCTCGACCAGCTGCTGTTCGACGACAGGTTGCACCCCAACACGGCAGGATCGCAGTTTACGGCTCAGGTCGTGCTCACGGCGATTCAGGACGCCTCCTGAGACCATGCCAGCGGAGACGTCTGACGCTGTTCGCGTTGACAGCTGGATCTGGGCCGTACGGCTCGCGAAGACCCGGTCGGCAGCCACGACGGCGTGCAAGGCCGGGCATGTGCGCGTGAACGGCGATCGCGCAAAACCGGCTCAGCGCATCCGCGCAGGAGATGACGTGCGCGTGAGACGCGGCACTGTCGAGCACATCGTCACCGTGACGAAGCCGATCGTGAAGCGCGTTTCTGCAGCCGCCGCTGCCGAGTGCCTCATTGATAGAACTCCTCCACGCCCGAAGAAGACGGATGCTCCCGCGGCTGTCGTGCGCGAGCGCGGAGCGGGCCGTCCGACGAAGCGAGACCGCCGCGCAATCGACCGGCTCCGCGGGCGACCCTGAGCGCACCGGGCGCCTCAGCCAGGCGCTGTCTCGGCGCTCCGGATGGCATCGGCCACCGCGATTCCGGCGAACTCGGCGGCCTTCTCAACCGAGTCACCCGCAAGTAGGCGCACGACAACGGTCGCGGCGAAGATATCTCCGGCGCCCTTGGCGTGGGTTGTGATACGCGCGTGCTCGACGGTCGTGCAGCCTGCATCGGTCACGACGAGGTTGCTCACGCTATCGTCAGCGGAGTGTCCCGCACTGGTCACGATCACCCAGCCGTCGGGGCTGCACAGGCGCGAGGCGGCCTCCGCGATGCTCGCGGCGTCGTCGACAACAGCATCCGTCAAGAGTCCCAGTTCGAACCGGTTGGGGGTGAGGCCGGCGGCGAGGGGAAGCAGGTGCTCTCCGTAAGACGCGGCGACGGCGGGCTCGGTGTACATTCCGACGTCATCGTCGCCCATTGCCGGATCGACGACGAGCCGAACGTCTGGCAGCCTGTCGCGGAGCCGAGTGAACCACGAGGCGATCATGCGCGCCTGTTCGGGATGCGCGAGGTATCCGACGAGCACGTACTTCACGGAGTCGAGCGCGTCGAGCTCCAGCAGGTCGTCAAGGATGCCGGCGAGCCACTCATCGGGAAGGGGCCCGCCGTGCAGGCGGTCGTAGTGCGGGAGCGTCCCCAGTATCACGGTAGGAATGTGCACACAGCGGTACCCCGCTTCAGTGAGCACACGAACTGTCGCAGTGTTCCCGACCGCCCCGTACGCCACTTGCGAGCTGATCACGACGGCATCGACAGGGCGCCTGTCCATCTCCCAGCCGCTCGTGAGTACGGTGACGTCACTCATGCGGTTTCCGCGCCGCCGCTTCCTGCAGGCCAGTAGTGGCTGTCGGGAAGGGCTCGGGCGCCGAAAATCGCCTGTCCGACGCGAACCGTCGTCGCGCCCTCGTCGATCGCCGCCTCGAAGTCTCCCGACATGCCCATCGAGAGCTTGTCAGGACGCATGCCGCCAGGCGCGGTTTCGCACACGCGATCACGCAGCGATCGCAGCATCCGAAAGCACTCGCGAACGCGCGCTTCGTCTGCGCTGAAGATCGCGAGGGTCATGAAACCGACGATGTTGAGGCGATCGAACGGGGGCAGCTGTGCGACGAACTGCTCGACGTCGTCTGGCTGGAGACCGAACTTGCTCTCTTCGCCCGACGTGTTGACCTGCACGTAGACGTCGAGCGTGCGGTCTTCGATCTCGAGGCGCCTCTGCAGCGCCTCGGCGGTCTTGATCTGGTCGAGCGCGTGAAACTCGGAGGCGAAACGCGCGACGTCCTTCGCCTTGTTCGTCTGCAGGTGCCCGATGACGGCCCACTCGAGTCCCGCGATATCCGCGAGGTTCTCTGATTTGCGCAGAGCCTCTTGAACCTTGTTCTCGCCGAGCAGCGTCGCTCCCGCGTCGATCGCGAGTCGCAGCCGCTCTTCGGGAACGGTCTTACTCACCGGCAGCAGACGCACGCTCTGCGGATCGCGCCCGGCACGCTGCGCCGCAGCATCCATTCGCTCGCGGATATCGCGAATGTTTGCGGCGAACTGCTCTGTGGTCTCGGCCGTCGGATATGCGGAGCCGACGGTATCCGGCTGATCGGTCACGTGCGCGCTCACTTTTCTGGCCCGAATGGTTGAGTGCCCCCGGCAGGATTCGAACCTGCGACCAAGAGATTAGAAGGCTCCTGCTCTATCCCCTGAGCTACGGAGGCATGTGTTTTTCAGGATACCGCAGGCTCCAGCACATGCGGAATCTACGCTCGCTTACTCCCCCGCGCGGGCCCGTCGAGGCCGCTACTCGATAATCTCGCCCGACTCGTACGCCTGCTCCGCTTCGGCCTCGCTCATGACGAACAGTCCTCGCGCACCATGTGAGGTGTCGGCAAGCGCCTGAACCCAGTGGCGATTCATGGGCCCGACGTCTGAGCTGCCGACGTAGAACTCGATCGGAAGCGTCGGCGAGACCCAGATGGTGGTGCGGCCCGAGCCCTGGTCGGGTGGATAGACCCAGCTCACGGGAAAGCTCTCTTCGCGGCGAAGCTTTGAGGCGATCACGACTTTCAGGTGTGCGATGGTTCTATCGTCGAACTCGTACCGTTGAGCATCGCTGTACCTGATGTATCCCATACATGAAGCATGCACCCAAGGTGGGGCGAATGCCAAGCTTTGGCAACGACGTTTCGCGCGCCGGCCCGCGAGAACCGGCGGGGGCTCGCCGCCCGAGGGGACGCGGAGCGCAGACACTCCCATGCGGAGCGGACTCGCCGCAACGCGCACACATTTGGGGTGAGTAACGGGACTCGAACCCGCGACATCCGCGACCACAACGCGGCGCTCTACCAGCTGAGCTATACCCACCATGAGCGGTTCTTCACGCAGTCGTGAAGAACAGCAACCACACGATTGTATTACACGTTTTGAGTGGTTTGTGACAGCACCGACTCCGCGGCCGCTTTCGCCTCGTCTGACGTCGGTCCCGGCTCGGGCACGAACACGATCTTGCGGTAGTACTGCAGCTCGCGAATCGATTCGAGAATGTCGGCCAGTGCACGGTGTCCGCCCTCTTTCTTGGGGGCGTTGAAGTACGCGCGCGGGAACCACCGGCGCGAGAGCTCTTTGACCGAGGAGACGTCGACATTGCGGTAATGCAGGTGTGCATCGAGTTGCGGCATGTAACGTGCGAGGAACGCGCGATCGGTGCCGATCGTGTTGCCGGCGAGAGGCGCTTTGCGCTCGTCGGGAATGTGGCTCTTCACGTAGTCGAGCACGCGCTGCTCTGCGTCTGCGAGACTCACGCCGTTCGAGAGCTCCTCGAGCAGTCCAGATGTCCGGTGCATCTCGGTGACGAACTCGTTCATGTTCTCCAGCGCGGACGCGCCCGGTTTAATCACGATGTCGAGTCCGTCGTCGACAATGTTCAAGTCGAAGTCCGTAATCACGACCGCGACCTCGACCAGTTCATCGACGGAGACGTCGAGGCCGGTCATCTCGCAGTCGATCCACACCAAATGGTCGCTGAGGTTGCTCATACGCTCCATGCTATCCGGCGCCCGCGACGCCCGCGTTCGAGCCTGTCGCCGCCTAGGCTGGATTTCACGCGAGAGACAGACGAGGTGGCCGTGTACGAGATGAGTGAAGACGAGTTCGAAGAGCTTGTCAGCGACGAGTTCGATCAGCTCCCCGACGACATGCTCTCAGGACTCGACAACGTCGCGATCTTCATCGAGGACCTTCCCGAAGACGGCTCGATGACGCTGCTCGGTCTTTACCATGGCGTTGCACTCACAGAACGGGGACAGTACGGGTTCGGAGAGCTTCCCGACACGATCAGCATCTACAGGCTGCCGCTGCTGTCCATCGTGAACAGCGAGCAGGAGCTTCGAGATCAGGTTCACGTCACGCTCGTGCATGAGATCGCTCACTTCTACGGCATCGATGATGACGAGTTGCATCGCCTCGGCTGGGCGTAGCGGCGCGCGCGCTATCTCGCGTTAGCCTCGAAGCACACGCGAGCTGGAGGGCGCACATGCGAGTATTACGGGCATTCGGAATTGCCATCGGTGCGCTCGTGATCCTCGCCGTCGGCCTCTACGCCCCGGCGACGCTGCTCGCCCCTCTGCCCAACGCGACAATGGCCGAGCGCGACGTGACGGAGTCGACGGATGGCACGCCGCCTGCGCTGCCCGATGCTGGGGCGAGTGCGATCGCCGAATCCGCTGAGGGGCCGGTCATCGCGCGGGCGGGCGAATCAGAACCTGTACCGATGGCGGGCATCGCCAAGGTCGTCACGGCGCTGGTTGTGCTCGACGCCCATCCGATGAGCGCTGACGAGGAAGGCGAGACGGTTCCGATCACCTCGCGGGACTTTCTGCGATACAACGACTACCGGGATGCTGGGGCACGCGTCGTCACGGTGTACACGGACGACACGTGGTCTCAGCGCGCCATGCTGCAGGCGGTGCTACTCGGTTCAAGCAACAATCACGCCGACACGCTCGCGGCGTGGGCGTTCGGCTCTGTCGACGCATACGTCAACGAGGCTGCGAAGTGGCTCGCGCAACATGAGCTCACCGACACGACGGTCGTCGACGCGACGGGGCTGTCGCCCGACGACGTATCGACAGCATCCGATCTCTCGCGGCTTGCCGCGCTCGCCATGGCGAATCCCGTGATACCCACGGTGCTCGAGCAGGACGTGAGCGGCATTGCCGAGGTGCGCGGTGTCGAAAACACAACGTCGTACATGGCCGAGCGCAATGTCACGGGCATCTCGCGCAGCTTCACCACTCAGGCCGGAATCTGCCTGCTGTTCGCGGCGACGGTGCCCGTCGACGACACGACGTACACGTTCTACGGCGCGATGGTGCGCATGCCTGACTGGGACTCGCTCGATGCCTCGATGTCTGCGCTCATGGACAGCGCAGAGAAGGGAGTCCACACGGGACCCGTGCTTCCGGAAGGCACTCCCGTCGCGACGTTCACCACGCCGTGGGGCGCGACTGCCGACGGCGTGATCGGTTCATCGGCAGCGGTGACGCGCTGGGTTGGCGCGTCACCGGTCGTGCACGTCACGACAAACGGATTCGCCCTCGCCACCGAGGGTGACATCGTTGCAACGGCTTCCGTCTCTGAGGGCGCCTCGACATCGGACATTCCCGTCAAGATCGACAAGACCGTGCACGCTCCCGACGTTCTGTGGCGGCTCTCGCACCCGATTGAGCTCATTCCAGCATTCGTCGATCAGATCTTCGGCGGCTGACTCAGCGATCCGACCAGAGCACAAGGTCTGCCGAGGCCACCGGGTCATGCTTGGCGATGAATTCGTCCACCTGCTCAGACCACTCGTCCCAGTGATCGTCGAACCCTCCCCTGTCTCGTTCCAGAGCTCGCCGCTTGCGTGTGTGCGGCTCTCCGTCGAGCCAGACATTCAGATGGCTCAATGGAGCATTGCCGCGTGTGAGCACGCCGCAGCCTTCGATCAGGAGAGCACGGTCGGGCCCCACCTCGTGCCACTCGGCGAGATGCCCCGCATGCCAGTCATAGCGCTGCCAGTGACCCCGCACTCCCCTGCTCAGCGGACCGAGCAGGTGCTGCTCGACATGCTCGCCCGCTCGCGCGAGTCCGCCCCACCCGGGATAGATGTCGTCCATGCGCACGAGCACGGGAGGCTCACCCGGCCAGAAGGCGACCACCGCGTCGGCGGTCGACGACTTGCCGGCTCCGGAGGGTCCGTCGATCAGCAGAATCGGGTGCTGCGTGGGCAGCCGCAGTGCCGCCGCGGCGATCGCGCGGGCGTTCTGCACGATGCGGATCGGTATCTCAGGCAAGAACGAAGCTCCAGGTCCCCACGGCGAGCGCGCTGGAGACGGCGGCCGCGGCGATCAGCACGCCGATGCCGACGAGCACGACCTCCGCCGTGCCAAACCGGGACTCGCGTGCCCACGTACGAGGGGTCGACGAGCCGAATCCCTTCGCTTCCATCGCCGTCGCGAGCTTGCTGCCCCGGCGAATAGCAAGAACCAGGAGGGCGAAAGCCTGCGCGGCGAACCGTCGAATCGGCTGTGAATCTGCGACGCCGCGTGCGCGACGCGCGCGGCCCATCGCTCGCCAATCGTCGATGAACAGTCCGATCATGCGCATCCCCGCGAGAGCGCCGAGAACGAACCGCGCCGGGAGCTTCAGCACCTGGGACAGTCCGTCGGCGAGTTCGGTCGGATCAGTCGTCGCCATGAGCACGACACCGGGAATGCCGATGGCGAGCACGCGAAGCATGATGGCGACGCCCAGCATCAGCGATCCCTCGCTGATCGTCGCAATGCCGAATCCGGCCAGTTGCGCACCCGCGTCTTCTCCGTATAGAACCGTCGTGATCGCTGCGAAGGGGGCTGCGAACCAGACGGGGGCCGTCCGGATCCAGAATGAGCGTGCGCTGAGGCCGGCGAACCCGACGAGCGCGAGCGTGAGCACGAGGGCGACCGCTGCCGAGACGATATCGACAGACAGCAGAAGCGTGACACTGATCACGAGCGCGGCGATGAGCTTGGCAACGGGATTGATGCGCGCCGCGAGCGACGGCGCGAGCGGCACGGTCTCGGCACTCATCGCAGAACTCCCTCGGGGCTGCCGAGACGAATCGTCGCGTCGGCGAGGGCGTCGACGAGCGGGCCGTCGTGCGTCACAGCGACGACGCACGCTCCTTCGTCGACGAGTCCTCGAAGCAGCAGCACGAGCTCGCGCCAGGTCGTCGCGTCCTGCCCGAACGTCGGCTCATCGAGAACGAGCATGCGCGGGCGAGAGGCGAGCACCGTCGCGACCGAGAGGCGCCGCTTCTCGCCCCCTGAGAGCGTGAACGGATTGGCATCGGCGACGCGAGCGAGCCGTAGCCGTTCAAGCAGCTCGTCCGTCCGCCGTCTCACCTCGCTGTCGCTGAGCCGAAGCGCCCGCGGCCCGACGGCGAGCTCGTCTCTGACTCGCCCGGTCAGAAATTGATGTTCGGGCTGCTGAAAAACCGTCCCGATGCGCGTGAGCAGCTCTCGAGACCGCCACCGGTGCGGCTGCGTAGCGGCGCCGTCCCTGAGTTCTGGCATCGCCTCGAGACGTCCTGCCGCCGGCGGCAGGAGGCCTGCTGCGGTGAGCGCAAGCGTGCTCTTTCCCGCTCCGTTGACGCCGACGACGGCCGTGGTCGTCCCGGCGTTGAGATCAAACGTGAGATCGGACGCCGCGATGACGGGGCGCTTCTGCGCAAACGGCACCCGGCCGACGGCGAGCTCTTCGCTCCGCATCAGAAGCGCACCGGGTTCGCGCTCCGGCGGCGCACCGACAGCCGGCGGGTGATCTGGCGTCCAGATGCCCCTCTCCGCGAGGCGCGCTCCCTGCCTTGACAGGACCTCGCGCGTCGGCCCGTCAGCGAGCAGTCCTCCGCCGGGCTCGAGCACGACGGTTCGCGTCACGACGTCCTGCCATACAGCGACGCGGTGCTCGACGACGACGAGAGTCATTCCCGTCTCTCGCGCGACGTGTGCGACGACATCGCGCACCTCGCGCACGCCGTCGGGATCGAGATTGGCCGTGGGCTCGTCGAGCAGCAGCAGTCGCGGCCGCATGGCCAGAATGCCCGCCAGCACGAGCCGCTGCACCTGACCGCCCGACAGCTGAGACGTTGGGTGGTCGAGCGCAAGGTCGAGCCCGACCGCATCCAGTGCCCACCGAACTCGGCGCCAGATTTCGTCGCGGGGAATGCCGAGGTTCTCGCATGCGAAGGCGATGTCGTCTCCCACGCGCGCCATGACGATCTGACTGTCGGGGTCTTGGAGTACGAGACCGACGACACCGCGCGCATCAGCCGGGTGTCGCCCATCGACGGCGATGCTGCCCGCCTGGTCTCCGTCTTCGTCTCCCCCGAGAACTCCCGCGAGTCCGTGCAGGAGCGTGGACTTTCCTGCACCGGATGCTCCGAGCAGAAGCACGCTCTCGCCTGGCTCGATCGTCAGGTCGATGTTATGCACTGCCAGTCGATCGCGACCTGCGTGGGTCCACCCCCATTCGCGCAGTCGAACGTGGGCGCCCGCCATCAGGATGCCTTCCGGCGCACCTCGCGGCCGGCGGCGAAGCGGCTCAGCGCGCCGGCCGAGGCGAGTCCTCTCATTGCCGCCCACGACAGCAATCCCGCGATCACGACTCCGGAGACCGCTGCGCTCACGTAATAGACGACTTTGAACTGCGGAGCGAGCACGGCGTAGTCCGTGAACGTCGTGTCAAGAAATGCCATGGCGATTCCGGCGCCGAAGCCCGCCAGCAGCGCGACATACACACGGTAGTTCCCGTACAGGAAGAGTGCGAACACGATTTCGGCGCCGAGTCCTTGAACAAGTCCCCAGATGAGCGTCGAGAACCCCCACTGATTGCCGACCAGCGCGGAGACCGTCGCGGCGACGACCTCGGCAAACAGCGCGGCGCCGGGCTTGCGGATGATCAGTCCGCCGAGCACGCCGGCGAACAGCCACCCGCCGCCGAGAAGCGCACTGAGTCCAGGCGTAACCGCGAGCGGCAGACTGAGCGGCCCGTATGCGATGTTCCAGAATAAGAAGACGACACCGGACGCGACGCCGATGACGCTCGCGACGACGATATCGACCACGCGCCAGCGAAGCGTGCGGTGGGTGGACCCGAGGACTGGTTTGGTTGTCTGCACGTACGTGCCCCTTTCGCAGGTGAATTGGGCACGGGTTATGAGAATGTCACTCCCTGCGCTGGCATGACCCAGATCAGGTTCGACGGTCGAAAGTTGAGAACTTTCCTCTCAGCCCGGCTCACCGGACTCCCGTGTTAACTGCCAGTGTAGCCTCTCGCGGCGGCCGTCTGGCGGCGAACTACTTTTTGAGCGCCTTGATGATTCCCTTGAGAGCCGTGCCTGCGACGCACACGAGGGGAACCCCGACCGCGAGCAGCGAAATCAGGTTGGGCTCGAAGCGCACCGTGTCGCCCGTGCGGATATAGGCGCCGACGGGCATGCTCATGCCTCCGCCACCGCCTCCGCCACCCTGTGCCCCTGCGCTCTTCTCTGAGGAGAGGCCGCCGGTCGCGTCTCCCTCTCCGGCGCCGAACCCGTATGAGGCGAGTGCAACGGGCACGATCTTCACTCCGTCGACGTCGACGACGTCTCCGTACACCGTCGTGACACCGACCGACTTGAACTTGTCTGCGAGATCCAACGCTACGTTTCCCATGTGCCAACGCTACCCCGCAATCGTCCGCTTGCCCAGGGTAAGCCGCACTCAGGTTGCGCGCTGCCCAGGATGGCGGGTTCCGCCAGCGGTCGACGGCCGGGGCGAGAGAAGGGATGCTGCCGTAACGGCGTCGGCGCCGAATCGTCCTCTGAGAGCATCCACCGTGTTCTCAGCATCTCGCCACTCTTCGTCGGGGTCCCACAGACTCATCGACGGTGCTCCATCGGTAAGCCGTTCTGCGCGCACTCCGATGAGGCGCACCGGTCTGCCGCTCACCTGCAGTTCGCGGAACAGCTCGAGGCTCGATTCGTAGAGCCGTCTGGCCACGTTCGTGGGTTCGGGGAGCCTGCGGGAACGGTTGAGCGTCGTGAAGTCGCTGTAACGCAGCTTGAGAGCGACTCCTTCAGCCGCGACGCCGCCTGCCCGCAGTCGCGCCCCCACTCTGTCGCTCAGTCGCAGAAGCTCACGTTCCAGCAGAGCCTCGTCTGTCACGTCTTCGTGGAACGTGACCTCGTGGCCGACGCTCTTCTCGACGCGTTCGGTCACCACGCTTCGCGGGTCTTGCCCCGACGCGAGAGCGTGCAGACGCTCGGCCGTGGCCATACCGAGGGCCGAGCGCAAAACGGAAGGGGGAACCTCGGCCACGTCAGCGACGGTGCGCAGTCCGAGCCTCAGCAGAGCCTCCTCCGTCTTTCCGCCGACGCCGGCCAGAGCCCGGATCGGGAGTGGATGCAGAAAATCAAGCGTCTGTGCGGGCGGTACGACGAGAAGGCCGTCGGGCTTTGCCATGCCCGAGGCGAGCTTTGCGATGAACTTCGTCCCCGCAGCGCCGACAGAGCACGTCAGCCCCGTCTCATCGGCGACGCGGCGCCGAATCAGCCGAGCTATCGCCGCGGGACGTCCGAGCAGGCGGCGAGCGCCCCGCACATCGAGAAACGCCTCATCGATGCTCAGACGCTCGACGGTCGGAGTGATGTCGTCGAAGATGCTCATGACGCGTGCCGAGTAGTCGCGATAGAGGTCGTGGCGCGGTGGCAGCACGATCGCCTTCGGGCACAGCTGAAGGGCACGCGCCATCGGCATCGCCGAGCCGACACCGTATGCTCGCGCCTCGTACGTCGCCGTTGTCACAACAGACCGCCCCTCGCGACCGCCGACGATCACGGGCAGCCCGCGCAGCTCCGGATGATCGAGCAGCTCGACCGACGCGAAGAACGCGTCGAGGTCGACGTGCAGAATGGTCGCACCTGAATCGTCGACGTCGTCGCCTGAGACGCGGCGGGCGCGACCGTCTTGACGTGACATGGTGCCATTCTCCCCCACGTGGCTGACAGCGTGTCAGACCAACGCGATGACGAGCGGATGCAACCACGCTCGGAACGCCTCCGCGTCGTCGCGGAGACTCTCGCTCACGACGATCGTGTCCGGCGCGGCCACCCACGCGCCCGAGTCCGACAGCGGCAGAACCGCCAGGTCGAGACGGAACGACGTCGCTTGCCTGCGCAATTCGAACTGGCGCTTCTGAACCATTCCATACACATCGGCGAGCGGATGGTCGCGCGTCTCGACGGCCTTCAGGTATTCGTAGCGACGGATGCGCGCCCACTCCATCGCAGTGTCGTATCCGCGGTAGACCGCCTCCTGCAGTTCGAGCGCCCGATCAAATGCGGCGAAGTGCGGAGGGAGCACTTCGCTGATGAACGGGCGCGTCTCGAGCGGCACGATTGCCGCCCACCAGCCGCGCCATTGGGTGATGAGCTGCCCGGTATCGATGCCGGACGTATCGATCCTGCCGACATCGGGAGTGCCCCGTGGCAGCTCGGGCGCGCAGTCGTCGCTGAGGCCGGCGAGGTCTCTCAGGGCAAGCGCCAGCAAGAGGTCCCACGGACAGTCCTCCGTGACCTGCCAGCGAATCGTGCCCTCGACGAGCATGACTACATAATAGGTCGCCGCATGCGCGGGCGCCAGGGTACGAGAACGGCGGCAGCGCCGGTCTCAAGAACCAGCCGCTGCCGCCGTTGATCGAGTCCTACTCTGCCGCGCGTTCGAGAATGAGCTCGCGCACTCGAGCGGCGTCCGCCTGACCGCGCATGGCCTTCATGACCGCGCCGATGATCGCGCCGGCAGCCTGCACCTTGCCGTCCTTGATCTTCTGCATCACGTCGGGCTGAGCAGCAAGCGCCTCGTCGATCGCGGCAATCAGCGCTCCATCGTCAGAGACGACGGCGAGTCCGCGCTTCTCGACGACGTCGCTCGGTGTGCCCTCGCCGTCGATGACGCCCTCGAGCACCTGACGCGCCAGCTTGTCTGTGAGGGTTCCCTCATCGACGAGCGTGGTGAGCTCGGCGACATTCGCGGGCGTGATGAGCGCGGTCGGCTCGTCACCGCGAGCATTCGCGAGTCGGCTGATCTCTCCCGTCCACCACTTGCGCGCGGCAGCGGGCGCGGCACCCTCGGCGATCGTCGCTGCGACCTCGTTCACGAGCCCGCCGTTCTGAACGTCTTGGAACTCCAGGTCGGTGAAGCCCCACTCGGCCTTGAGGCGTCGGCGGCGGGCTGCGGGCGGCTCGGGCAGGGCTGCCTTGAGCTCCTCGATCAGCTCAGCGCTCGGCACGACGGGCAGGAGGTCAGGCTCTGGGAAGTACCGGTAGTCGTCGGCATCGCTCTTCGGACGACCGGCCGACGTCGTTCCCGTGTCTTCGTGCCAGTGTCGCGTCTCCTGGGTGATCGCGCCGCCCGCGTCGAGAATCGCCGCCTGACGACGGATCTCGTACCGTACGGCACGCTCCACCGAACGCATCGAGTTGACGTTCTTCGTCTCCGTGCGCGTGCCGAGCTTCTCCTGACCCCACGGGCGCAGTGAGACATTCGCGTCGCACCGCAGGTTTCCCCGCTCCATGCGCGCCTCGGAGATGCCGAGCGAGATCACGATGTCGCGAATCGTCGCCACGTACGCCTTTGCGATCTCCGGTGCGAGAGCCCCGGCCCCGAAGATCGGGTGGGTGACGATCTCGACAAGGGGGACGCCTGCGCGGTTGTAGTCGACGAGCGAATGATCGGCGCCCTGAATGCGGCCGCTCGTGCCCACGTGCGTGAGCTTTCCGGCATCCTCCTCCATGTGCGCGCGCTCGATGGGAATGCGACGGATGCTGCCGTCGGAGAGTTCCACCTCAACCTCGCCCTCGAAGGCGATGGGCTCGTCGTACTGCGAGATCTGATAGTTCTTCGCCAGATCGGGGTAGAAGTAGTTCTTGCGCGCGAACGATGACGATTCGGCGATCGAGCACCCCAGCGCCAGTCCGAGGCTGATCGAATACCTGACCGCCTGCTCGTTGACGACGGGCAGCGATCCGGGAAGGCCGAGGCAGACCGGCGATACGTTCGTGTTCGGCGCGTCTCCGAATCCGTTCGGCGCCGCAGAGAACATCTTCGTCTTCGTGCCGAGTTCCACGTGCACCTCGAAGCCGAGGACCGGCTCGAACTTCTCAATCGCTTCGTCGAAGTCCATGAGTTCAGCAGTCGACATCAGCGCGTTCCTCCCAGCTGCGGTGCTTGTGACATGAGTGTGTGCCCCCACGACGATTCGAGCAGGGCCTCGAGCGATGCCCCGACCTGATACAGGCGTGCGTCCTCGCGGGCCGGTGCCATGAACTGGATGCCGACGGGAAGACCGTCTTCGGGAGCGAGACCGACCGGAACGCTGATGCCGGGCACGCCCGCAAGGTTGGCCGGGATCGTCGTGACGTCATTGAGGTACATGGCCATGGGGTCGTCGAGCTTCTCGCCGAAACGGAACGCCGTCGTCGGCGCACTCGGGCTCGCGAGCACGTCGACCTGCGAGAACGCGTTGGCGAAGTCGCGCTGAATGAGGGTGCGAACCTTCTGAGCACTGCCGTAGTAGGCGTCGTAGTATCCGGCGCTGAGGGCATAGGTGCCCAAGATGATGCGGCGCTTCACCTCGGGTCCGAATCCGGCTTCGCGCGAGGCGGCCATGACCTGCTCGACGGTGCCTCCCGATTCTGGGGTGACGCGGAGGCCGAAGCGCACGGAGTCGAAGCGCGCGAGGTTCGACGATGCTTCGGCGGGGAGGATCAGGTAGTAGGCGGCGACGGCGTACTCGAAGTGCGGTGCCGAAACCTCGACGATCTCTGCGCCGTTCTTCTCCAGCACGTCGAGTGCTTCGCGAAAGCGCGTCGCGACTCCGTCTTGAATGCCCTCGCCGATGAGATCAGAGATCACGCCGACCTTGAGCCCCTCGACGCCCTCGCCGCGAGCTCCTGCTCTGGCAGCATCCGCCATCGACCCCCACGTGTCGGTGAGCGACGTCGAATCGCGCGGGTCGTGACCCTGAATAGCGTCGTGAAGCAGACCGGCATCGAGAACGGTCCGCGAGACCGGGCCGATCTGGTCGAGCGACGAGGCAAGCGCAATGGCACCGTAGCGGCTGACCGCGCCGTACGTCGGCTTCACGCCGACCGTGCCCGTGACGTGGGCGGGCTGACGGATGGAACCGCCCGTGTCGCTGCCGAGGGCAAGAGGTGCCTCGAGCGCCGCGACAGCTGCGGCAGAGCCGCCGCCCGAGCCGCCGGGAATGCGCTCGAGGTCCCACGGATTGCGCGTCGGCCCGAATGCGGAGTGCTCGGTTGACGACCCCATGGCGAATTCGTCCATGTTCGTTTTGCCGAGCGGAACGAGCCCGGCACGGCGCGACCGCTCAACAGCTGTGGCGTCGAACGGCGACATGTATCCCTCAAGGATGCGGCTTCCCGACGTCGACGGCATGTCGGTCGTCACGAGCACGTCTTTGATCGCGAGCGGCACACCGGCGATCGGCCCGAGCTCCTCACCCGCCGAACGCCGAGCGTCGATATCTGAGGCCACGTCGAGAGCGTGATCCGACACGTGGAGGAACGCGTGAACGTCTCCGTCGACGGCTGCAATGCGATCGAGGTGAGCCCGGGTAGCCTCAACGGAGCTGATCTCGCCCGACGCGAGCTTCGCCGCCAGGTCGGCAGCTGACAGTGCGGTGATCTCGCCCATTACTGCTCCTCTCCCAGGATCGCCGACACGACGAAGCGCTCTCCGTCATCGTCTGGCGCGTTCTGGAGCGCCTGCTTCTGCGTCAGCGTGTCGCCGACGACGTCGGGACGATAGACGTTGCGCAGCGGGATCGGGTGGCTCGTCGCCGGAACGTCGTCAGTCGCCACCTCCTGAACTTTCGCGATGCTGTCAACGATCTGGTCAAGGTCCGATGTGAGACTCGTGATCTCATCGTCGGTGAGCGCGATACGAGCGAGGCTCGCCAAGTGCGCCACCTGCTCCTCGGAAATTTCAGACATAGGTCTCCGTCACATGGATCGTGGGGTTCGGTGTTCATTCTAGGCCGTGATGCCTTCGGCACCGCTCGCGGAGCCCGTCGGCGTTAAGGTGGATGCGTGAAGCACGATGACGACGCCCCATGGCTGAGCAGCTATGCACCGAACGTTCCGCCCACGATCGACGAGCAGACCGGCTCCCTCGGTGACATTGTCGCCGAGTCCGCTCGGGCGTTTCCGGATGCTGTCGCACTGGAGTTCTTCGGATCCGAGACCACGTACGCCGAGCTCGACGAGTCCGTGAGCCGCGTCGCCGAGGGGCTCCGCCGTCGGGGCGTCGATCACGGCGACCGTGTCGCGATCGTGCTGCCGAACTGTCCCCAGCACATCATCGCGTTCTACGCGGTTCTGCGCCTCGGTGCCATTGTCGTCGAGCACAATCCGCTGTACACAGCGCGGGAGCTTCGACACCAGTTCGAAGATCACGGCGCGTCGACGGCCATCGTCTGGAACAACGTCGTTGACACCGTCAAGGACTTTCCCGACGACGTCGCCGTCGACACGCTCATCTCCGTCGATGTGGTCAGATCGCTCCCCGCGACGATGCGGCTGGCGCTCAGACTGCCGCTCAAGAAGGCTCGGGAATCACGTCGAGCACTCACGACGCCCGTGAGCGGCACGATTCGTTGGGATCAGCTGACGGACTCGGAACCGCTCGCCGGCGACCATCCGTCGCCCTCAGAGCACGACGTCGCCGTGATTCAGTACACGAGCGGCACGACGGGCTCGCCCAAGGGCGCGGTTCTCACGCACAGCAATCTCCTCTCGAATGCAGCACAGGCACGCGCCTGGGTTCCGACAATCACGCGCGGTGATTGTGTCGTCTACGCCGTGCTGCCGATGTTCCACGCGTACGGGCTCACGCTGTGCCTGACGTTCGCGATGAGCATGGGAGCTCGGCTCGTGCTCTTCCCCAAGTTCGATCCCGATCTCGTGCTCAAGGTCATGCGCAAGCATCCGCCGACATTCTTCCCCGCTGTGCCGCCGATCGCCCAGCGATTGCTGACGGCTGCCGTTGACAAGGGTGTCTCACTGCGGGGAACCGAGATCTGCATCTCCGGGGCCATGCCGCTGTCTCAGGACCTCGTCGAGCCGTGGGAGGAAGCGTCGCACGGCTACCTCGTCGAGGGCTACGGACTGAGCGAGTGCTCCCCCGTGCTCATGGCCAATCCGGTCTCCGATGCGCGCAAAGCGGGAACCGTCGGCCTTCCGCTCCCCAGCACGAGCGTTCGCGTCGTCGATCCCGAGAACCCGTCAGCCGACGTCAACGCAGGCGAGCCTGGAGAGCTCATCGTTCGCGGACCGCAGGTCTTCAGCGGCTACTTCAATAAGCCCGACGAGACGGCTGCCGTGTTCACCGAAGACGGGTGGTTCCGCACGGGAGACATCGTGACTCTCGACGACGACGGCTTCGTCACGGTTGTCGATCGCATGAAGGAGCTCATCATCACGGGCGGGTTCAACGTCTCGCCGTCCGAGGTCGAGAACGCGCTCCGGTCGCACCCGAGCGTCGACGATGCGGCGGTCGTCGGCATGCCGAGCGAGCACTCAGGCGAAGATGTCGTCGCTGCGGTCACACCGGCCTCGGGAGCGTCGATCGACCCTGAGGAGCTACGGACGTTCGCGCGCAGCATCCTCACCCCCTACAAGGTTCCGCGACGCATCGTTCAGGTCGAAGAGCTGCCGACATCGCTCATCGGCAAGGTGCTGCGCAAGAAGGTTCGCGAGTCACTCCTCACGCGCTGAGAAGACTCAGTCCGCATTCTCAGTGCCGGCGAGAAACGCGGGCCCTTCGGTCACGAGGCGTGCGAACTGCTCGGCGTCGAGAATCGGAAGCCCGAGTTCTTCGGCCTTGCCGAGTTTGGAACCTGCGCCGGGACCGGCGGCGACGTAGTCCGTCTTCTTCGACACGCTTGATGCCGCCTTTCCGCCCGCAGCGATGATCGCCTCCTTCGCTTCGTCGCGTGTGAAGCCCTCGAGCGATCCTGTTGCGACGACCGTCAGCCCTGCGAGCACCCCGCCCTGCTTCGCCGCCGCTCCAGGCCCCGGATGACCTGGCGTCGAGAACTGCACCCCGGCGTTGGCCCACGCCGTGACGATGTCACGGTGCCAGTCGACATCGAACCAGTCGAGCACGGAATCTGCGATGATGCCGCCGACCCCCTCCACATCGGCGAGCTCCTCGCGGCTCGCGTGGCGAATCTCATCGAGAGACCCGAACCAGTCGGCGAGAGCCCGCGCCGCCACCGGCCCGACGTGCCGGATGTTCAGCGCGACGAGGATCCGCGACAGCGGCTTCGTCTTCGCACTCTCTAGCTCTCGCAGCAGTGTCTCCGCCTGCACGGACGGATACGTCGCGCGGTAATCTTTGCGAATGCCGCGACGGCGCCGCTCTGCGGCATCCATGTCTGCGGCTCCCGGAGGATACTCGAGCACAATTTTCTTGAACGGCGTGCGCTGCTTCGGCTCGCCGTCTTCGACCTGCTCGAGCCCGGTGTCCGCGTCTTTCACGATCACCTCGACGTCGATGATGTCGTCGAGCGTCAGCGAGAACAGCCCGGCCTCTGTGACCAGCGGCGGCGTCTCGGGAATGAACGGCTGCGTCAGGGCGGCCGCCGTCACCTCTCCGAGCGCATCGATGTCGAGGGCTCCCCTGCTGCCGATGTGTTCGACGCGCCCGCGCACCTGGGCGGGACACGACCGGGAGTTGGGGCAGCGCAGATCGATGTCGCCCTCTTTCGCAGGGCGCAGCGGCGTGCCGCACTCCGGGCACGCACTCGGCATGACGAACGCTCGTTCGGCTCCCGTGCGCATTTCAACGACAGGTCCGAGGATCTCGGGAATGACGTCGCCTGCCTTGCGGAGCACGACAGTGTCACCGATCAGCACGCCCTTCGCCTTCACGACGTCTTGATTGTGCAGCGTCGCCTGGCTCACCGTCGACCCTGCGACCCGCACGGGGTCGACAACCGCATACGGCGTAGCGCGACCGGTTCTCCCCACGCTCACGACGATGTCGCGCAGGAGCGTATTCACCTGCTCTGGCGGGTACTTGAACGCGGTCGCCCATCGCGGCGCCCGGCTCGTCGCTCCGAGCTCGTCGTGAAGGGCAAGTTCGTCGACCTTGACGACGATGCCGTCGATCTCATGCTCGACGGACCCGCGGTTCTCTCCGTACCAGTGAATGAAGTCGACCACGCCGTCGATCCCGTCGAGCACGCGATAGTGGGTCGATGTCGGCAGACCCCACTCCGTGAGCAGCTCATAGATGCCCGACTGGCTGTCGACGGGAGGATTCTGCCAGGCGCCGATGCCGTGCACGAGCATCTGCAGTCTCGAGAGCCGGTCGCGCATGAGCTCACGCTGAGCGTCCGTCTTGCTCTCGGCCTTCTGCCGGAGGCTTCCGCTTGCCGCATTGCGCGGATTCGCGAAGACCTTCTCACCGACCATCTGCTGGCGCTCGTTGAGCGCCGTGAACGCCTCAACGGGAAAGAAGATCTCGCCCCGCACCTCGACGAGCTCTGGGTGCCCCTCTCCCAACAGCCGGCGCGGGATCGACGGAATGTACCTGACGTTCTCGGTGACGTCCTCGCCGACGACGCCGTCTCCGCGGGTCGCCGCCGACACGAGCCTGCCGTTCTGATATCGCAGGTTCACGGCGAGCCCGTCGATCTTCAGCTCGGTGAGGTAACGGATGCTGCGGCCCGCCGCGCGCTCGGTGCGCGCCGCCCATTCCCGCAGCTCGTCGTCGCTGAAGACGTTGTCAAGACTCAGCATCCGCTCGGCATGCACGACGGGAGCGAACAGTGTCGTCTCTGCCCGCCCGCCGACGGTCTGCGTCGGTGAGTCCTGCCCGCGCAGCTGCGGGTAGGCGTCTTCGAGTTGCGCGAGCCGTCGCAGCAACTGGTCGTACTCCTGGTCGGAGACGAGCGACGTGTCGCGGTCGTAGTAGGCGTCGCGCAGCTCGACGATGCGCGAGGTCAGCTCGCGGGCTTCGTCGGCGGCCTGCTCAGGACTCAGTTCACTCGCGTCAGTCACGAGTCCAAGTCTAAGTTCAGCGTCCGACATTCGACGTGGCGAAATCGCCTAGCATAGGGGTCGGTCTCGAACCACCGTGAGTTACAGTGATTCCGTGGCTCAGAATGCGGACCCCTATCGGGTCGAATCGGTTGATCGGGCAATGCAGCTGCTCGATCTGCTCACCGAGCGCGGAGCGCTCAGCGTCACCGAAGCGGCTGCCGAGCTCTCGGTCGCCGCATCGACGGCGCACCGCCTGCTCACGACGATGACGCACCGCGGATTCGTCGAGCAGGGAGAGAAGCGCCTGTACCACCCTGGCTCAAAGCTCACGGGGCAGCGTGCCGACGGAAACCAGCTGCGCCAGATCGTACGAACGATGCGGCCACACGTCGAGTCGCTCGCGCATCGGCTGAACGAAACGGTTCACCTGCTCATCCTGACCGGCCCCGACGTGCGGTTTCTCGACGGCGTCGAGGGCACGCAATGGCTGAGGGTGGGTCTGCGCATCGGCTCGCGAACGCCCGCATTCGCGACGTCAGGAGGCAAGGCGATCCTCGCCGACCTCGGCGACGCGTCCATTCCCGCCCTCTACCCCACGGGCCTGCCGCGATGGCGAGACCAGCAACCGGCGCCTCTCGACGCCCTCCGGCGCGAGCTGGCGCACGTTCGCGGGCGCGGATACGCCGTCAACTTCGGAGAGAGCGAACCCAACGTCGTCGCGATCGGCGTCTGCATCGGCCGAGAGCCTTCACTCGCGCTGTCCGTCGCGATTCCGAAGGAGCGCTACGACGAGAACGTCGAGAAGGCTCTCGCCCGGGAGCTGCTCGCTACCGCAGCATCCATTCGCTCGCACTGACTCAGGCCGATGCGCCGACCGGGACAGCGCTCACGGTACGGTCGATCGTGAACTGCCCGAGCACGCGCGTGCCCACATAGAGCACCGCGCTCTGTCCCGGTGCGACTCCGTCAAGAGGAGTGTGCGGTCGAACGACGACCTCCGGTTCACCCGTCTCGTCGTTCTGAGTGAGTGAGGCCGTCGCGGGAACGGGATCGGCGTGGGCGCGGATCTGCACGTGGCACGCGAACTCCTCTTCGCTGTGCTGCGGCGGCTGCCCGGCCCAGCTGTAGCGAGTTCCGGCGATCTCGGCGATCGCGAGAGCCTCCTTGGGGCCGACGATCACCTCGTTGCTGCGCGGCTTCACTTCGAGAACGAATCGCGGTCGCCCGTCAGGCGCAGGAACACCGAGGTTGAGCCCGCGACGCTGCCCGACCGTGTAGGCATGAGCGCCCTCGTGCGAGCCGACGATATTTCCCTCGCGATCCCGGATCTCGCCTGTCGCGGAGCCCACGTGCTCGGCAAGCCATCCGCGCGTGTCACCGTCGGGAATGAAACAGATGTCGTGGCTGTCTGGCTTGCTCGCGACAGTGAAGCCGCGCTGCGCCGCCTCCTCGCGAACGAGATCCTTCGAAGGCGTGTCGCCGAGAGGGAAGAGCGAGTGCTCGAGCTGTTCTGCCGTGAGAACGCCGAGAACATACGACTGGTCTTTCGCCCATGCGCTCGCGCGGTGCAGTTCGCGGTTGCCGTCAGCGTCGTAGTCGATGCTCGCGTAATGACCCGTGCACACAGCGTCGAAACCAAGATCGAGAGCCTTCTCGAGCAGCGCGGCGAACTTGATCTTCTCGTTGCAGCGCAGGCACGGGTTCGGCGTGCGGCCCGCCGCGTACTCGGCGATGAAGTCGTCGACGACGTCTTCTTTGAAGCGCTCGGAGAAGTCCCACACGTAGTACGGAATGCCGATCATGTTGGCCGCGCGCTGCGCGTCCATGGAGTCCTCGATCGTGCAGCACCCGCGGCTGCCTGTTCGCAGCGTTCCGGGCATTCGGCTGAGAGCAAGGTGAACCCCGACGACGTCATGACCCGCGTCGACAGCGCGCGCGGCTGCGACAGCCGAGTCCACTCCTCCGGACATGGCAGCGAGAACCTTCATCGTTCCAGTCTACGTCGATGCTCCTGAACGTCAGCGCCGCGTCACGTCACGGTCCGAGAGGCCGGCCTTGTGCGCCTGCCTGTGGGCGCCGGGAAGCGCCGTAAGGAACGCGTCGACGTCATCGCGAGTGGTCGTGCGCCCGAGCGACACCCGTAATGCGCCGCGAGCCTCCTTCTCGTCGCGCCCCATCGCCTGCAGCACGTGGGACGGCTCGGGGATTCCTGCTTGGCACGCAGACCCGGTCGAAACGGCGACGCCCGCCATGTCGAGCAGGAAGAGCAGCGAATCACCCTCGCAGCCGGGAAACGAGAAGTGCGCGTTGCCCGGGAGCCGGTTCTGACGCGAGCCGTTCACCACGACGTCGGGAACGGTCTGCTCAACACCCTCGATGAGGGCGTCCCTGAGGGCTTCAAGGCGCCTCGTTTCGTCGGGCAGTTCGCGCATCGCCGGCTCTGCTGCCGCGGCGAAGGCGATCGCACCGGCGACATCCTGTGTTCCCGACCGCACGTCTCGCTGCTGCCCGCCGCCGTGCATGAGAGGCTCCACGGTTGCGCTGCGGGAGAGGTAGAGCGCTCCGACGCCGACCGGCCCCCCGATTTTGTGTGCCGATACGCTGAGGGCGACAAGACCGGATGCTGCAACGGCCCCGCTCCGAGTACGAATATCGGCAACGTCGATCGGCAGATGTCCGTATGCGGCGACGGCGTCGACGTGCAGAGGCACGTCGTACCGCGCGCAGACGCGGCTGAGCTCGACAATCGGCTGAACGGTGCCGACCTCGTTGTTCGCGTGAATCACGGTGACCACAGCGCACGCGTCGCCCGCTTCTGTGAGCGCCTGGTCGAGAGCTGCGGGCTGCAGCATCCCCTCGTCATCGAGCGGGAGCCACCGCACGTCTGCTCCGTCGTGCGAGGCGAGCCATTCGACGGTGTCGATCGTCGCATGGTGCTCTCCCCCGGGCACGAGCATGATGGGGCGTGTTCCGTCAGCATTTCGCGACCAGAACAAGCCCTTGAGCGCAAGATTTATTGACTCAGTACCGCCCGAGGTGAGAATCACCTCGATGGGGTCGCAGCCGAGCGAGCGGGCGATCGTCTCACGCGATTCTTCGAGCCGCTGCTTCGCGCGCTGACCCGTCGAGTGGATGGACGCCGGGTTCCCGATATGCGCGAGCGCCTCGGTGTACGCCGTGAGCGACTCCGCGCGCATGGGAGTCGTCGCAGCGTGGTCGAGGTAGACGCTCACGTTATGCCCTTCGTTGTCATCAGATGCCGTATGGCTGCCCCTTCACTACTCTAGATTGTCGAGTGCGCGTGAGATCGCTGCGCGCACGTTCATGAACGGAGGCTCGTGGCGCGTTCTCACGAAACCGCACGCACCCCGGCGACACGTGCCCTCACCGTCGCCGAGGTGCCATTCACGCTCCACCGCTACGAGCACGACCCTCGCGCCACCGATTTCGGCGCAGAGGCCGCAGAGAAGCTCGACGTCGCGCCCGAGCGCATCTTCAAGACCCTCGTCGTCGATGCTGGGGGCGGCCTCGCCGTCGCGGTCATTCCCGTGCACTCGCGAATGCGCCTCGCAGCCGTCGCGTCAGCGCTCGCTGTCAAGAAAGCGCGGCTTGCCGATCCGGCGGTCGCCGAGCGCAAGACCGGTTATGTC
The DNA here is from genome assembly GCF_002563955.1 of Paramicrobacterium agarici. Lineage (NCBI taxonomy): Bacteria > Bacillati > Actinomycetota > Actinomycetes > Micrococcales > Microbacteriaceae > Paramicrobacterium > Paramicrobacterium agarici. The sequence continues at coordinate 2,503,521 of NZ_PDJE01000001.1, forward strand.
GTCGGCGGCATCAGTCCGGTCGGCCAGAAGACGCATCTGCCGACGGTCATCGACAGCTCGAGTCTCGCGCACGAGACCATCTTCGTGTCGGCGGGACGCCGAGGGCTCGACCTTGAGATCGCACCGCGGCTTCTCGTTGCCGTGACGCGAGGCGACACGGCGCCACTCACGTAGGCATTCGCGCCCGGAGCGGGCGTTCAGCTGCCGATGCTCAGAACAGCAGTCCGGCGAGACGCGCGCGCGCTTTCGTCACGCGGGGGTCTGCGGCGCCCACAATCTCGAACAGTTCGAGGAGTCGTTCGCGCACCGCTGTCTTCCCATCGTCATCCAGCTCGGGAAACAGGGTGAGCAGTCGGTCGAATGCGTCGTCGACGTGCCCGCCCGAGACATCCATATCGGCAACGGCAAGCTGAGCGTCGACATCGCGAGGGGCGGATGCTGCGGCATTGCGCACGTTTTCGAGCGAAGCTCCGCTCACGCGAACGAGCAGCCGCACCTGCGCACGCCCTGCCTTCGCCTCCTCGTCTTTCGGGTTCTGCGCGATCGCCTTGTCGTACGCGGCGATCGCCGACTCGTAGTCACCGCGCTCGATCGCATCCAGCGCCTCCTGGTGCAGAGGCGGGAGCGGCTCAGGTTCTGGCTCCGCGTTCTCGGCTGCGCTCGTGTCGCCCGAGACCGTTGCGGTGCCCGTCACGCCGTTCTGAGCGGCGATCTGCAGCACCTGCTCGAGCACCTCGCGAACCTGCGCCTCCGGAACGGCGCCCTGGAACACCTGCATCGGGCGTCCGCCGAGAAGCACCCCGACGGTCGGAATCGACTGCGCCTGGAAGACCTGCGCGAGTTGGGGATTCGCGTCGACGTCGACCTTCATCAGCAGAATTCGGCCCGCGTAGTCGGTCACGACCTTCTCGAGGACGGGCGTGAGCTGCTTGCACGGACCGCACCATTCAGCCCACAGGTCGACCAGTACAGGCACCTGCATCGACAGCTCGACGAACTTCTCGACCGTGCTGTCTGTGCCGTCGAGAATCAGGCTTTCGACGACGAGCGGGCTGTTGCCTGACTGCGCGGATGCGCCAGGCGCTGGCTGCTGTTGCGCGGGCTGGGCTCCGCGATTGGCGAGGCTGGACAAATCGACGGCACCGCGCACAGCGGCACCATCATGGGGCTTTTCGCTCATTTCAACTCCGTGGCGCTCAGGAGCCCCTGACTGAAGCCGAGAAGCGTGATCTTGGCTTCGGAGTCAGCGGGCGGAACATAGAACAGCAATTGATCAGAATACGTCGATTCGATGCCCTTTGCAGTCTCGTCGAGTCCGGCAAGTGCCGCCATGGTCGTGCCTTCGATCTTGATGAGGGCACCGTCTTCCTTCGGCTTCACGGTCTCGACCTCGTGCATGTTCACCGCGACGAGCGCTCCAGAGTTCAGCGTGGCAAGAGATACGGGCTTCGCGTCGCCTGCTGTCGTCGAGAACGAAATCGTCGCCGTGTCGGGAAGTTCCTTCTTTTTTGTCTCACGATCCGAGGCGATCGCCGAGATGAGGGTGTCGTTGCTGACGTCGAACTTCGAGGCGAATTCGCTCTCGTCGCCCTTCGCGACAATGTCGGCGTACGCCGCCGCGACCTCCCCGGGCGCCATGGTCAGCCACGCAGAATCAGCGGGGATGCTGGCAGCGCCGACGCTCGCGGGGGCAAGCTGCGGCACGACGGCGTCGGGCTCGAGTCGCTGCGTGTAGACAACCTTGTAATTGTCGCGCGGAGTCTCCTGCCTGAGCACGACCGAGGTCGGCGCGACGGTCGGGTCCTCGTCTTTGACCATGGCGATGACTGTGCGCGGCCACGTCTCGGTCGCCTTCGGAAGACTGATCGTCAGCGGCGCTGCCGGAATGGGAGCCGGAGCGGAGTAGTCCGAGATCTTCTCTCGAATCTTGTAGTTTGCCGTACGCTCCTTGAGCGCGGCGCCCGCGAACCGCGTCGCGGCGAGGTCGGCGTCTCGCGCGCTGTCGGCTTCTGTGGCGACGGCGGAGACGTCGGCCATGATGCGCTCCAGCTGCGGTACCGAGACCGAGGGTGGCGGCAGCTCTTCGTCGTCTGCCGTCGCGGTCGGCGTCGGTGTTTCAGACAGCCTCGGGTCTGGAGTGAAGTCGGGCCAGAACGCCTGGGAACAACCGCTGAGGCTAATGGCGCCGACAAGCACAACGGGCACGACGGCCATTCGCAATCGCCCGCGACCGGCGCCCTTCCCTGCCGTGAGGGCGCGCGGCCGGGATCCTCGCCCGAGGATTCCCCTCTTGCGGCCCTGATCGATGCCCTTTCTGCGCGGCCCTCGCGAGCGCCGCAGATGGTTGATTCCGAGGAGGTAGAGAATGAGACCGACGATGATCATGATGATTCCGCCGACGATGAGCGGACCCGCCCACGGTGTCGAGTTATCGCTCGGCCAGGTGAGCTTGAGCTGCGACGGCGCCGGGTGCGTCCCATCGGAGGCGATGAGAACGCTGACTCCCTCGGGAATGTTCATCGGAGCGATGACCGCCTCCTCTTCAATATTCTCCATGAGCCACAAGTCCGAGCCAGCCGGGTTCGGGCCAGCGTCTTGCTCGTTCGTGTCGTCAGTGGCCTCAGGCTCCGGTGTCTCCGTGGCTTCAGGGTCGGGAGTCGCTGTCGCGTCAGGCTCGGGCTCCGTAGCCTCGTGCGTCGTTGCGACGAGCTCTGTCTTGTCGTCATTGAACGTGATGGTGTTGTACGCCTCGTCTCCCAGCCACGCTGTGACGTCGCCCGTGCGCCCGTACGCCACGAAGACGGTGTCAGAGCCCGTTGCGGTCACCGACTGCTTACCGGGAAGCGCCGTCATCGTCTCGCCGTCGATAACAGTGAATGCCGCGTCGCCCGGCACGGTCACGTCGTACGAGACAGCGGCGGGCGGAAGAAAGACCGTCCGCTGGGCGATGCCGAGAACGATCATGGCCGCCGCAGCGACGAACGCGGCTATGGCCAGGACGAATCGCACGAGTTACTCCTCCAGCGTCACCGAGAGTCGGGTGTAGCATCCGGGTTTCGAGCCACCACGGTGACGAATACAGACGCTACAGAGTAGCCCACTTGTCTGAAAACCCGCTCGGCGACTCGGTCCGCGCGCTGCTCACGACGGCCGCCGAGGGCGTTTAGGATGAGGGGCACGCATTTCAAGGGGGCACGAGTGAAAATCCAGAACGCGTTCCGGGTCGGACTCATCGGCACCCTCGGCGTTGGCATCGGTCTTCTGATCATCAACTCTGTTGTCACGCTGTCGACCGTCATCATCTACATCGGCGCTGCGCTCTTCATTGCACTCGGACTCGACCCGATCGTGACGTGGCTTGAGAAGAAGAGCTTTCCCCGCTGGGCGGCGCTGATCACCGTCATGCTGTGCGTACTTGCGCTCTTCACAGGCGTGATCTGGATGGTCGTGCCGATCATCGTTGATCAAGTGGGTAAGCTCGTCGCGCTCGTGCCGCAGATACAGCGCCAGATCGGCGATCTCACTCTGCTTCAATTCCTGCAGCAGCAGTTCCCGTTCGTGCCCTTCGATGAGATCATCGACAGCGCTGCCGGATGGCTGACCGACGCCAGCAACGTCTCCAATCTCTCAAGCGGGATTCTCAATGTCGCGCTCTCCATCGGATCGTTCTTCTTCGGCGCGCTCATCATCCTCATCCTCACGCTCTACTTCACGGCCTCGCTTCCGACGATGCGTCGCGGAATGTACCTTCTTGTCCCCGCGTCGAAGCGCGCTCGCTTCGCAGACTTGAGCGAGCAGATCACCGATTCGATCGGCTACTACGTGATCGGCCAGACAAGCATCGCCGCGTGCAACGGAATCCTCTCGTTCATCTTTCTATCGATTATCCAGGCGCCATTCCCGCCCGTTCTCGCCGTCATAGCGTTCATCGCGTCGATGATCCCCCTCGTCGGCACGCTCTCCGGTTCGATCATCATCACCCTCGCGTGCCTCATTCCCGGGCTCGGCTCACCGTTCACGGCTCTGGTTGCCGGCGTCTACTACCTCGTCTACATGCAGATCGAGGCGTACGTGATCAGCCCAAACATCATGCGGCGAGCCGTGTCGGTTCCTGGCGCGGTTGTCGTCATCGCGGCGCTCGCGGGCGGTTCCCTGCTGGGGCTTCTCGGCGCGCTTGTCGCGATTCCGACCGCGGCCGCGATCCTGCTGATCATCAAGCAGGTCGTCATTCCGCGGCAGAACGAGCTCTAGGCGAGCGGGCCGTCCCACTCGGTCGCGAGCGGAAGCGCGTCGGGATTCACGATCGTGAGAATCTCGCTCAGCACACGGCGCGTCTGCTTCTCGCCGACCCAGAGGTGCCGGCCATTTTCGACGGGCACGAGCGTCGCGTCAGGCACAAGCGAGAAGCGCTCCTCTGCCTCAGCCGGACGCAGGTAATCGTCGAGCTCAGGAATAATCGCCACCAGGCGCCGTGAGTCTCCAGCCCAGGCTCGGAGCTCGGCGTCTGTCGTGCGGTGAAGCGGCGGCGAGAGCAGTATCGCCCCCGTGATGGAGTGAGCGCGACCGTATTTGAGGGCAAGCTCCGTGCCGAACGACCAGCCCAGAAGCCACGGGTTCGGGAGGCCGCGCTCTGTGACGAAATCCACAGCGGCGGCGACGTCGAATTCTTCATCGATTCCGTCTCCGAAGAACCCCTCGCTCGTGCCCCGAGGAGAGGTCGTGCCTCGAGTGTTGAAGCGCAGAACGGCGAGGTCGGCGAGTGCGGGAAGGCGCGCCGCAGCCTTCTTCAGAATGTGCGAATCCATGAACCCGCCTGCCGTCGGGAGTGGATGCAGCGTGACGAGCGTCGCTACCGGGGTGCGATCGGTCGGGGTGGCGAGTTCTCCCACGAGCGTCAGCCCGTCATCGGTGTGCAGCGTGATCTCCTCACGTTGGGCGGGAAGCGTGACAGCGCCGCGAATATCTGTCGTCACGAAATGCTCCAGCAATGCGAGTGCCAGTGTCGTCGGGCCGCAAGGTCTGCAGAGTCACCGAGGACTCCGTCGGCGCGCCAGGCGACGAGGTGCGGATTTCCGGGTTCGACGACGCCTCCGCAGCCCGGACAGATGTACTCCTTGAGCGCGCGAGCGGCAGATACGGGTTGAATGTTCCAGGTCACGCCCCGTCGCACTTCCGATCTCTTCCAGCCCGAGAGCAGACGGCTGAGGTCGCCGTCGTCGTGTTCGGCGGCGCGGCGTCGTCGACGCGGCCGGTTGCTGCGCGGCATCATCAGCTCCACGGAGATCGTGCGGGATCAGTACCAGCCGGTCGCTTGGGAGTGCGACCATGCGCCGCACGGTGAGCCATAGCGACCGGAAATGTACCCGAGCCCCCAGGAAATCTGGGTTGCCGGATTCGTCTGCCAATCAGCGCCGGCAGAAGCCATCTTGCTGCCGGGCAGGGCCTGCGGAATCCCGTAGGCTCCTGACGAAGCATTATGGGCGTAGACGTTCCATCCGGATTCGCGGTCCCACAAAGCAACAAGACAGTTGTACTGATCGGCTCCCCAACCGCGGGAAAGAACCATGTCGTAGGCGATGGCCTTTGCGGAACCCGGGTCGGGAGTGCCTGCAGCGGGAGGAGCACTCGAGCCCGAACGTGACGTATCGTCCGCTGACTCATCTTCAACGGGATCCGGCTTCGGCTTGGGCTTCGGCTTGACGTATACGTCGTAACCGTCGCGATCCACGGCCGTCTCATACGTTCCGCTGACGACCATCGACTGCGCGTCTGCCGCGCGATCCGTCTGAACCACCTGGAAGTACGGCGACGCCGTGGCACCCGAATACGGGTCGACGACGTTCACAGCCAAGAAGCCGAACGCGGCGAGAAACGAGAAGAACCCGAGTACCAGAGTGCGCCGAGTGCGGGGTCGCTGGCGCCGAGCCTTCACCGCGTGAACGGAGGGCGAGATTTTTGCAACATGCTTTCCCACGATAACGGTTATGTTACACGAGAGCCCTGTCGCAGCTCCAGCGCCACGCGAACACGATCAGCGAACGGCCAGCATGACGCTCACGACAGCGTCAAGAACCGCGTCAACTTGAGCCTCGTCATAACCGCCCCGCTCACTGGGGAAGACGACGGACCGCACGCGATCGACGCTGATCGGCGCGCCGTCGGTGAAGTAGTCTTCGATCTTGCGCGCGAACGCGTCGACATCCTCGCGTCGGTATCCCTGCGTGATGAAGCTGACGCGCCGAAAGCGTTCACGGTCGGGCCGGGCCAGACGGTTCAGGACGACCTGAGCTGTCGTGGTCGCGTCCTCGAGCCAGCGATCGCGCCCTTGCTCTTCGTAGGCGACGTCGCGCTCTCGGCGCGCGAACGCATCTTCAAGTCGTTCGAGAGCCGCGTCGACGTGCACGGGCGAATAGCCCTTGCGCTTCATGCTGAACGAAGCCGCGCGGAGATCGTCAGAGGTCATCGTCTCGTCGCCGGTCTCGTCGTACGCTTCGCGTGCCCGCGCGAGAAAGGCGTCGACCTCGTCGATCGCGTATCCCTTACCGTGTTTCACGAGCGGAAAGTGTGGCGTCACGTTCTCATTCTCTCCCTGTACCGGCTGAAAGCACCATCAGTGCACGACGAGAGTGTAGACAGCGAACATGACGGCGGCCGACGGAAGTATCGAGTCGAGCCGGTCAAGAAAGCCGCCGTGCCCGGGGAGCCATGAACTCATGTCCTTGATTCCCATATCTCGCTTGATCATGGACTCGGCCAAGTCACCGACCGTGGCGCTGCCCAGAATCAGCACGCCCAGAATGACGCCGATCCACCACGGCTGGTCGATCATGAATACCGCAAGTAGCACACCGGCGAGGATGCTGCAGCCGACAGCGCCGGCGAAGCCCTCCCAGGTCTTCTTCGGACTGATCTTCGGCGCCATCGGGTGCTTGCCGAACGACAGACCAGCCGCGTAGGCTCCGATGTCGACGCTCACTACAAGGATGATGAACGCGAGCGTCCACCACTCGCCGCGCTCCTGGGAAACCAGCACGACGGCGAAGCTCGCAAGCCATGGAACGTAGATCTGTATGAATGCCGCCGTGGCAAGGTCGCTCACGACGTCCCTGACGCTTCGTCGAACGCCCGAGGCCATCTGGGCGACAAGCCGATACACCACGACGAAGGCGATCGCTCCGGCAAGAACCATTCCGCGACTCGGAGCATCGATGAAGTATGCAGTGCCGATGATGAACACCGCCGCGATCACCGCCGCGATCGGGTCGACGTAGCGCCCCGTTCTACGAAGCGCCTGGGCAAGCTCGAAAGCGGTGAAACCGACGATCATCGTCGCGAAGACAGCAAACACGACCTTGACGAAGATCAGGCTCGCGACAAGCACACCCCCGAGAACCACGCCGATCAGAATGGCGAGGATCAGGTTGCGTCCCGTGCGCTCGGTGATCCGCTCGTTGACTTGATCAAACCGCTCACGGCCGTCGCGAACCTGCCGTTCAATATCATCCCGCGTCACCTTCAACTGGGCTTGCAGCTCAGCCTTCCGTCGGCGAACGGCATCGCGCGGGGACCGGGAATCGTCGTCAGCGTTCACGATTTTGCTCGACTACGGTTCGCCACGTCACACCTCGAGAAGCTCGGCCTCTTTGCGCTTGAGCGCCTCGTCGATGGCATCTGTGTGGGACTTTGTGATCTGCTCGAGTTCCTTCTCGCCCCGCGCGACCTCGTCGTCGCCGACTTCGCCCTTGAGCGCGTCAAGATCGTCTTTGCCACGACGGCGGATGTTTCGGATGGCAACACGCGCGTCCTCGCCCTTGCCGCGCACAAGCTTCACGTACTCCTTGCGCCGCTCCTCGGTCAGCTCCGGCATCGTCACGCGAATGATCGTGCCGTCGTTCGACGGATTCACTCCGAGGTTCGGCGCGTCTCTGATCGCCTGCTCAATATCTTTCATCGCCGTCTTGTCGTAGGGCGAGATCACGATCGACCGAGCATCGGTGTTGTTCACGGACGCGAGCTGCTCAAGCGGTGTCGGCGAACCGTAGTAGTCCACGAGAAGGCGCTGGAACAGCTGTGGGTTCGCCCGACCGGAACGAACGGTCGCGAAGTCGTCCTTGGCCACCTCAACGGCTCTGTCCATCTTTGATGAAGTCTCGGTCAATACGTCGGCGATCACTCGTCGCTCCTTCTCGTCGTGGGCCTTGAACCAGTCTAGTTGCTGACGAAGGTTCCGATATCGCTGCCGCGCAGGGCAGCGGTGACGTTGCCCGAAGGCTCCATCCCGAACACCTGCATCGGCATATGGTTGTCCATGCAGAGGCTGAATGCTGTCGAGTCGACGACCTTCAATCCCTGCTGAAGAGCTTCCTGGTACGTGATCGTGCGAATGAGCGTGGCGCTCTCATCGACCCGCGGGTCGGCGGTGTACACGCCATCGACGCCGTTCTTCGCGACAAGCACGACGTCGGCTCCGATCTCAAGCGCGCGCTGCGCAGAAACCGTGTCTGTCGAGAAATAGGGAAGACCTGCACCGGCACCGAAGATGACGACGCGCCCTTTCTCGAGGTGACGCTCGGCCCTGCGGGGAATATACGGCTCTGCCACCTGCGTCATCTCAATCGCCGACTGCACGCGCGTGGTCGCACCCGCCTGTTCGAGAAAGTCCTGAAGAGCGAGAGCGTTCATCACGGTTCCGAGCATTCCCATATAGTCGGCTCGCCCGCGCTCCATGCCGCGCTCCGAAAGCTCGGCACCGCGAAAGAAGTTTCCGCCACCGACGACGACAGCGACCTCAACCTCACGTGCTGCTTCCGCGATCTCGCGGGCGATGTTGCCAACGACATCGGGATTCACTCCGAGTCGACCGCCTCCGAATGCTTCACCAGACAGCTTCAGCAGTACTCTGCGCTTCTTCTCCGACATGCGGTCGACATCCTTCCGATCGTGTGCTCTTCAAACTACTGCGTGCCGCGCTTTCGTGCACACACAAAGGAGCCCGGGCTGCTTGTGCAACCCGGACTCCTCTTGTGTGCTTACGCGCCGACCTTCAGGCGGGCGAAGCCTGTGACGGTCAGCCCCGAATCGGCGAGGACCTTCTTCACCTGGACCTTGCTGTCCCTGGCATAGGCCTGTTCGACGAGCACGACCTGCTTGAGGAAGGCATTCAGGCGGCCCTCGATAATCTTCGGAAGCGCCGCCTCCGGCTTTCCTTCGTTTCGGGAGATCTCGGTAACGATCTCCCGCTCCTTGTCGAGCACGTCGGCCGGCACGTCGTCGGCGGTCAGGTACGCCGGGTCGAACATGGCGATGTGCTGAGCAATGGCTCGCGCCGTCTCAGCGTCGTCACCGTCGTATGCCACGGCAACGCCGATCTGCGGAGGCAGGTCCTTCGAGGTGCGGTGAAGGTACACCGCGAAGTGCGATCCCTCGACCCGTGCGACACGGCGCAGCTCGATCTTCTCACCGATCGTGGCAGCCTGCTCACTGATCACATCAGCGACGGTCTTGCCGCCAGCGTCTGCGCTGAGTCCTTCGTCGGCCGACGACGCGCCGGCCGCAGCAACGGCATCCGCCACGGTGTCGGCGAGGGCAACGAACTTCTCGTTCTTCGCGACGAAGTCAGTCTCGCACGCCAGCTCGATCAACGTGGTCGAGCCGTCGGACTCGCGAGAGACGATCAGGCCCTCGCTCGTCGACCGGTCAGCGCGCTTTGCGTTGCCCTTCGCACCCTTGAGGCGAAGGATCTCCGTGGCCTTCTCGACGTCGCCGTCAGCCTCGACGAGCGCGGCCTTGGTGTCGGCCATACCCGTACCGAGCTGCTCGCGCAGCGCCTTCAGGTCGGCAATGCTGAAGTTTGCCATTGTCTGAAACTCCTCGTTGTCGAAAGTTATTTTGCGTCGTCGGCGGCCGGTGCCTCAGCGGCCTCTGCCGCAGGAGCCTCGGTCTTCTCCGCTGCGGGAGCCTCAGTCGTCTCCTCCGCGGCAGCTTCGGAGGTGTCCTCAGCCGCGGGGGCCGGAGCAGACTCGTTCTGCTCTGCTGCAAGAAGCTCCTGCTCCCATTCGGCGAGCGGCTCAGCCTGCTCAGATCCCTCGGCGGGCTTCTGGTGGCGCTGGATGAGTCCCTCGGCGGCAGCATCGGCGACAATGCGCGTGAGCAGGCTCACGGAGCGGATGGCGTCGTCATTGCCCGGGATCGGGTAGTTGACCTCGTCGGGGTCGCAGTTGGTGTCGAGGATCGCGACGACCGGAATGCCCAGCTTCTTCGCCTCGTCAACAGCGAGGTGCTCCTTCTTCGTGTCAACGATCCAGAGCGCCGAAGGAGTCTTTGTCAGGTTGCGGATTCCGCCGAGCGACTTGTGGAGCTTGTCGAGCTCACGCTTCTTGATCAGCAGTTCCTTCTTCGTGAAGGCCGACTTCGAGGCGTCCTCGTAGTCGAGCTCCTCGAGCTCCTTCATGCGTGCAAGGCGCTTTGACACGGTCTGGAAGTTGGTGAGCAGTCCGCCGAGCCAGCGCTGGTTGACGTACGGCTGTCCCACACGGGTCGCCTGCTCTGCGATGGCTTCCTGCGCCTGCTTCTTCGTTCCGACGAAGAGGATGCTGCCGCCGTGGGCAACGGTCTCCTTGACGAAATCGTATGCGCGGTCGATGTAGGCGAGCGACTGCTGCAGGTCGATGATGTAAATGCCGGAACGCTCTGTGAAGATGAAGCGCTTCATCTTGGGGTTCCAGCGGCGGGTCTGATGCCCGAAGTGCACGCCGCTGTCGAGCAGCTGGCGGATCGTTACGACGGCCATGGCCGTGTCTCCTTCTCTGGCGCCGTGTGGCGCCTCTTTCGGTTGGTAACGCGATCGAATGATCGCTTGTCCTGGTGCCCGGCACACATCCGCGACGCTCACAGAGCGAAGACCGTTGGATGAGGAGGCCGATTGGGCACGCGTAGTCACCTCGACATGCGAGATGCTCCCGACATCCTAGCACCTGCATGCTGCGACATCGCCGTCCACAGGTCGCAGACGACGCCCGCCATTCACAGCTTCGTCTCTGCGGACTCCAGCCGGGCGTCTGGTCGCGACAATCTCACTATGAGCACTCCCCGTCACCCTGGTCGAACACGAGCGGCTCTTGCCGTCGGCGCGATCCTCCTTGCGCTCGTCACCGCACTCATCGATGCGCCGGCCGCTGCGAGCCCGTCGCGGGCAGCTTCTCCCTCGAATACGGAGTGGCGGTGGCCCCTCGACGACGACCGCACGATTACCCGCGCGTTCGAGGCACCCGCGGCACCCTGGGGAAGCGGGCATCGGGGCATCGATGCGGCGGCGAGCGCGGGTCAGCAGGTTCGCGCCCCTGCCGATGGGGTCGTCTTTTTCGCGGGAATCGTCGTTGACCGCCCTGTCATCACCGTCGCCCATTCGGGCGACGTGCTCAGCAGCTTCGAGGCGGTTCGCGCCTCTGTCGAAGAAGGAGAAAGCGTCGAGCGGGGGCAGATAATCGGAACCGTCTCTGTGGGCCCCCACTGCGACGCGGACTGTCTGCACATCGGCGTCCGCGTGCACGGAGAATACGTCAATCCCCTCATCTACTTCGGCGGCATCGAACGTGCCGTGCTGCTTCCGCTTGCTCGCTCCGTCACGCTCGCGGATGTGCCTGCCGATAGCTTTCCCTGAGTCGATCCGCGGATACGTGCGTGTAGATCTGGGTCGTCCCGAGACTCGAGTGACCGAGGAGCTCTTGCACGGCTCGCAGATCGGCGCCACCGTCGAGGAGATGTGTCGCTGCGGTGTGCCGAAGCGTGTGGGGACCCACGCCGCTCGCAGCAGGGACCCGCGACAGGATGCGCGAAATCACGGCATACGCCGACCGGGTGCTGAGCCGAGACCCCCGCGCACCGAGAAAGACGGCGGAGGAAGCGTCAGTCGTCACGGTGCCCCCTCGTCGGAGCAGTTCACCGCGAGCATCGCGCAGATAGTCGACGAGCGACGACTGCGCAGGAACGCCGAAGGGAACCACGCGTTGTTTCGATCCCTTACCAGTCACTCGGGCGGTCAGACGATCGAGATCGACATCGTCGACGTCGAGGCCACACAGCTCGGATACTCGCAGTCCCGCCGCATACAGCAGCTCGACGATGGCGCGGTCCCTCACCTCGATAGGACCGCCTTCCGCTGCGGCGACCCCCAGCTCGTCGAGCATGTTCGCCATGGAGTCTCGGGGAACTACAGCGGGAAGGTGACGCCCGGTCTTCGGTGAGCGCAAGCGCGCCGCCGTGTCCGTATCGGTTGCACCTTCCCGCCACATCCACGCGGACCAGCTTCGCAGCGTCGCCGAGCGTCGCGCGATCGTCGACTGGGCAAGTCCGTCATTCGACATCTTCCAGAGCCAGTCGCGATAGTGGTCCAGGTCAAGCTGGCGGGTGTCGGTTATGTCACGCTCTGATGCCCATGTCGCGAACTCGCTGAGATCTGATGCGTAGGCTCGCGCGGTCTGCGGCGAGAAGTTGCGTTCGATGCGTACGTGTTCGAGGAATTCCGATCGAGCCGCGACGATGTCCATGGCCTCAGTCTCGCGTTGGCAGGGACGGTTGCGATGACGGCACACCGCCTCGTCGCGAGTACGAGATCGCTCGTGCTCGCTCAGGACATGATCCAGCCATTCGGGGTATGCCTCGCATCGCCGAGCACATCGAGCTCTCCGAGGCACGCGCGCACGGAGTCATGGTCGAGACCGCTTCTGGCGGCGATATCGTCGATGGTGCGTGGACGACGAGAGCTCATAGCGTCGAGGACCCTCGTCTCCGTCGCGCTCCGAAGCGGCTGCAGCAGCTCAGCATCTCCCCCGACGCCAGCGAGCTCAGCGACCTCGTCCGCAGTCGTGACGCAGATGGCGTCATGTTCCCGCAGTAGCCGGTGACACCCGGCCGAGGTCGGGCTCGTCACGGGACCGGGAACCGCAGCGAGCGGTCGGCCGAGTGTTGCGGCGTGCGCAGCCGTGTTGAGCGACCCGCTGCGCCAGCCCGCCTCGACGACGACGGTCGCCGACGCCAGCGCGCTGATGAGCCTATTGCGCTGAAGGAATCTCCATTTCGTCGGCGTCGCACCGCACGGGACCTCACTGACGACGGCTCCGTCTGCCGCGATGCGCTCGATGAGCTCGCTGTGACCTCTCGGGTAGGGACGATCGACTCCCCCTGCCAGCAGCGCGACCGTCGCGCCACGCGAGGCGAGCGCGGCCCGGTGCGCATGACCGTCGATTCCGTATGCTGCTCCGGAAACGATGCCGATGCCACGAGCCGCGAGGCCGGAGGCGATCTCAACAGTGACGTGCTCTCCGTACCCCGTCGAATTGCGAGATCCCACGATGGCCACGGAAGGGTCGGGAAGCACATCGAGCTGCCCACGCACCCAGAGCCCAAGAGGTGCATGCTCGCCAAGATCGTCGATCGACGCCGGCCACTCTGCGTCGCCTGGGATGAGGAACCGTGCACCGCAGCGGTCGGCCGCGCGGCGCGCGGAATCGTTGTGGGCAGATCCGGTGCGACCTTCCCACCGTTGCAGCCCGGTGCTGATGAGATCGACGAGATTCGTGATCTCACCGGCACCGGCACCGGTCGTGGCGAGCAGCGCCTCGGCGATTTCCGCAGCAGTCGCTCCCGCCGAGACGAGATCGAGTGCACGAGAAGCGCCCAGAGTACTGACTAACGCATGTGCTGTGCTGTCACCGGGCTCGACGATGCCTGCCCACCACTCACGAGCACTCCGTTCCGCGTCGGTCGAACCGACGTCGCCGGAGACGTCCCGTTCTCTCGCGTCGTGATCATGCTGCGAACTCACGTTGTCATTCCCTTCCTCAGATACAGCGCCTTCCCGACGTGTTCCGCCGTCGGATGCGGTGAACCGGCAAGATCGCACACCGTCCATGCGACTCGGAGGACCCTGTCGTATCCGCGCATCGTGAGTGAGCCGCGCTCAAGCGCTCGATCGATCGTCGCCGTCGCGTGGCGCGACAGCGCGCCCTCCCCACGAAGCCAGGCACCGGTCACCTCGGCGTTTCGAGTCCACGGCGTCGCACGCAAGCGGTCTGCGGCCTTCGCTCGAGCCTCAGAAACGCGCACACGTGCCTCAGACGACCGGGGACGCGAGGCCGACGAGGCTTCGGCCACCCGCAGGTGCGCTGCAGACACCCGAGGCACGTTCAGGTGGTTGTCGACACGATCGCGCAGCGGTCCGGAGAGCCGGCCGAGATACCGTCGGATCGCAGCGGGTGGACACGTGCACGTTCCCTCTGCGGAGCCGTACAGCCCGCACGGGCACGGATTCGCTGCAATCACCAGCTGAAATCGCCCGGGGAACTGCGCGACAGCGTTCGCCCGATGAATGGTGATCACGCCGCTTTCGAGTGGCTGCCGCAGCGCGTCGAGGACCGTGCGTTGAAACTCCGGTGCCTCGTCGAGAAACAAGACACCATTGACCGCTCGTGCTGCGGCTCCGGGGCGAATGGTGCCGCTGCCACCACCGATGATCGACGCGGTCGTCGCTGTGTGGTGCGGAGATTCGTAGCTCGGGCGAACGCGAAGCTGCGAGCCAATCGCCTCCCCGGCGAGAGATCGAACGCTCGCCGCCTCGAGCGCCTCGTCGACCGTCAGATCCGGGAGGATGCCAGGCAATCGTTCGGCGATCATCGTCTTTCCCGCTCCGGGAGGGCCAAGCATCATCAGATGATGCCCGCCCGCTGCTGCGGTCACGAGAGCGTCAACAGCCTCAGCTTGTCCGATGACATCGCCGATATCGAGGTTGTCTGTCGGCGCAGCGGGCTGGGCGGCGCCCTCGATGGGCTCGACAACGTGGGCGTCGAGGTCCGCGCCGTGATAGATCGCGGCGTCACGAAGAGAAGCGACGGGCACAATCGTCGCGCCAGGCACGAGGCGAGCCTCGTCGGCGTTCGCCGTCGGCACCATGACGACGGGTCTCCCCTCGCGGACGGCCGAGCGCACGGCGGGAAGGACTCCAGCGGTCGGCCGCAGCCGTCCGTCGAGCCCGAGCTCGCCGATGTGTACAACGCGCTCGACGGAATCCCGGTCGATCGTCGCATCCGCGGCGAGGCAGGCGAGTGCGATCGCGAGATCGAACGCCGCTCCGTGCTTCGGCAGGCTCGCCGGCGACAGATTCACGGTGATGTGGTGCGGCGCAAGGCGGCATCCGGAATTGCTTGCTGCTTGCCTGACCCGGCCCTCGGCTTCGCGCACAGAACGATCGCCGAGACCAATGAGAACGAAGGCCGGCAGCTGTGCCGAGATGTCTGCCTCGACTTCGATGAGCGTGCCGTCGAGTCCGATCAGCGCGATCGCCCACGTGCGTGCGACCGCCATCAGCACACCCGCTCGAGATGCTCGATGGTCGGCACACCGTCGCGAGGCCAGAGCACGGCGATGGCGTCGATGCGCATGCGCCGCGGCACGGACTGCGCGCCAGCCGCCCACTGGCCCGCGAGACGCCGGAGACGACTCGCCTTCTCACGGGTGATTGCCTCGAAGGGGTGGCCGAAACCGACCCCCGAGCGCGTCTTCACCTCAATGAAGACGACCGTGTCACCCTGCAGGGCGACGATGTCGATCTCGCCGAGGCGATGCCGCCAGTTGCGCTCGAGAATCTCGTATCCGGACTGCTCCAAGTAGGTGCAGGCCGCGGCTTCTCCCCGTGCGCCGAATTCGATGGTGGTCGCTCGCATGCGACCATCGTGGCGTTCACACCCATCGGGCGCGACGACGCATCACTCGATTGTGTGCGCCGGGCGTCAGTCGACGCGTTGTGGACGACAAGTCGCGAGCTGCATCATGCCGGCGACGTCGTCGCACAGCATCCTGATTCGCCTACTCGTCGAGAGCGAGATCTTTCGGGAGCTCGAACTCCCTGCTCTGCAGCTCCTCGATGTTGACGTCTTTGAACGTCAGGACGCGCACCGACTTCACGAAACGATCCGAGCGGTAGATGTCCCACACCCAGACGTCCCGCATCGTGATCTCGAAGTAGAAGTCGTGCTCCGTGTCGCGGCGCACAAGCTCGACTTCGTTTGCGAGATAGAAGCGTCGCTCGGTCTCGATGACGTAGCCGAATTGACCGACGACGTCCCGGTACTCGCGAAAGAGGGCCAGCTCGACCTCGCGGTCGTAGTCCTCGAAATCCTCGTCATCCATTGTGCTCTCATCCTACGCGGTCTTCAGCCACGTCAGGCGGTGCGCAGATGCCGGCCCGCTCAGCCGAATCGCCTCCATGTGCTCAACGGACCCGTACCCCTTGTTCGACCGCCAGCCATACGCAGGAGTCAGCTCGTGCTCGGCGATCATGAGCGTGTCACGGTGCACCTTGGCAACGACGGAGGCAGCCGCGATGGAGGCACAGTCGCGGTCACCCTTCACGCGTGTTCGCACGTCGAGGGGTGAGCGCAGGGTCGGCGTCAGATAATCGTGGCTTCCGTCGAGCAGCAGGACGCCGGA
This sequence comes from Paramicrobacterium agarici, assembly GCF_002563955.1. NCBI lineage: Bacteria > Bacillati > Actinomycetota > Actinomycetes > Micrococcales > Microbacteriaceae > Paramicrobacterium > Paramicrobacterium agarici. Next base: position 2,520,003 of record NZ_PDJE01000001.1, read on the forward strand.
GGCGATGGCGAGTCCTTGTTCGTGCAGCAGCGCGAGCGCTCGTTTTGCCGCGAGGCCGAGAGCAGCGATGATGCCGAGGTCGTCGACTTCGCTGGGACTCGCGAGACCGACCGCGGAATGCAGAACCCACGATTCGACGACGGGCACGAGCGCGGTTCGCTTCTTCTCGCTGAGCATCTTCGAGTCGCGCAGCCCTTCGGGAATGCTCACGTGCGTGGCGTCGACGACGGCCATGCCGACAGCGACGGGCCCGGCGATGGCACCGCGCCCGACCTCATCGCACCCGATCACGAATGGCGCTCCCCCGCCGATCAGTTCGGTCTCGAGGTCGAGCGTTGGATCACAGACCACCATGAGAAGCTCGCTCAGCTCCCAGCATCCGGAATGCCGTCAAACGTCTCGGGGTAGTCACTGAGCCACTGCCACCGGTCGATGGGCCAGCTGATCACGAACGCGCGGCCGACGACGTTGTCGACGGGTACGTACCCCTTGCCCGGAGTGTTCCCGTTGTAGCGGGAGTCCTTTGAGTTGTAGCGGTTGTCGCCCATGACCCAGAGCGAATCGTCGGGAACCGTCACGTCGAACGACACCGCCGACACCGCTTGTGCCGATTGCGGGAGCAGCAGGTACGGTTCGTTCAGAGGAACACCGTTGACGCTCATCTGTCCGAGGGCGTTGCAGCAGGTGACGTGGTCCCCCGGCAACCCGATCACTCGTTTGATGAGATGGTCGTTGCTATCGCTCACCGAAAGCCCGACGGCGGTCATCAGACTGTCCCACGCGCTGACGATCCACGGGACATCCGCGGCAGGAGGAGGCGAGCTCAGCCATCCGCCGGGGTCTGTAAACACGACGACGTCACCGCGCTGGAGGTCGACGACGTCGGGAACCAGCTCGTTCACGATGATGCGGTCGTCGATCTGAAGCGTGTTCTCCATAGAACCGGAAGGAATGTAGAAGGAGCGGACGAGGAACGTCTTCACAAGGAACGACACGAGGAGCGCGACGAGCACGATGATCACGAGGTCGCGAAGGAATGCCAAGGCACCGCGCCGTCGTCTGCTTGCGGTGTCTTCCGCCGCCACTGATTCTTCTGTCATTAAACCGTCCGAGCTCCCCACCATTCTAGGTGGGGAGCTCGGCTGAATTTACCAACGGCGCGGATCAGTTGGCGCGCTTCTCGCGAATCTTCGCCTTCTTGCCGTGGAGGTTGCGCAGGTAGTAGATCTTCGCGCGACGCACGTCACCGCGTGTCACGAGCTCGATCTTGTCGACGACGGGCGAGTGCACGGGGAACGTACGCTCGACGCCGACCTGGAAGCTGACCTTGCGAACTGTGAAGGTCTCACGCACGCCGTGGCCCTGTCGTCCGATGACGGTGCCCTGGAAGACCTGAATACGCGAACGCGATCCCTCAATGATGTTCACGTGCACCTTGACGGTGTCACCGGGGCGAAAGTCAGGGATATCTGACTTGAGGGATGCTGCATCGACGCTGTCGAGGATGTGCATGGTCGTTCACTCTCTGCGCCCGCCACAGGTCGAGCACGAATCATTAGGTAAGTTGAAGGTGCGTGCCGTTTCGGAAAGTCCGGTGCGCGTAGGTTCCCCTGTGGCAGAACCGAGCCAAGGCACGAACGTCAATTCTGCCACGATTGTGCCCGCGACGCCAATTCGTCAGGCGCTCTTGTCGCGACGCCCTTCGTAGACGACGAACACGTCGTCGGACGACGGACGACCGTCGGTGCGCTCGCGCGACGAGTGCACCGTGCCGTGAGTCGGACCGCTCGCCATCGCCTCGAACTCCTTGAGGGTGTCGCGCGCCCTTCTCGTCACGCTGCGTACGAGCTCCCAGAGCGCGACCCAGAATGCCGTGAGGCCGAAGACCACTGTGAGCACGGCGAAGAGGGAGGCCGTCGGTCCGAAGCATCCAAACCCGACGATGCTCGCGTGCCATCCAAGCAGAATCGCCATGTCGATCCACGACACCGCGTTGTGGTTGCGCACTTCGGCCCGCCCATAGATGACGAGCGTCACAATGAGGAGGGCGACGAACAGAACGGGGGCGGCTACGACGACACCGACGAACGTCCACGCGCTCCCGCCCCAGATTCCCCAGCCGACGAAGAGCCACAGAGGAAGAAGCAGCACCGCGGCGAGTTGCCAGTAGTAGACGGCCCTGCGAAGAAACATGACTTCATGCTAGGGCGAGAGGCTGAGAGAACCACCCACGCCCACTGCGTACTGGCTGGCTGAAAGAATAGGGGACGGAGGACCACATGATCGAACTGAAAACGCCAGACGAAATCGAGCAGATGCGACCCGCCGGACGCTTCGTCGCTGAGACGCTGACGGCGCTGGCCGACGCCGCGGATGTCGGCGTCAATCTGCTGGAGCTTGACCGGCTCGCCCACGATCGAATTCGCGCAGCCGGCGCCGAGTCGTGCTATATCGACTATCACCCGTCGTTCGGAGCCATGCCGTTCGGCAAAGTGCTCTGCACGTCTGTGAACGATGCGGTGCTCCACGGTCTTCCGCACGACTATCGGCTGCGCGACGGAGACCTGCTGAGCGTCGACTTCGCAGCATCCGTCAACGGCTGGGTCGCCGACTCGGCCCTCAGCGTCATCGTCGGCACGCCGCGTGACGAAGACGCACGGCTCATCGACGTGACGATGCGGGCCCTCGACGCGGGTGTTGCTGCTGCACGCACCGGGTCGAAGATCGGCGACATCTCGGCCGCGATTGCCCAGGTCGCTCGCGGCGCGGGCTATTCGATCAACACGGACTTCGGGGGTCACGGCGTCGGGCGCACGATGCACGGCGACCCGCACATTCCGAACGACGGGCGCGCTGGCCGCGGCTACCCGCTGCGCCCCGGCCTGGTCGTCGCGATCGAACCGTGGTTTCTGCAGTCGACAGACAAGATCGTCACGGATGCTGACGGGTGGACGCTCCGCAGCGCGGACGGTTCGCGAGGCGCCCATATGGAGCACACGATCGCCATCACCGAAGACGGGCCGCTCGTTCTCACCGCGCGCTGATGTCCCGCGCGACGATGAGGTCGTCGACGAGCGCCGCAAAGGCCGCGTCTCGCTGAGCCTCTTCTCGCACGCGAAGAACGGCTGAGGGGTGGGTCGTCACGACGACGCTCTGGTCGCGGCCGTCCGCGACCAGCGGGTGTCCGCGTTCGGCTGTCACCTTCGTCGGGCGTCCGAGCACGGCGCGTCCGGCCGTCGCGCCGAGGCATACGATGACGTCGGGGTCGACCGCGCGCAGTTCAGCGTCGAGCCATGGATGACACGCGACGATATGGCCGACCGCCGGCTTCTCGTGGATGCGCTTCTTGCCACGTTGTGCATGACGAAAATGCTTGACGGCATTCGTGAGATACGCATCACTCCGAGCAATGCCTGCCGCGTCAAGGGCTCGATCGAGAAGGCATCCCGCCGGGCCGACGAACGGCTCGCCCTCGACGTCCTCGCGGTCTCCGGGCTGCTCCCCCACGAACATGAGCGCGGCGCTCCTCGTTCCAGACGAGAACACGGCTTGAGTAGTATCCCGCCACAGTTCGCAGCCGCGGCAATCCTGAACGGCCGCGCGCAGGCGACGCAGCTCGACCGTGTTCGGCACCCACTCGTCAGCTCCCGGACGCTCTGGCTCACTCATGGGGCGAGTGTAAGTCGCCGCCCGCCCACGCGGCGACGGCTTGACAGCAGCTTAGTCAGCGAGCAGATCAGGGCGGACGCGCCGCGTTCGCTCAAGCTGCTGCTCGTGACGCCAGGCATCAACGGCCGCATGGTTTCCGCTCAGGAGCACGGGAGGCACGTCGAGGTCGCGCCAGCGAGACGGCTTTGTGTAGCTGGGGTACTCGAGGAGTCCGTCTTCGTGGGACTCCTGCACGAGGCTTTCGGGGTTTCCCACGACGCCGGGCAGAAGCCGGCCGATGGCCTCGATCATGGCCATGACCGCGACCTCTCCCCCATTGAGAACATAGTCACCGAGGCTCACCAGCCTCATTCGAGCACGCGACGCCGTGTGGTCGAAGACGCGCTGGTCGATACCCTCATAGCGTCCGCACCCGAACACGAGGTGCGATTCTTCTGCGAGCTCACGCGCAGTTCTCTGGGTGAACACTTCGCCGGCCGGCGAGGGGAAGATCACAAGAGGGTCGTCGGAGTCCGTGAGAACTTCATCGAGGGCCTCTCCCCATGGCTCCGGTTTCATGACCATTCCGGCACCCCCGCCATAGGGTGTGTCATCGACGGTTCGATGCCGGTCGTGTGTGTAATCGCGCAGGTCATGCACGCCGAGATCGATCAGTCCGCTCTGACGTGCCCGCCCCAGCAGCGAGATGTCGAGGGCCCCGAAGTACTCGGGAAAGATCGTGACGATATCGAAGCGCATCATGTGAGTCTAAGCGGGCACCGCCGAGAGGTCGCCGTTTAGTCGGACTCCGTCGTTTCGGCGTCGTCCGGGATCTCCTCGAAGAGGCCAGCAGGCGGCGTCACGACGACGCTGCCGTTGTCGATGTCGACCGTCGGCACGATGTCAGCGACGAAGGGCACCATGACCTCGCCGCCGGGCGTCTCGACGATCAGCAGGTCCTGGGAGGGAAGATGATCGACGCGGCTCACAGAGCCGACCTCTGCACCATCCCTGAGGACACGAAGACCGACGAGCTGGTGGTCGTACCAGGCGTTGTCCTCGGCTGGCTGCTCGGTGTCGTCGGTCCAGAGGATGGCTTTGACGAGTGACTCGGCCGCCGTGCGGTCGGTCACTCCCTCGAAGAACGCCACGGGCGAGCCGTTGTACCAGCGCAGCTCCGTGAGCACGATCGACGAACCGTGCCACGGAGAAGACGCGGGAACCTGAAGGCTGAACGCTGCTCCGGGAACAAACCGGCGATCCGGATCGTCCGTGTACAGCTCGAGCTTGAGCGCGCCCTTCAGACCATGCGCCTTGGTCAGCCGCCCGACGCGGAGCGCTGTGTGACGAGGATCGTGCGATGCCACGTCAGTTGTCGGTATCGACAACGTCGACACGAACACGCGAGCCGTCAGCGAGAGCGCCGACGACCGTGCGCAGTGCTTTGGCCGTGCGGCCCGAGCGACCGATGACACGGCCGAGGTCCTCGGGGTTCACGCGAACCTCGAGGACCTCGCCGCGCGAGGTGCTCTTGGCAAGGACGTTCACGTCGTCGGGATTGTCGACGATTCCCTTGACGAGGTGTTCCAGAGCGGGAGCGAGCAAGACTAGGCCTGCTCCTCGGCCGGTGCTTCGGCGTCGCCCGCTGCATCGTCGGCAGGCTTCTCGGCTGGCTTCTCGGCCTTGGGCTTGAGCACCGGCTTCTTCTTCTCGTCAGCAACGAACTCGGTCTTTGCCTCGGGCGACTTCACCGTCGAAACGGCATCCTTGTCTCCCTTGAAGATTCCCCAGTCGCCCGTGAGCTTGAGGAGTGCTTCTACCTGCTCCGTCGGCTGCGCACCGACCGAGAGCCAGTACTGCGCGCGCTCCGAGTCGACCTCGATCAGCGAGGGCTCCTCGGTCGGGTGGTACTTGCCGATCTCCTCAATGACCCGACCATCACGCTTGGTGCGTGAGTCAGCGACGACGATGCGGTAAAACGGCGCCCGGATCTTGCCGAGGCGCTTCAAACGAATCTTGACAGCCACAATTCTCCTGAGATGTCTGTTGGTTGGTGTGCTCGGCCCGACCGGTGGGGTACACAGACGGCGCGAAAACTCATGAATGACCGTGACTGCCGGATAGAGGGTCGAGCAATCACAGGTTCAGCGACTCATTCTGCCAGATTCCGGGGCCGACTGCTAATTCGCCTCCTGAATCGCGACGGGGCTGTTCGGTGGTTGCCAGGCGTGTGAGGATGGTGGCCTCGGCAGAGGAAGGTCGCAGCCCCATGACGATTGAATTTGCACGGTCCGCCCGATCATCGATCGGCATCGAGTGGGAGCTCGCCCTCGTCGATCAGGCGACCGGTGAACTCACGAATGCTGCGGGCGACGTTCTCGGTGACCTGCAGAGGTCTGATGGTCACGAGCATCCGCAGATTGTCTCTGAGCTGCTGCAGAATACCGTGGAGCTCGTGAGCGGTGTACACCCGAGCGCCCCCGGAGCCGTCGCCGAGCTCGCCGGCCTTCTCGCGGAGCTCAGAGGCGTCGCTGCCGCCCGCGGCGTCTCCCCCATCGCAGCCGGTGCACATCCCTTCGGCCAATGGTTCAACCAGCCGGTCACCGACAAGGAGCGCTATCACAAGCTCATCGAGCGCACTCAGTGGTGGGGACGAAACATGCTCATCTGGGGCGTTCACGTGCACGTGGGACTGGATCACGTCGACAAGGCCATGCCCGTCGTCGCAGGGATGCTCCGCTATTTCCCGCACATCCTGGCTCTGTCGGCGTCGAGCCCGTTCTGGGGTGGCGTCGACACAGGATACGCGTCGAATCGCTCGCTGATGTTTCAGCAGCTTCCGACGGCGGGGCTGCCCTACGAGCAGATTCGCACATGGAGCGATTACGAGCGCTACGTTGCGGATGAGCTCGCCACAGGCATCATCGAGGACCAGACCGAGGTGCGCTGGGACGTTCGCCCCTCAGCCAGGTGGGGCACCGTCGAGGTGCGGTTCTGCGACAGCATCTCAACGATGTCGGAGCTCGCTTCCGTCGCGGCGCTTGTGCACTGCCTCGTCGACGACCTTGCCCAACGGCTCGAGGACGGGCTTCCCGTCGAGGAGCTTCAACCGTGGTTCGTGCGCGAGAACAAATGGCGCGCGGCGCGCTACGGCCTCGAGGCGACGATCATCGTCGATCGAAACGGCACGCAGCGCGCCGTCACTGACGACATCACGCGACACGTGGAGCGGCTCGAGCCGGTGGCTGAGCGCCTCGGCTGCACGGCAGAGCTCGCTTCGATCCGTGACATGATCGCGAACGGCGGAAGCAGCGATCGTCAGAGACGTGTCGCTGCATCGACGAACGGCGAGCTGAGCGCCGTCGTGGAGCACCTCTCGCAGGAGATCAGTCTCGGTTAGCGGCCGAGGAACTTCTGCAACGAGGCCAGCTCTTCTTCGCTCGGCGGCTTCTGCCCCGCCGCACCGAGCCCGAAACCATTCCCCTTCGGAGCCGCGGCGGTCTCGCCGATCTGGGCATTCTCAGCGGCGCGCTTTGCCGGATTGCCCGACCGCGAACCGCCCTTCTTCTTGCCCTTCTTCGCCTTTCGCGAACTTCCGCCGTGGGCCCCGGGAACCGGGCCCATGCCCGGCATCTGCGGCATGCCGCCCTTGGAGACGGTCTTCATCATCTTCGCCGCTTGCTCGAAGCGGGTGACGAGCTGGTTGATCTCGGTGACCGTCGTTCCGGAGCCGCGCGCAATTCGAAGCCGGCGGGACCCGTTCAGAAGCTTCGGATTCGTGCGTTCCCCCCGCGTCATCGACTGGATGATCGCCTCGGTGCGAACGATCTCCTTCTCATCGAAGTTCTCGAGCTGATCTTTCATCTGCCCCATGCCGGGCAGCATTCCCATCATCTTCTTGATGGAGCCCATGTTGCGCAGCTGCTGCATCTGCTTGAGGAAGTCGTCGAGCGTGAAGGTGTCGGTCGCGAATTTCTCGGCAACCTGACGCGCTTCTTCCTCATCGAACGCCTGCTGGGCCTGCTCGATAAGAGTGAGGATGTCACCGAGGTCGAGGATGCGGCTCGCCATGCGATCCGGGTGGAACGGCTCGAAATCGCCGAGCGACTCTCCCGTGGAGGCGAACATGATCGGGCGTCCCGTGACCGAGGCGACAGAGAGCGCAGCACCGCCGCGAGCGTCGCCATCGAGCTTCGAGAGCACGACTCCGGTGAAGTCAACGCCCTCCTGGAACGCTTTCGCCGTCGCGACAGCATCCTGGCCGATCATGGCGTCGATGACGAAGAGCACCTCGTCAGGATCGACGGCTTTGCGGATGTTCGCCGCCTGTTTCATGAGTTCAGCGTCGACGCCGAGGCGCCCAGCGGTGTCGATGATGACCGTGTCGTACATCTTGTCGCGAGCGTGCTTGATGGAGTTCTTGGCGACCTTGACGGGGTCGCCGACACCGTTGCCCGGTTCTGGGGCAAAGAGTTCCGCGCCTGCCTGCTCGGCCACGACGCCGAGCTGAGTCACGGCGTTGGGTCGCTGGAGGTCGCACGCGACGAGAAGCGGTGTGTGGCCGTCTTTCGCGAGCCACCGCGCGAGCTTGCCCGCGAGAGTCGTCTTTCCGGCACCCTGCAGACCCGCGAGCATGATCACCGTCGGCGGCGTCTTCGCAAACTCGAGTCGCCGCTGCTCTCCGCCGAGAATGCCCACGAGCTCGTCGTTCACGATTTGCACGACTTGCTGCGCGGGATTCAGCGCCTTATTCACTTCGTCTCCGAGCGCACGTTCGCGAACGCGCGTCGTGAAGTCCTTCACCACGTCGAAGGCGACGTCCGCGTCGATCAGCGCACGCCGGATCTCCCGAACGGTGCCGTCGACGTCCGAAGCCGACAGTGTTCCCTTCTTGCGAAGGTTCTTGAATGTATCGGCGAGCCGATCTGAGAGCGTTCCGAATGTAGCCATTTGGACACCAATTCTACTGGGTTTCACTGAGCGCGCGCGTCACAGGCTGCCCACCGGCACCCCACTATTTTTAGTCTGAGTACATTAACGCTATCGTTGCGCCATGCTGACCACATCGATCGTCGGGCTCGCGCCCGACTACGTCCCCTATCACGAAGCGTGGGAGCTGCAAAGGCGAACGCACCGCGACGTCGCCGACGGCAGCATCCCGGATTCTCTTCTGCTTCTCGAACACGCAGCCGTGTACACCGCGGGCAAGCGCACCGATGCGAACGAGCGTCCAGACGACGGAACTCCCGTGATCGATGTCGATCGCGGCGGGAAGATCACGTGGCACGGTCCCGGACAGCTCGTCGGCTACCCGATCGTGCGACTTGCGGACCCGGTCGACGTCGTGGCCTACGTGCGTTCACTCGAGGCGATGCTCATCACCGTGCTGTCGCCGCTCGGCATCACGGGAGTCCAGGTGCCCGGACGATCCGGAGTCTGGGTGCGCGGCGGCGGCGCTGACGCGAAGATCGCGGCGATTGGAGTCCGGGTCGCCGAGGGCGTGACAATGCACGGCTTCGCCCTCAACTGTGACAACGACCTTGCGGCATTCGAACGCATCGTCCCGTGCGGCATTCGCGATGCCGGGGTGACAAGCATGTCGCAGCAGCTCGGCCGGCGCGTGACACCGGCGGATCTGGTCGACCGTGTGTCGCGTGCGTTCGAGGACGCCTTTTCGGTCGGAGCTGTCGCGTGAGCGGGTGCGGCCCGACGGGCGAGCAGGGGCGTCAGTCGATCGCGCCGAGCGGGCGTCCGCTGCTTCGCCTCGAGGCGCGAAACGCCAAGACCCCGATCGAGCGCAAACCGGACTGGATCAAGACGAGAGCACGAATGGGACCAGAGTTCACCCAGCTCAGCGCGCTCGTCGCTGATGAGAACCTGCATACCGTCTGCCAGGAGGCCGGCTGCCCGAACATCTACGAGTGCTGGGAAGATCGCGAGGCGACCTTCTTGATCGGCGGCTCTCAGTGCACCCGGCGCTGCGATTTCTGCCAGATCGACACGGGCAAACCCGCTGCATACGACACCGACGAGCCGCGGCGCGTTGCAGCTTCCGTTGCACGCATGCAGCTGCGCTACGCGACGGTCACGGGCGTCGCGCGCGACGATCTGCCCGACGAAGGCGCGTGGCTGCACGCAGAAACCGTACGGGCGATCCACCGGGAAAACCCGGGAACAGGAGTCGAAATCCTCGCTACCGATTTCTCGGGCAACCCGCATCACCTTGCCGAGGTCTTCTCCGCGCGTCCCGAGGTGTTCGCGCATAACGTCGAGACCGTACCACGGCTGTTCAAGCGCATTCGTCCGGCGTTCCGGTACGAGAGATCACTGGGGGTGCTGACGCAGGCTCGCGACGCGGGACTGATCACCAAGTCGAACCTCATTCTCGGCATGGGCGAGGAACCTGACGAGGTGATCACCGCACTTCAGGACCTCCGCGTCGCAGGTACCGACATCATCACCCTCACCCAGTACCTTCGGCCGTCGCCACGTCACCTGCCGGTCGTGCGGTGGGTCAAACCGCAGGAATTCATCGAGTTCAAGGATGCTGCAGAGCAGATGGGCTTTCTCGGCGTGCTTGCGGGGCCGCTCGTTCGCTCGTCGTATCGCGCCGGTCGGCTCTGGGCGCAATCGATGGTCGCCTCCGGCCGCCCGATTCCCGCGGCGCTGCGCCACTTGGCCGACGACTCACGACCGTTTGCACAGGCCGTCTGACGCGACGATCAGTCCAGATACTCGGTGGAGACGGTCTCGCCCCGAATGCTCAGGTGCACCAGCAGGGCGAGCTCGCTCTCGTCGGGCGCGAGGGCGAACTCGAGCGACACGAATGCGTCGCCCTCCCCCACCTGGTGCGGATGGAACACGACGCGCAGCAGCTCCAGTGAGCGGAGCACGTCGATGTCGCGATCACCGGATTCGCGGGTGATGAACGACGCGAGCTCCGGTCCGAACTGCTCGTCGATGTCGAGCAGAAATGCGGTGACATCGGATGCTGGTGTGCCAAGTTCGGCGACGAGGGCCTCCCGTGCCCTCATGTCGAGCCCCTCAAGCGTGGCGATCATCGCCTGGGCGACCTCGAGAGCCTCGTCGCTCACCGCCGTGTCCGCGGGCGCGCTGAGAGAGACGTCCACCGTCTGGTCGCCGGCATCGACGGTCTCCGACCAGTACAGCGATCCGGACGCGTCCGATTCAATGACGCCGAAGAAGTCGTGTTCGATACCCATTTACGCTCCCACAAGATTCTGGGCGAAGACGTGAGGGGTGAATCCCGTGATGTCCCCGATCTTCTCGCCTTGGCCGATGAGCTTGATGGGAAGTCCCGTGCGCTCTTGCACAGCCAGCACGAAGCCTCCCTTCGCCGAACCGTCGAGCTTCGTCAGCACGAGCCCGGTGACGCCAGCGTGCTCGATGAATGCCTGCGCTTGCTGCACGCCGTTCTGCCCCGTCGTCGCGTCGAGAACAAGCAGCACTTCGGCGATGGGTGTCTGCTTCTCGACGACCCGCCGGATCTTCGCCAGCTCGTCCATGAGCCCGCCCTTGGTGTGCAGGCGGCCAGCGGTGTCGATGATCACAATCTCGGTTCCGGTTCCGAGCGCGTGCTCGACGGTCTGGTATGCCACAGACGCAGGATCCTGCCCCTGATGCTGAGGCTTGACGATCGCGACTCCAGCCCTCTCCGCCCACGTTCCCAGCTGCTCCACGGCAGCGGCGCGGAACGTGTCTGCGGCTCCGACGACGACGCTGCGACCGGCGTTGCTGATAAACCGGGCGAGTTTGCCGATCGTCGTCGTCTTGCCCACGCCGTTAACCCCGACCATGAGCACGACGGCCGGTCGCTCGCTCAGCTTCAACGTCGGGTCGAAGCGGCTGAGCCGCGCGTCGACGATCTCACGCAGCATCCGCTGGAGATCGCGCGGGTCCGTCGTGTGGTATCGGTCGACATTCGCCCGAAGCTCGTCGATGATCGCCTCGGCGATGTCGGACCCGAAGTCCGCCGTGATCAGCGCGTACTCGAGGTCGTCCCACGTCGTCTCGTCGATCGTGGGCTTCTGGAACATGCCCTTGAGGGCGCCCGACAGTGACCACGGAGTGCGTTGTGCCATGCGTCAAGCGTAGCCGCACGAGGCGGTCATGCGCTTGCCCGTTCACGCTCCTCGGCAAGCCGCTGACCGACAACAGCCGAGACGCCGTCCTGTCGCATCGAGACGCCGTAGAGCGCATCGGCGATCTCCATTGTGCGCTTCTGGTGCGTGATGACGATGAGCTGTGATGCTTCGCGAAGCGACTCGAAGATCGCCAGCAGCCGGCCGAGGTTCGCGTCATCGAGAGCTGCTTCGACCTCGTCCATAATGTAGAACGGGCTCGGCCGTGCCTTGAAGATCGCGATGAGCAGAGCCACGGCCGCGAGCGACCGCTCCCCTCCCGACAACAAAGAGAGTCGCTCGATCTTCTTTCCCGCCGGCCGCACCGCCACATCGATACCTGTGCTGAGCATGTCATCGGGATCGGTGAGAGAGATGCTTCCGGTCCCTCCCGGAAACAGAATCGGAAAGACCTCGCTGAACGCCCGCTTGGTGTCCTCGAACGCGTCGCGGAAGATCGACTGCATCTTCTCGTCGAGCTCGTCGATGATCGTCAGCAGGTCCTTCCGCGTGTTCGTCAGATCGGTGAGCTGCTCTGTGAGGAACTTGTGCCTCTGCTCGAGCGCTGCGAACTCCTCGAGCGCAAGCGGGTTCACACGGCCGAGCTTCTGCAGCTGGCGCTCCGCTTTCTCCAGGCGGCGCTGCTGCTCCGAGCGGTCGTACGGAACAGTCTCGAAATCGGGCTCATGCTCGGCGTCGTTCGCACCGTCATGCGATGCATCAGCGGGTTCACCGTCATCCCTCTCGCCCGCGGCGGACGGCTGCTCCCCGTCTCCATTCTCGTCAGCGTCTTCGCCCGGTTCCGCGGGCTCGGGCAGCTCGGGGGCATCCGCGACATCGACGGGAACCGGAACGTCAGGGCCGTACTCGGCGACCAGAACGTCCTCGACGAGACCGAGCTCGCTCCCGGCTCGCTCGAGAAAACTCGACAGCTGCAGCTTCTTCTCGTAGATCTGCAGTTCGAGTCCGTGCACATCGTCAGTCACCGCTTGCAGCCGTTCACGCAGTGCCGACTCCTCACGGCGCAGGTTCGCCAGTTCTTCGTTCTGGCTCGCGCGCTGCTCTTCGGCGCGCGCGAGGGTGACGGATGCTTCGCGCACCGAGCGGTCGACGGAGGCGAGCACGTCCGGAAGCGCCTCCGACACCCGGTTCGCGGCGTCCAGCTGGCGGCGGCGGATCACGGCCCGCCGAGCCGCTGCCTCGGCAGCCTGTCGCTCGCTCTCGCGGCGTCGCTTGAGTGTGCGCACGTGTTCGTCGTGCGCGGCCACGCGTTCGCGCGCGGTCTCAACGTGGAATCGCGCCTCGACCTCCGCTTCGCGGGCTCGCTCTCGTTCCGCCGCCAGCTCATCGCGGGCAGAAACATCGAGAATCGGCCGCGGGCGACTGCGGGCGCTCTCCAGCGCGGATTTCGTCTTCTCGTGCGCCGCTTCGGCGTCGGCGACGGCCGTCTCGGATGCCGCGAGTGAGGTGGTAAGGCGCTCGCACTCGGCGACTGATGCCTCAACTTGCACCTTCGCCTTGTTCAGGGCCTCGGTCTCGGCGGCAAGCTGCGCGTCAAACTCGCGCAGCGCCTGCAGAGCGAGCTGCGACTGCTCCTTCGCCGCCTTGTGCTCGACCCTCTGCGCGTCGAGGTCGAAGCGCAGGTGCTCGATGGCACTCGTCACCTCGGTGAGGCGTTCTGCTGCAGCATCCCTCTCGGCGAGCAGCTCGATGCGCCCCTGCTTGCCGCCCGAGCCTCCGCGAAGCACGTGCTCGGTGACGACGTCGCCGTCTTCGGTGACGAACGTGACGTGCGCCGCCGCGTCGGGCATCGCCGCGCTCGCGGTACGCGCCGCGGAGACATCCGAGACGATGCCGATGTGATCGAGAAGGCCGAGCACACCGTCGGGGGCCGAGACGACGGATGCTGCAGAGACCACGCCCGTTGTCGGCCACGTGAGCTGGCGCCGCGGCGCGTCGGCGAGAACGACCTCGACCCGCCCCAGATCGTTCTGCTTCGCATGCGCGAGTGCGCTCTCCGCGGCCGCTCTCGTATCGCTGAGAACTGCGTCGGCGAGCGTTCCGAGTCCTGCAGCAACCGCCGCCTCGTAGCCGGGCGTCACCTGCACGCTGTCGGCGACGATACCCGCGACGCCGTCAAGACCCGCCGCAACAAGGTCGGCTGCTCCGTCCCTGATGTCGAGCGCCCGAGACAGCGCACTTGTTTTCGCGGCGAGTGCATCGCGCTCACGCTCGTTGCCGTGCAGCTCATCGCGCAGCCGGTCGATCTCCGCTTCGGCGTCGAAGACGCGTGACTGCGCCAGCTCGTACGCCTCGTCGAGCCCCGACTCGCTCGCCGTGCTCTCGCTCGAGACGTCTTCGAGCTCGCCGAGGCGGTGCTTCGCCTCGTCACGGCGCTGCACTGCAGCATCCAGTGAATTCTGCTGTCTCAGCCGCTCTCCGCGCACGGCGGCGAGCTTTGACTCCGCGGTCTCAACCTGCCCCGACAGCTTGGCGATCTCGAGATCGTGCTGCGAGACGAGATCTGCCTGCGCCTGGATCTCCTGATCAACAGCGTCGAGGCGCTCGCGTGTCTGCGCCGTGTACGCTCGCGCCCCCTCCGCGGCCTGCTCTGCCGTGACGATATCGGCACTCAGCTGCTCACGCTCGCTCTCGGCATCGGCGATCATCTGCTCCGAAACGGTCTGCACAGTCTCGGTCTGCTCAGATTGAGCGTCGAGCAGGGCGATGCGCTGACCCGTGAGCGTGTGCAGGTTGCGCAGTCGCTGCTGCACAGAATCGAGACCGTACGAGATGCGCCGCGCCTCGTCGACGGAGTCGCCGAGCTGCGCCTTCTCAATGTGCGTGATGCGCAGCTGCTTCTGCTCGAGCTGCTCCTGCAGCACGATGCGCTCGGTGTGCCGCTCGCTTTCGCTGCGGCCGAATGCGTCGAGCGTCGTGCGCAGCGTCACGACGTCGTCGGCGAGAATGCGCGCCCGGGCGTCGCGCACGACAGCCGCGATGGTCTGCGCCTCGCGGGCGATCTCCGCTTGCCTGCCGAGTGGCTTGAGCTGACGCCGGATCTCTCCCGCAAGATCACTCAAGCGTGTGAGATTCGTCTCCATCGCATCGAGCTTGCGAACGGTCTTCTCTTTGCGCCTGCGGTGCTTGAGAATTCCCGCAGCCTCTTCGATGAAGCCGCGCCGGTCCTCCGGGCTCGCGTGCAGCACGGTATCGAGGCGCCCTTGCCCGACGATGACGTGCATCTCACGGCCGAGGCCGGAGTCGCTCAGCAACTCCTGCACGTCGAGCAGACGGCATCCTTCACCATTGATCGCGTATTCGCTTCCGCCGTTGCGGAAGAGCGTGCGGCTGATCGTGACTTCTGAATACTCGATCGGGAGGGCGCCGTCTGAGTTGTCGATCGTGAGCGTGACCTCGGCACGACCGAGCGGGCCTCGCGTCGACGTTCCCGCGAAGATGACGTCTTCCATCTTTCCGCCGCGCAGGTTCTTGACGCCCTGTTCGCCCATCACCCAGGCGAGCGCGTCAACGACGTTCGACTTTCCCGATCCGTTGGGGCCGACAACGCACGTCACTCCCGGTTCGAACGCAAACGTGGTCGGCTGAGCGAACGACTTGAAGCCTTTGAGGGTGAGGCTCTTCAAATACAACGCGCTGGCCTTTCGCCGACCGGAACTGTGCGGAACTCTGTGGACTACGGTAACGGATCTGCGGCGTCATACCGGTGAGCCGACGGGCTCGTCGCCCGAGAATGCCGCGCGAGCCGACCAGAACCGTCGTGGCTGCAATCACCGTTTCCACTGGCACCAAGGGCAAAAATGGCACGACCGGGCGGCGAAGGGAATGCGCGTGATCGGAGTGCCGCACCGGCGGCACAACTCGCCCGTGAGCCGTAGGCGTTGAGGCTGTGCGCGAAGTAGACGGCATCGCCGTTGGTAACGTCTATGTCTTGCAGAGCCCGCGTTTGACAGATGCTGCCATTTACATCCGTGATTCCTACCCCCGACGGCACCGGCCCTGAGCTTCCAGAAACAGCATGATCAGTGCGGCCCAAATGCCGTCGCCGTTACCTGTGTCCCGAGGTCAGTGGCCTTTCTCTGAAGCCGAGCAGCGAAAGTGAGCAGAAATTCCATATACCGAACGACATCCTCAGGAGTAGGCTTCCGCTCTGACTTGCCATGCGCAATGTCGTTCCTGCATTGAACTACGTCTCGCAGGCCAAAATCAATGCTCACAACTCGAATCTCGCCATTGCCTGATGTGACGTCAATGTCGCCGTCGCATACGAGGCCTCCGTTACCCATTCGCACAAAGAGGTCGTTGATGATCTCTGACTTTGCGCTCGTCACGAGCCTTGCAAACGTTTTCGCTTTGAGGGTTCCTTTCGGAGGCTTCGCATCGTCATTCCACAATTGCGAAATTGTTCCCAGCTTCCTTAGTAGCGTCGTACGCTGGGTATCGTCACGAGAGGTAACGATGGATTCAAGCTGCGGAAGTGTGTGAGCCATCCGTAGCCCCTCGGGTAGCTGTCGAGAGGTCGCATGACCTACACCGACTGTATCCACGAACTCCTCTGCGATCGCCTTGAGGAACGCTTCGAAGTGGCTCACTAGTAGAACAACAGCAGCGCGACACAGTGCGTTACTCTCGTCAATCGTGCCGCTGCTGGCTTTGGTAGCCAGCCGCTGAAGTACTTCGACTTCTGTCGTGCCGTCCTGGAATGACTCAAGCGCCACTTTGTCGTAGGCCTTCGCTAACGAGTTCTTCGGACAGCTGAGTTGCAATACCAAGTCGCTGGAGCCGGTCGGCTAACGCCGTCACTCTGTAGAGGACACGAGTCCGGTCTGCGGTGGCACGTCCGATGGAAGTTTGGAACTGCTCCTCGCGATTCAAATCCTCGAGAGCGGCCCTTGCAGCGTCTTTCCTCAAACCCAGCGCTTGAAGATCGGAGAAAGCCACGGCGACCATTACGGCATCGAAAAGCGCTTTGTTCACCGGATTCTGCGACCCCGACGATTTGAAGGGCCGGTCCCCGAAGACCTCTTTCACCGTCACGCAGACAGCTTTGAACTGTTCAGCATCTTCAGGAGTAAGCGGCAATTTGCGATGCGTCCGCATCTTCTCGTTTAAAAGTTGCCGGAGCGGTGGCTTATACGTCGCAATACCTTCTACGAGAGCGAAATAACGGAGGAGGAGCTCTTCGTGGCCCATACGGCGATTCGTGAAACTTCCAAGTAGATCCGTGAAGTACTTCTTCTTGGCAAGATCCTTAAGCGAGTCGTTGAACGAGCCACGATATACAGAATTTCGAAGCTCCTGCGCTGTCAGGCTAGCGGCTCCAGTATTTAGGCGCTCGAAGACGTCGAATTTGATGTCCGGGTGGCTGTCGGCGGTGATAACGATGCACCGAATCGTGCGCCCTTCAAGACGTCGCTGATCGCGCGGCTCCAGGTCGTCGAACGTAAGTCCGTTGAGCTCGGACAGCACGGAAGCACCAGTGAGTGCAAACTCATTGTCAAGGAAGTTACGGATCGTTGTTAGTCGCTGAAGCCCATCAATTACCTCATACACTCCGTCCTCGTCTTCCGCGAAGTAGCAGACGGGAATCGGGACGTTCAATAACAACGACTCAATCAGGCGCGAAGCTTTGCCGCTATCCCACACGTACTTGCGCTGGTAGGCGATATTCAGACTGATACGACCGGTTCGAATATCCTCACGGATCGATCGAACTCCGAGATCATACGGCTGCGTTACGAGCTTCCGCTCACTGGGTTCAATTGCGAGAGGCTCCGATTGTTCGTTCTCGCCGCTTTCATCGATGGTCTCACCACTGCGGATGTCATCGGAAGTTGTTGTCATGTCGGATGCCCTTCGGTCGGCGTTCTAACCATAACGGTGCGTCGCAGGCCCTGCCAACGCACACGCCACACGCTCGATGTGATCCGCAGGGCCTGGCACGGCGCACAGCCACTCAAGTACCGGCTCGAGACACACCTCAGCGAGCCGTCTGCGGATCGAGGCTGATCTGCGGATCCCAGATGTGCTGCCCCTGCTACTTGTAGCTGTGGCGGCCCCCCCTGCGACGGTCGACGGGCAGCGGCGCGACTCCAGTCAGGCATCAGCAAAGCCCGCGATTCCACGCACCGCGACGACAGCCCACGTCGCCAGCGCCACGACCCGAAATCGTGCGCCGCTGTCCGGCGCTCAGAGCCGGAGCAGTCGCCCTCACGAGGCTATACCCGCTGTACGTCAACGTCACTCAAAATGGGAAGTCCGTTTCTTCCCCCTATGCACGCACGTACACCTTGTCGAAGCTGCACCCCCGAGACGTCGTCGCGCGGCTAGTCGCGAGCGAACAGGAATTCAGCGTTTTCGCTGGCAGACCGTGCAGAAGTGGCTCGAGCGGTTCATGAACGCCGTACGCACGATGGATGTTCCGCAGCGCGGGCACGGTCGTCCCGCCTGCCCGTACGCGTTGAGGCTGTGTGCGAAGTACCCCGATTCCCCGTTGACGTTCACGTACTGCGCGTCGAAGCTCGTGCCGCCCTCGGCGAGAGCTTTCTGGAGCACCTCTGTGACGGCGTCGAGCAGCGTGCCGATGCGCGCTCGAGACATGCGGGATGCTGTCTGCTCGCCATGCACGCGCGCGGCCCACAGCGCTTCGTCCGCATAGATGTTGCCGATGCCGCTGATGAGCGTCTGGTCGAGCAGCACACGCTTGATCGCCGAGTTTCGACGGCGGATGCGGGTGATCACCGCCGTTCTGTCGAAGTCCGGGTCGAGGGCATCGCGCGCGATGTGCGCGACCTGGGAGGGAATACGCGGTGCGGCGATACTCGCTCCGGCAAACCCCGCGGGCTTGCCGTCTGCCGTTGGCTCGAGCCTATCGATCGACATGCTGCCGAAGATCCGCTGATCGGCGAAGTTCACACGGAGCTCACCGTGCCGCGGGCTTTCGACGGTGAGGGCGATGCGGGTGTGCCGATCATCGACGCCCGGCTCACGCAGCAGCACCTGGCCGCTCATGCCCAGATGGGTGACGAGTGCGTCGGTCGCGCCGAGCGGAAACCACAAGAACTTGCCTCGACGCACAGCGCTCTCGATGCGGCGCCCCGTGAGCACATCGGCGAACTTTCCCGCCGCGCGGTCGTGACGCCTGAGAGACCGCTCGTCTCTGATATCGACGGAGGTGACGAGCGCGCCCGTGACGGCGGGTTCAAGACCGTGCCTGACGACCTCGACCTCAGGAAGCTCGGGCATTGAGCTCGGTCCAGGCAGTTAGCGCTGCCGCCATTTCCGCGTGCTTCTTGCTCGTTCCCGTCCCCGTCGCCGTCACAAGATCGCCGACCGTCACGGTCGCGGTGAAGCGGCGGTCGTGGTCGGGGCCCGTGCTCTCGATGGAGTACTCGGGTGCCGGAGCACCGCGCTCGTTCGCGGCCTCCTGCAGGTGCGTCTTCGGGTCCATCGCAGCGCCGAAGCGCTCGGTGTCCTGCAGCAGCGGGCCGACGAGACGCATCACGGTCTCTGTCGCAGCATCCTGCCCCTTGTCGAGATAGACCGCGCCGAACAGGGCCTCCATGGTATCGGCGAGAATCGACGCCTTCTCGCGCCCCCCTGTGAGCTCCTCGCCGTTTCCGAGCAGAATGTACTGCCCGAGCTCGATCGTCGTCGCAACCTCTGCAAGGGCGACCGTCGAGACCACAGCCGCTCTCATCTTCGCGAGCTCGCCCTCGGGAAGCTCGGGGTTGTCACGATAGAGCGTCGTGGTGATCGCGAGGCCCAGAACGGAGTCTCCGAGAAACTCGAGTCGTTCGTTGTGCGGAACCCCGCCGTGCTCGTACGCGTATGACCTGTGCGTGAGAGCGAGCTCAAGCAGATCCGGGTCAAGCGAAACACCGAGGACCGCCAGAAGCGGTCCTCGGTCGATGTTCTCGCGCTCGCGTCGAGCGGATGCGGCGTGCCGCACCTTAGACGTCGGCGACCTTGCGTCCCTTGTACTCAAGGAACAGCTCGGTTCCGGCTGAGTCGGTGACGACCTTCGCGCGGTGCGGGAGGCTGTAGGTGACCTGACCGTTCTCAACGGTCTTCACCAGCGCCGGCGCGCTCGCCTTCCACTGCGAACGACGGGCGCGAGTGTTGGCGCGCGACTTCTTTCGCTTGGGAACAGCCATGGGTTATCTCTCTTCTCTGTCTGACGCACTCGAGTATTCGGTGCCTGGGCGTGAGGAGAACCGAGCGAGTGCTTCCCATCGGGGGTCAATCACCTCGCGGGGTTCTTTTTCGGGCATATCGGCTAGACGCTCGCCGGTCTCGGGATCGAGGCCGGGGCAATCTGGTCGGCAGACCGGCTGAAACGGCAGCGACAAAACCACTGCGTCTCTGACAAGAGGTTCAAGATCCACGTGGTCATCGTGAACCTCATGCTCAGAAGCTTCGTCACTAGAGTACGCGAAAAGTTCCTGAAACTCGACTTCGACGCTCTGGGCGATATCGGTGAGGCACCGCCCGCACTCCCCTGTCGCTGTCGTGGAGACGTCGCCGGTGACGAGGATCCCCTCGTGAACAGATTCGAGGCGCACGTCTTCGACGATCTCCGCGCCCTGCTTGACGGCAATAAGCCCTTCGCCAAGCTGCTCGGGCGCTTCAACGGTCAGCTTGTGCTCGCGCATGTGCCCTGGGCGGCCGATGAGATCGTGAACGTTGATCTCGAACGGGCTCTTCTTGCTTCCACTCACAAGGCTCGAGTCTACCGGGCGCGGTTGACTGTCGGCTGGACGCGCCGCGCGAACAGCGATGCCGGCCAGAGCACCGCTCGCAGTCGATCTGACATCCCGGCGGCTCTCCTGAGCGCAGCGATGACGAGGCGAGCGTCGGCATCGAATCTAGCCGATGGCGCGCCATGACGAGGTCCGTATCGTGCGCGCTCGACGGCGAAGACGAGACGATCGAGGGAAGCAACCGCTGCAGGATCCGCGGCAATGCGATCACGAATGCGCTCACGCAGCATGCGCGGCGTCTCAGAGACCGGATGCTGCCACCCGAGGTCGGTCGCGGTGTCGCTGATCTCCGCCCACACCGCCGAAACCCGGTCGGGTCGCGCTCTCGCTGCGCGCAGGCGAAGTCCGCGGCGGAGCTGCCGCGCACCGGCCGGAACCGCAAGCAGCACGACGAGTGCGAGAAACACGAGAGCGGCAGATGCGCTGTCGGACCGAGTGCTTGTGCGTGATTCCGGTGAGGCCGCCTCGGCTTCTGGCGTCGCCGTCTCTGTTGGCACCGACGAGCGTTCGATCGTGCGCGGGTCCATGTCGTTCGGACCCGCAGCTTCGGCCGTCGATGTGACCTCGGGGGCGTAGCTCGGCGTTCCGCCTCGACCCGGCGTCGGCTCGAACGCCACCCAGCCTGCGCCCTCGAAATAGAGTTCCGGCCATGCGTGGAGGTCCTCCGTGCGCACGACGCGAACGTCGTCGCCCTCGGCTGAGCCGGGCAGAAATCCGACAACGATGCGCGACGGGATGTCGATCATGCGGGCCATGGTCGCCATCGTCGCGGCAAAGTGCACGCAATAGCCCGCCTTGCGCTCGAGGAACGTCGCGATGACATCGAGGCTGTCGCCGTCATAGCCCTGGGAAACCGGAGCCGAGAGCGAGTACATGAAGCCCCCATCGCGCAGATAGTTCTGAATCGCATAGGCGCTCTCGTACGGGTTGTCGATGTCGCCGACGATGGAGTCGAGTGTCTCGGTGATGATGCCGGGAATCTCGTTCGGGAGTTCACGTTCGGCCGAAAAGATTCCGCGGTCGGGAAGGTCGGCCGCGCGAAGCTGCTCAGCGGTCGGGAGCGTCGGAATCGACGAGACGGTGTAATCGAGGCCGGTCGTGCTGGCGGTGCGACTGCGCATCGTCTCGTCAAAGGGGTCCCATAGCCACGTGCCTTCGGCCCCGCGCACCTCGACCGCTCCGTCGGGGATGGGAAGCAGGCGGTCTCGGAGGCCCTCGATCGATACGGCGGTTCTGGCGAGCGGGCCCGTCGGGACATCTGCCCGGTCGTCGCGCTCAAGGCCAGCACCGGACTCGACGGTGACGAGGCCCGAGCGCTCGCGCGTCGACCCCCAGGTGTCCCCGTCGAAGGATTCGAGCGTCATCATCCGAAATCGCGGCGGATCCTCGCTTGTCGAGCGATATCGAAATTGCACCGAGTTGCCGTCGCGCTGCAGGTCCTCGCCCAGGTGCAGGAGCGGCGATACGCGAGTCGCGAGCGATCCCTGCTTCGCGACAGAGAACGGGTTTGCGCCGGAGAACCCGGGAGCAGCCGCGGCGCCGACGCTCGCGACCGATGCCGCGACGACGCCGACAGCCAGCATCCGCATCAGTCCTCCGCGCTGCCGTTCGCGTTCTCGATCAGCCCACAGCACCGCCAGATACGCCAGCGCCGTCAATGCGAAGGCGACGAGCGGGACCTCTTCCATCAAGACAGCGGGCGGCACGACGATCGCGAGCGCGACAAGACCCGCGGGAGCCGCTGCACCGGCCGCCGCGGCCATGAGGTCGACGGACACCGACGCCATGAGACTCGCGAAGATCAGCAGGAACGTAATTCCCTCATCGGCCTGAGCAGGAATCGACTGCTGATAGATGGACTGACCCGCCGACTGCGAGAGCTCGACGAAATGGCTGATGGTCGTGGGAGTGGGAATCAGGCCCGCGAGAGCGGTTCCGCCGCCGCACAAGGCGGTGAGTGACAGCGCGCCGACCCCGGTTCCCGTGAGACTGCCGAGAAGGCGAGAGCCGCCTGCTGCACGAGTCGCCGCTGCAGCAGCGTTGACGACGAGTGCGACGACGGCGCACCCGAGCCACCAGCTCGCACCCTCGAGCACGGGGAGAAAGGCTGTGAACGACGCGGTGATCAGCGCCGCAAGCGCAACGCTCAGCGACACCAGGCGGCGTCCTTCCGCCCGCTTGCGGCGGTTCGTTGGAGCACGGTCATCGAACATGCGCGACACTCCGGTGCAGTCGTTCCCAACTCGCGGAAACGTCGACGCGGTCTGCGAGGCCTGTCGCTATCCACGGTGCGGGAACAGCATCCTGATCCAGACCCGAGCCGGTCGCGACGAACGCGATGGCAGGCGCCGCACGTACAGCGATCGCGTTGAGAGCAGCGAGCCGATCGGCATCGGTGGTCAGAACGAAAATCGGGATGCTGTCGGAGAACCTCTGCTCGATGCGCAGCGCCACCTCGCGCTCAGCGTCCAGCGCGCCTCCGGGCCAGACGGCGAGCGCGGTGAGAACGTCGCGAATGTCGCTCGGCTGCGCGGTCACCCACGACGAATCCGATTCGGCGAAGGTAACGCGGTATCCCATGCCTGCTACGTGCACGGCAAGCGAGGCCGCCATATCGACGAGCGCGTCGATGCGCTTTTGCCCCGGGGCGACGTCGAGCAAGAGCAGAGCCTCGGGGTCGGCCTGCGGTTCTTCCTGGCGAACCATGAGCTGACCGTGCCTGGCGGTCGCGCGCCAGTGCACGCGTCGCAGCGGGTCGCCTGGGCGGTAATCGCGCGCGATGAGCTCGTCTGCTCGCGGCGCTGTCGGTCGCGTTCTGTCGCGTCGTCGTCCCTCTCCCGCCGAGGCGAGAAGATCGCTCGGAGCAAGCGGGCTCACTCTCGGAAGCACCAGCATGCGCGACGTCTCGCCGACGGGGCGCGACGACTCGCACGCCCCGAGCGGGTCGGAGACGGTGACCTGGAAGGGCCCGACGTCGTACCACCCGCGAACGGACGGAACGACGGCATATCGAATGGCGGTGCGCCCTCCCCTGGCTAGCCGTTGCGGGGGCATGACTCCGTGGGGCGTAGAGCCGAACGATCGCGGAACCGCGTCGGTCCATCCCGTCACGGCGCTGCTCGAGCCGGCTGCCTGGATCTCGCACACGATATCAACGCGGTCTCCGCAATGAGCATCGGAGGGCACACGCCTGCCAACATGCAACGGCACTCGCTGCCGCGAGGCCACGAGTGCGCACAAGACGACGACGATGGCGAGAAACGAGGCGATGAACAGGCCCTCGCGACGGGTGAGCAGAACTGCGAGAACGAGAATGACCGCCGACGCCCAGGCAAGCGCCCATCCTCGACGAGTGAGGCGAAGCGTGCGCGCCGACATGATTGACCTACCGGAGGTCGGGGACCGGTGTCGACGCGACGATTTCCGCGACGATCTCGCGGAGAGCCGAGGCCGTGTCTGAGCTTCGCTCGCCGAGCCGTGGCACGGGAACCAGTCTGTGAGCGAAAACCGAGTCGGCAAGTGCCGCGATGTGGTCGGGAAGCACGAACTCGTGGCCCTCAACGGCAGCACGTGCACGGGCCGCTGTCAGCAACTGCAGCGTCGCTCGCGGACTCGCGCCGAGCCTGAGTTCGGGGTGATCACGCGTGGCTGTCGCAAGCGCCACGGCGTATGCCTTGACCGACGGAGACGCGAAGACTCGGTGACTCGCGTCGATCATCGAGACGAGCTCGGCGAGCGTGACGACGGGCTCGATCGCGCTGAGCGGATCCCACTCATCTCGGCTCGTGAGCATGGCCATTTCGGCTTGCGCGTCGGGATAGCCGATCGAGAGTCGAGCGGTGAACCGGTCTCGCTGAGCCTCGGGAAGAGGATACGTACCCTCCATCTCCACGGGATTCTGCGTGGCGAACACCGTGAACGGGCGCGCAAGCTCGTAGGTGGTGCCGTCTGCGGTCACCTGCCGCTCGGCCATGCACTCGAGAAGCGCAGACTGGGTTTTCGGCGATGCCCTGTTGATCTCATCGCCGATCACGATGTGAGCGAAGACCGGGCCGGGCTTGAACTCGAATCGGCTTTCGCGCTGATCGAAGACCGCGACACCGGTCACGTCGCTGGGAAGCAGATCGGGAGTGAACTGAATGCGGCTCACGGTGCCATCGACGCTCGCGGCGAGCGCGCGAGCCAGCATCGTCTTGCCGACGCCAGGCACGTCTTCGATGAGAAGGTGCCCTTCGGCCAAAAGCACCGTCAGCGCGGTGCGAATAGCCTCGCGCTTGCCGTCGATGACCGTCTCGATGCGGTTGATGATCTGCGACGACAGCTCGCTGACTTCGGCGACCGACAGGCCTCCACCACCGTGCAGGGGCTCGCCTACGCGTTCCCGCTCAGCTGCCGCCGCGTCTGTCATGACGACCTCAGGTACGCGGCAACGGCGTTGGGAACGTAGGGTGCGACGTCTCCGCCGAGCGCAGCGACTTGCCTGACGAGCGAACTCGACACGTGCGCGTGTGCCGGGTTGGGGAGCATGAAGACCGTCTCGACGCCGGCGAGGTCTCGATTCACGATCGCCATCGGGGTCTCGTAGGCAACGTCGATCTGCGAGCGTATTCCCTTGATGAGCACTGACGCTCCGACATCGGTGCAGTAATCGACGAGAAGGCCGACGCTCCATGACGACACGACGATGTTGCCGGGAAAGCCCGCGTCTTTCACCGCCTCTTCGAGAAGCGATACACGCTGGGCGATCGGCAGAAGTGCCGCCTTGTCGGGGTTGTGAACGACGACGACGTGCAATTCGTCATAGAGCGGTGCGGCCCGCTCAATCACGTCGAGATGCCCGAGGGTGACGGGGTCGAATGATCCGGGAACGACGGCGATCCTGCTCATGTCCCCCAGCCTACCCGTCGCGCGCGCTGGATTTCGACGCCCGGTTAGGACTTCGACATCGCTTCGCGCTCGGTCTCGTCGAGGCGTCTGTCGATCGCCTCGCGCAGCGCGGGGTGCCGCGTGAATCCGGGATCGTCGGCGTGCAGAGCCTCAGCGGCTTCCCGTGCCCTCATGATCACGTCGCCATCTGTTGCAACACGCAGCAGCCGCAGGGACGACCGCCCTCCTGACTGCGCTCCGCCAAGCACGTCGCCCTCTCGGCGCAGCTCAAGGTCTCGTTGCGCAAGCTCGAAGCCGTCGGTCGTCGACGCGACAGCCTCGACACGCTCAAGCGAGGTCGTTTCAGGAGCCGCGTTCGTGACGAGAAGGCACAGTCCGGGAACTGATCCCCTGCCGACGCGGCCACGCAGCTGGTGCAGCTGCGAAACGCCGAATCGATCGGCGTCGAGCACGATCATGGTCGACGCGTTGGGAACGTCGACACCCACCTCGATCACGGTCGTCGTCACGAGAACGTCGATGTCGCCGGCTGCGAAGCGCAGCATGATGTCGTCCTTCTCATCCGTCGTCATGCGACCGTGAAGGATCTCGATTGTGAGACCGCGCAGCGACGGCTCCGCTCGCAGCGAAGAAGCTGTGTCGAACACGGTCGCGATGGGGCGCCCGGCGTCGCCGTCGGCCTCGCTCACGCTCTCGTCACCGGGTTCGCCATCGCGATCCGAATCGATCGCGGGGCACACGACGAACGCCTGGCGGCCCAGATCGATCTCCTCGCGCATGCGCGCCCAGACCCGGGGCATCCACGTCGGTTTCACGGCGAGGGGCACGACAAACGTCTCGATGCCCTTTCGCCCGACGGGCAGCTCGGTGATGGTGCTCACGTCGAGATCTCCGAAGACCGTCATGGCGACGGTTCTCGGAATCGGCGTCGCCGTGAGCACGAGCGTGTGGGGGTGTGCGGCGCTCTTGCGCCTGAGCGTATCGCGCTGATCGACGCCGAATCGGTGCTGCTCATCGATCACGATGAGTCCGAGGTCGTAGAACTCCACGACATCGCTGAGTAGCGCGTGGGTGCCCACGACGATCTTCGCTTGTCCCCCGACGATGCGCAGCAGCGCACGTTTGCGGTCGGCTGCGGGCATGCGTCCGGTCAAGAGCACGGGAGCCATGTCGGCGGCGAGATCGGGACCGAGCGCGGCGACGATCGAGCGCATGTGCTGGGCCGCAAGCACCTCTGTTGGCGCCAGCAGCGCCGTCTGCCCGCCATCTTGTGCAACGGTCAGCATCGCGCGAAGCGCGACAAGCGTCTTGCCCGAGCCCACTTCGCCCTGGACGAGTCGGTTCATCGGGTTGCGCTGCGCCAGGTCGGCCGTGATCGCCTCCCCGACCGCGGTCTGATCGCCCGTCAGAGAGAAGGGCAATTGGGCGTCGAAGCGATCGAGCGGCCCCCCGGGTTCCGCAACGCGCGCCATCGCCATCTGCTCGCGCGCTTGCGCTCTGGATTCGATGAGCGCGGCTTGAAGAACGAACGCCTCGTGAAAGCGCAGGGTGCGGCGCGCGTGCTTCCAGTCGTCGTCGTTGCGAGGTCTGTGGATGCGTTCGAGCGCCGTGGCGTACTCGAGGAGTCCCTCGGACTCGCGGATCGCCGCGGGAACCGGGTCGTAGACGCCGAAAGTCGTCAGGTAATCAAGGACGACCGCGATGGATTTCTCGATCGTCCACGTCTGTATCGAACTTGTTGCCGCGTAGATCGGAATCGGGGTCGTCGCCCACACGCGAGCATCGTCGTCGCTCATTCCGGACTTCTCGAACAGCTTGTAATCGGGATGCGTCAGCTGCATGGAGCCGCGGTACGACGAGATCTTTCCTGAAAAGACTCCCCGCGCGCCAGGAACGAGCTCTTCTTTGCGCCACGTCTGATTGAAGAAGGTGAGAGTGAGGATGCCTCGGCCATCGGAGATCACGGCCTCGAAGATCGTTCCTTTGCGCTTGTTCATCGGCCGAACCGAGGCCCGCACAACGTCGGCGACAAGCGCGACGTTCTCGCCAACGGGGACTCCCCCGAGCTGCGTGAGTTCGCCGTGGTGAGCGTACCGTCGCGGGTAGTGTGCGAGCAGATCTCCGATCGAACGATGCCCGAAGACGCGCTCGAGCGCCCCGGCCGTACGTCCGCCGAGCGGCCCGGAAAGTCGTCCACCCAGTCCCGACTCGTTCATGTGTTCGAGTCTACGCGGAGGCGCCGACACACGTTATTCTCAGTAGGCAATGACCAGAATCATCGGCGGCGACGCCGGCTCTCTTGCTCTCAAGGTGCCTCCCCAGGGGACGCGCCCCACGAGCGACCGCGTTCGAGAGGCGATCTTCTCCGCCCTCGACTCTCGCGATGCGCTCCGCGGCGCCCACGTCGCCGACCTCTATGCGGGCTCGGGGGCACAGGGGCTTGAGGCGGCGAGTCGCGGCGCCGCATCGGTCACACTCGTCGACAGCTCACCGCGGGCAGGTGCTGTCTGTCGGGCGAATGCGTCAACGGTGACGCGCGCGGCCGAGCGCTCGCTGCACATTGAGACCGTTGTCTCCGCTGTGCAGCCGTGGCTCGACAGAGTGACACACGGCATCCGGTACTCGCTGGTGTTTCTCGACCCGCCGTACGACCTTTCCGAGGATCATCTCGCGGCGAACCTGTCGTCGCTCGTTCCGCACCTCGACAGCGATGCGACGATCGTCGTCGAACGCAGCTCTCGTTCCCCCGAGCCGTCGTGGCCCGATGCCATCACGCCCCTGCGCTCGCGGCGCTACGGCGAGACTGTCGTCTGGTGGGCCGAAGCAGCGGGTCAGCCCGCGGCACCGTCCCACGCCGTGTAGGGGTCCCATCCGCGTGCCGCGACCGGCGCGCCGTCGCACGTGACGTCTGCACCACCGGCCTCGCTCACCATTCCGATGCGAGTGAACCCTCCGGGCAGTTCAGCGCCGGGCGGGAAGCACGCGAGCAGGCCGTGGTCTTCACCGCCGTGCAGTGCGGCATCGACGTCATCGCCGAGCAGCAGGGACTCCAGGGCGAGCGTCACACCGCTCGCCCTGGCCATGCGCGAGGCATCGAGCGCGAGACCGTCGGAGATGTCCATCATGGCCGTTGCCCCGGCACGAGCGCCTCGAGGACCGTCCGCGATCGGCGGTGTCGGTGTCAGCTGAGCTGATACGAGATCGGGATGCTGCTCACGCACGCTGTTCGCCCGTGAGGCGTCGGGCACGCCTGCCTCGTCCACGCCCTCCGAGAACAACAGCGCCAGACCGTGAGAGGCTCGGCCGAGCTGCCCAGACACCGCGACGACGTCGCCTGTCCTTGCGCCCGTGCGCAGCACGGGCGCCCTCCCTTCGAGGTCGCCGAATGCCGTGACGGCGATCGTGAACGTTCCCGAGACCGACAGGTCGCCTCCGACGACCCCGCACCCGGGCGCCAACGCCTCGCACGCCGCTTTGAGCCCGTCTGCGAACTCTTCGAGCTCGTCGACGGGCGTCGAATCAGGAACGGCCAGAGCAACGACGAGACCCGTCGGCCGCGCCCCCATCGCAGCGACGTCCGAGAGGTTGGTGGCGGCGGCCTTCCATCCGAGGTGCCACGGCGTCGACCAGGCTCGTCGAAAATCGGGACCGTGCACCATCATGTCAGTCGTGACGACGAACCGTGCGTCGGGCGCTGCCATCACGGCACTGTCGTCGCCCGGTCCGACCAGCGCTGCATCAGAGGCGGGTAGTCGCGGGAAGATGCGCGACAGCACAGCACCTTCGGTGACCTCGGCAACGGTCTGCCCTGCTGTGCTGCTCCCGCGCGCACTGTCAGTGAAACCCATGGGATCAACGGTAGCCTGAAGATGATGCACACCCTCGCTCGAGCCGCGTCAGCGGCCGTACTCGCCTGCGCGTCGGCGCTCTCACTCACCGCGTGCGCCGGTGCCGTCGCTATGGACCCGGCACCGCATTCGAACGACCCCGCGTGCGCTGCGGTGACCGTGCGGCTCCCCGACGCCATCGGCACGTTCGAGAAACGGCAGACCACGGCGCAGGCGACCGGTGCGTGGGGTGACCCCGCGTCGATTCTCCTGCATTGCGGCGTCGAGCCGGTCGGGCCGACGACGATGCCGTGCTTCTCTGTGAACGGTGTCGACTGGGTGCGCGATGACAGCGACGATCCCGTGTTCCGATTCACGACCTATGGCCGTACGCCGGCGGTCGAGGTGATCATCGACAATCGCGAGGCCTCGGGATCGGCGCTGCTCGATCTCTCGCCCGCCGTGAGCGTCACCGAGGCGACGTCGAAGTGCCTCAATGCCGAAGACGTGACGGGTTAACGCTCACCGCGTTCCACGGCGGCCTCGATCAGCTCCGTGATCAAGTCGGCATAGCTGAGGCCCGACACGATCCAGCATGTGGGGAACATCGAGATCGGTGTGAACCCGGGCATGGTGTTCACCTCGTTGAGAACAAAGCCATCTGCCGTCAAGAAGAAGTCGACACGAGCAAGCCCCTCCGCGCCGACGGCGTCGAAGGCACGCAGCGCGATGTCCTTCATCGTGGCCAGCTCGTCGTCACTCAGCTCGGCAGGGCAGACGAGGTCGATGCCCGATGCACCGAGATACTTCGCGTCGAAGTCGTAAAAGGCGCGGCCCGAGACGACGATTTCGCCCGCCACGTCGGACGTGCGAGGCGTCGAACCAGCGCGGCCGCCGAGAACGGCGATCTCGACTTCACGGCCGTCGACTCCCTGCTCCACGAGAACACTGTCGTCTTCGGCGAAGCCGATGCGCAGTGCCTCGGCCAGCTCGTCCGGGTGCGACACCCTGCTGACACCGACGCTCGAACCGGCGCGCGCCGGCTTGACGAAGACGGGCAGCGTGAGCCCATCGAGCAGTGCCTCGACAGCATCCGGGTTCGACGGCACCTCCGCCTTGCGCACGCGCCTCCAGGGCGCGACAGCGATGCCGGCGTGCTGCAGCACCGACTTCGTATAGTGCTTGTCCATGCCGAGCGCGGACGCGAGGACGCCCGAGCCGACGTACGGCAGGCCAACGAGCTCAAGCAGACCCTGAATGGTGCCGTCTTCGCCGTACGTGCCGTGAAGAATGGGAAAGACGACGTCGACAGTGCCGAGCGACGAAATCTGCCCCTCGCGCTCGACGGTCAGCTCACGACTGTCGGCACCGTCGGGCCAGCGAACGCGCGTGCCGTTGTCGGTGATCTCGGGGAGCTCGTCGCCATCAAGCGCGAACGTGCGCGCATCGTCGTCTTCGAGCACGAACTGCCCCGACCGGGTGATTCCGATGGGAATCACGTCGAAGCGGTCGCGATCAATCGCTCCCAGCACTCCCCCCGCCGTTGCGCAGCTGATCGAATGCTCGCTTGAGCGCCCCCCAAACAGCACCGCCACCCGCAGCTTTCGCGTCATCGCTCGTCCTCTCCCCCTGGGGTTCGTCAGAATCCGTTGTCAGATGCGGGGCAATCCCCTTGGGGTCCAGGGTCCCCTCGAGAACCTGCTTGACCTGCTGCACGATCGGCATGCTCACGCCCACCGAATCCGCGATCTCCAGCACCGGCCCTACCGAGGCAAGGCCCTCGGCCGTCTGCTGCATCTGCTTGACGACCGACGAAAAACTATACCCTTGGCCGAGCAGTCTGCCCGCCGTATTGTTGCGGGATAGCGGGGATTGGCACGTCGCGATCAGGTCTCCGAGGCCAGCAAGACCCGACAGCGTCTCAGGCTGCGCGCCGAGCGCGACTGAGAAGTCGGTCATCTCGACGAGCCCGCGCGTGATGATCGAGGCCTTGGTGTTCTCGCCGTAACCCACACCGTCCACAATGCCGATCGCGACCGCGATCAGGTTCTTCAGCACGCCGCCGAACTCGGTGCCGATCACGTCCGTGTTGACGAACGTGCGAAAGTACGAATTGCGTGCGAGCAGGGCGACCGCCTGCGCAGTTTCGAGACTCTGCGACGACACCACGGCGGCCGTCGGCTGTTCTTTCGCGATCTCAAGCGCCAGATTAGGGCCGGATGCTGCCGCGACACGCGCCGGGTCCCACTCGAGCGTCTGCTCGATCACCTGACTCATTCGCAGTCCGGAGCTGCGTTCCACGCCCTTCATGAGCGAGACGACGCTCACGTCTGCGGGAAGGTGCGGACGCAGCTCGACGAGGTTGTCGCGCAGAGACTGGCTCGGAACGGCGACGAAGACGTGCTGTACTCCCGCGACAGCATCCGCCAGTCGAGTCACTGCCGTCATGCGCGACGGAAGCGTGACACCGGGAAGGTAGTCCTGGTTCCGGTGATTCTTGGTGATGTCGCGGGCCACCTCGCCCCGGCGCGCCCACATGGTCACGTCGCTGCCGCCGTCGGCGAGGATCTTGCCGAACGTGGTGCCCCAGCTGCCCGAGCCGATCACGGCTACGCGCGCTGGCGCGGTCGTCTTACGACTCAAAGCGTCCCGTCTCCTTCTGATTGTGCTTCGTCGGATCCCATCGTTCGTCCGGAGCGTCTTCGTGACGAATCATCTCAAGCTCGGCCGTTATGGCGTTCATGATCGTGTTCGTCGCCTCTGCGAACGTCGCCGAATCACGCGGTCGATCGGCACAGGCGCTCAAATCGACGACGTCGCCGACTTTGATCGTGATCTTCTTCGGTGGAAAAAAGCTCACCTTCTTGCCGTAGCGGGCCATGACCTTCTGGGTTCCCCAGTGGGCGACGGGGATCACGGGAAGATCGTGGGTGAGCGCCATGCGGGCAGCACCGGTCTTGCCGCGCATCGGCCACATCTGCGGGTCGCGCGTGAGCGTTCCCTCCGGGTACACGATCACGCCGCCGCCGATCGTGACGAGGTCTCCGGCAGCCTCGATCGGGCCCTTTCCTCGCGCCGAGCCTTCTCGTTCGACGGGAATCTGGCCCGAGGAGCGCAGCAGCCAGCCGACAACCGGAATGCGAAACAGGGAGGCTTTCGCCATGAATCGCGGCACGCGCCCCATCTTCCACGTGGCGATGCCGATCACGATGGGATCGATCTCGCTGAAGTGATTGGGCGCGAGAATGAACGGTCCGCTGCGGGGAAGCTTGTGTCCGTCGATGATGGTGATCTTCATCATCACTCGCGCGATCGGCAGGATCAGCGCAGCAAGCAGCCAGAAGATCGAGGGACGCGACTTCTCTGTGCTTCGCTTCACTGACGTCGACGACAGTGGCTCTGGGGTGTCTGACACTCCCCCATTATCCTTCGATCGTGAAATCGGCTCCGAGAACCTTGAGCTTCTCGAGGAAGCGCTCGTAGCCCCGGCTGATGATTCCCACATTCGAGACGCGAGAGCTTCCTTCGGCGCTGAGCGCAGCGATCAAGTGCGAGAATCCGCCGCGAAGATCGGGAACCACGATGTCGGCCCCGTGCAGTGTGCTCGGCCCGGAGATCACAGCCGAGTGGTTGAAGTTGCGCTGCCCGAACCGGCACGCTTGCCCGCCGAGGCACTCGCGATGAATCTGGATCGTGGCGCCCATCTCGACGAGTGCGTCCACAAATCCGAAGCGCTTTTCGTACACGGTCTCGTGCACGATCGATACGCCCTGTGCCTTTGTCAGTGCCACGACGAGCGGCTGCTGCCAATCGGTCATGAAGCCAGGGTGCACGTCGGTTTCGATGATGACCGGGTTGAGCTCGGTTCCGGGATGGAAGAAGCGAATGCCGTCTTCGTGGATCTCGAAGCCTCCGCCGACCTTGCGGAAGACGTTGAGGAACGTGAGCATTTCGGACTGGCGCGCACCGCCAACGAAGATGTCGCCCTCGGTGGCGAGAGCGGCTGCAGCCCAGCTCGCGGCCTCGTTGCGATCGAACAGCGCTCGGTGCGAATATCCGGTGAGCGTTGTGACGCCCTCGATGCGAATGACCCTGTCGGTGTCGACCGAGATGATCGCCCCCATCTTCTGGAGGATGTTGATGAGATCCATGATCTCGGGCTCGATCGCCGCGCCCCGCAGCTCGGTGATCCCTTCCGAGCGCACCGCTGTCAGGAGCACTTGCTCCGTCGCACCGACGCTCGGGTAGGGAAGCTCGATTTTCGCGCCGCGCAGGCCCGTCGGCGCCGAGATGCGAATGCCGCTGGGGAGCTTTTCGACGACGGCGCCGAAGGTGCGCAGCACGTCAAGGTGGTAATCGATCGGACGGTCGCCGATGCGGCATCCGCCCAGGTCGGGAATGAACGCCTCGCCCAGCTTGTGAAGCAACGGGCCGCAGAACAGGATCGGAATACGACTCGAACCCGCGTGCGCGTCGATGTCGGCCATGTGAGCGCTCTCGACGGCAGAAGGGTCGAGATGGAGCTCACCGTCTTCGTCACCGTCGCTGATCTTGACGCCGTGAACGTCGAGCAGACCGCGAACGACACGGACATCGCTGATGTCGGGAACGTCCCTCAGAACGCTGGGCGTGTCTCCGAGCAGCGAGGCCACCATCGCCTTGGTGACGAGGTTCTTCGCGCCTTTGAGTTCAATTCGTCCCGTGAGAGGACGCCCTCCGCGAATGGTGATTGTGTCTGCGTGAAGTCCCACGCCCGCCCCCAAAGCGTCCTCGAGAAGAGTCTTCAATACATGTCCCTGATATTCGGCTATCTGACGGGCAGGGTCTGCGGACGCCAGGTTGCGCGTGTGGCCTCGAATGCTGTGATCGCTTCTTCGTTTCGAAGCGTCAGAGCGATGTCATCGAGCCCCTCGAGCAAACGCCACCTAGTGTAATCATCGATATCGAATGGCACCTGAACATCGCCGACGCTCACCGTCTTGTCGGCGAGGCTGACGGTGAACTCGACGCCCGGATGCGCGTCGATCTCTGCCCAGAGTCGCTCAAGATTGTCTTCTGTGATCTGCGCGGCCAGCAGTCCCTGCTTACCGGAGTTTCCGCGGAAGATATCGCCGAACCGTGTGCTGAGCACCACGGAGAAGCCATAGTCGCGCAGAGCCCACACGGCGTGCTCGCGCGATGACCCGGTTCCGAAGTCGGGGCCGGCGACGAGGATGCTGGCGCCGGCGAACTCGGGCTGGTTCAGCACGAACTCCGGGTCTTGCCTCCAGCCGGCGAAGAGTGCGTCGTCAAAGCCCGTCTTCGTGACGCGCTTGAGGTAGACGGCGGGGATGATCTGGTCGGTGTCGACGTTCGATCGCTTCAGGGGCGCCGCGATTCCCGTGACTGTTGTGAATTTCTGCATGATGATCAGCTCTCCAGATCTGAGGGGCTCGACAGCGTTCCGCGCACGGCCGTCGCAGCCGCGACCACGGGCGAGACGAGGTGCGTGCGCCCTCCCTTGCCTTGACGGCCCTCAAAGTTGCGGTTGCTCGTCGATGCGCAGCGTTCGCCCGGCGCGAGCTGGTCTGGGTTCATGCCCAGACACATGGAGCAGCCCGCGAATCGCCACTCGGCGCCGAATTCTTCGACGATCTTGTCGATCCCCTCAGCCTCGGCCTCGAGACGCACGCGCGCCGATCCGGGAACGACCATGACACGCACACCGTCTGCCTTCTTCTTGCCCTTGATGAGGGTGGCGAACGAACGCAGGTCCTCGATGCGGCTGTTGGTGCACGACCCCATGAAGACAGCATCCACGGGAATCTCTTTGAGTTTTGTTCCCGGCGCGAGGTCCATGTACTCGAGAGCGCGCTCCGCCGCGGCGCGATCCGTCGGATCGTCGAACTGCTCGGGGCGAGGCACCTCCCCGCTCAGCGACACGCCCTGACCGGGGTTTGTGCCCCACGTGACAAACGGCTCCAGCTCGTCGGCGTTGAGGAAGACCTCCGCGTCGAACTGGGCGCCTTCGTCTGTCGAGAGCGTCTCCCAGTAGGCGACGGCTTCGTCCCAATCCGCGCCCTGCGGTGCGTGGGGCCGCCCCTTGAGGTAGTCATACGTCGTCTGATCGGGCGCCACCATTCCCGCGCGAGCGCCGGCCTCGATCGACATGTTGCAGATCGTCATGCGCCCTTCCATCGACAACGCGCGAATGGCGCTGCCGCGGTACTCGAGCACGTAGCCCTGGCCGCCGCCCGTGCCGATCTTGGCGATGACGGCGAGAATGATGTCTTTGGCGGTCACGCCCGGCTTGAGCGTGCCCTCGACGTTGATGGCCATGGTCTTGAACGGCTTGAGCGGAAGAGTCTGCGTCGCCATGACGTGCTCGACCTCGCTCGTGCCGATGCCGAACGCCATGGCGCCGAAGGCACCGTGCGTCGACGTGTGCGAGTCTCCGCAGACCACGGTGATTCCGGGCATCGTGAGACCGAGCTGCGGGCCGACGACGTGCACGATTCCCTGTTCGACGTCGCCGAGGGAATGCAGGCGGATGCCGAATTCTTCGGCGTTCGTGCGCAGCGTCTGAATCTGCGTTCGGCTCGTGAGGTCGGCGATCGGCTTGTCGATGCCGATCGTCGGCGTGTTGTGATCTTCCGTCGCGATCGTGAGGTCTGGCCGTCGAACGGGGCGACCGGCCATGCGCAGACCATCGAATGCCTGAGGACTGGTCACCTCATGTACGAGGTGCAGATCGATGTAGATCAGATCGGGAGTGCCATCTTCCCCTTTGGCCACGAGGTGGTCAGCCCAGACCTTCTCAGCCAGCGTGCGCGGGGTGTTCGGATTGTCAGCGTTCTGTTGCATTGACGTGCTTCCTTGGGTGAAGTTGAACAGGCGTCACCAGACTCCGCGACGAGGATGCCTGAAGACTAGGCCTCGCCGCGGCAGCTAAGAAGCAGACCGAACAGCACGTGGCAAGGATATCACTCGCCTGAGGACTCGTTCGCCTTCAGCTCCTTGCGACGTGCAGCGATGAGGCTCGCGATCGTCGCGACCGCCATCGACACGATGATGACGCCGAGCGAGACCCAGGTGTTGATCTCGGGAATCCAGAGCACGTTCTCCCCGCCGTTGATGAACGGCAGCTCGTTGACGTGCAGCGCGTGGAAGACGAGCTTCACGCCGATGAACGCGAGGATGAAGGCGATGCCGTAATGCAGGTATTCGAGCCGCTCGAGAAGTCCGCCGAGCATGAAGTACAGCTGGCGAAGTCCCATCAGGGCGAAGATGTTCGCCGTGAACACGATGAACGGGCTCTGCGTGATGCCGAAGATCGCGGGAATCGAGTCGATTGCGAACATGACGTCTGTCGCGCCGATCGCGAGGAAGACCATCACCATGGGCGTCCACATCGTACGGCCGTCGACGACCGTGCGCAGCTTCGCGCCGTCGTAGTCAGGCGCGACCTTCATTCTGCGTCGCATGAAGCGCGTGAACCAGGACTCAGCGTCCTCAGCGTCGTCACTGTCCCCGAACGCCTGCTTCCACGCCGTGTAGAGCAGGAAAGCGCCGAAGATGTAGAACACCGCGCTGAAATGCTCGATGAGCGTCGCTCCCGCGATGATGAAGATTCCACGGAAGACGAGGGCGATGATGATGCCCACCATCAGCACTTCCTGCTGGAACTTCTTGGGGACAGCGAACTTCGTCATGATGATGACGAAGACGAAGAGGTTGTCAATCGACAGGCTGTACTCGGTGAGCCAGCCGGCGAGGAACTCGCCCGCGAAGTCGCCTCCCGCGAACAGGAGCATCAGTCCGGAGAAGACGAGAGCAAGCGTCACGTAGAACGCGACCCACAGCGCCGACTCCTTCATCGATGGGATGTGAGGGCGCCTGACGACCAGCAGCAGGTCGAACAGCAGAATGAGCACGAGAACGATGTACGATCCGATTTCAAACGCGAGCGGGAGCTCAGGGTGCATACGTTGATGCCTTTCACGGAGGGAGGATGCGATGAACGCCGAAAGTCTCTCCCCCGACGGTGCCGGCGCAGCATCCGGGATCACGCCCTCATGACCCGTATTGACGAATGCTGCGAGACGGGATACTCCCCTTCGCCTTCCCTACTCTAACGGATGCTGACGGAGCGTCGCGATCCGACGAGGCACGCCTCTGGCCCGACCTGCCGTCGAGGCCGGAGGCGCGAGTCTCGTCAGCCTCGCTCGCCCGCGACGATCGCGGCGAGAGCGTTTCTGCGCTGCTCCTGCTCGACCGGGTCCGGAACGGGAAGCGACGCGAGAAGGCGCTGCGTGTAGGGGTCCTTCGGGGCGCCAAGCACCTCTGACCCCGTTCCTTCCTCGACGAGCTTGCCGCGGTACATGACGGCAATGCGATCAGAGAGAATGTCGACGACGGCGAGGTCGTGGCTGATGAACAGCGCCGCAAAGCCCAGCTCGGCCTGCAGCTCGGCGAAGAGCTCGAGAACGCGCTCTTGCACAGACACGTCGAGCGCGCTCGTCGGCTCGTCGGCGATGAGCAGCTCCGGATCGAGAGCGAGTCCGCGCGCCAGGCTCGCACGCTGCCGTTGACCTCCCGAGAGCTCGTGAGGAAACCGCTTGGCATACGCGCGCGGCAGCTGCACGGCCTCGAGAAGCTCTGCCACCTTCGTCTCGATCTGCGCATCGCTCATGTCCCGGCGGTGCACCCGGAACGGCTCGGCGACGCACTCCTCGATGCTCAGCAGCGGGTTGAAGCTCGACGCGGGATCCTGAAAGACGAAGCCGATGCGCGAGCGCAGCTTCTTGAACTTGCGCTCTTTCACGCCGTTCATCTCGGCGCCGAGTACTGTGAGCGAGCCGCCCGTCACGCGCGTGAGACCGGCGATCGCCCGCCCGATCGTGGTCTTGCCCGAGCCGGACTCCCCCACGAGGCCGACGACTTCTCCCGGCGCGATCTGAAATGACACGCCGTCGACGGCCATGAATCCCGGTCGCCCGAGTCGGCCAGGGTACTGGATCTGCAGGTCCTTCGCCTCGACGACGGGCGTCGCGCCCCGATCGGGTTCACGCCGCGACTCGACGGCGACGCTCTGACCGATGCGTGGGACCGCACCGAGCAGCTTCTTCGTGTAGTCGTGCTTCGGAGACGCGAAAAGCTCCCGCGAGCCGTTCTCTTCGACGATCTGACCTTGGTACATCACGACCACACGGTCGGCGAGATCGGCGACGACGCCCATGTTGTGCGTGATCAGCACGATCGACGTGTTGAACTCGTCGCGGCAGCGGCGAAGCAGGTCGAGGATCTCGGCCTGCACGGTGACGTCGAGCGCCGTGGTCGGCTCGTCGGCGACGATGAGCCCCGGGTCAAGAACGAGAGCCATCGCGATGACCACGCGCTGCTTCTGCCCGCCCGAGAACTGGTGAGGGTAATAGTCAACGCGGGTCTCGGGGTCGGGAATGCCCACGCGATTCAGAATGTCAATCGACTTTTCGCGCGCCGCCTTGCGGCTGAGTGCGCGATCGTGCGCACGCAGTCCCTCGGCGATCTGCCACCCCACCGTGTAGACGGGATTGAGCGCTGTCGAGGGCTCTTGGAACACCATCGAGACGTCGTCGCCCCGCATCTGGCGCAATCGGCTCTTCGACACGGAGATGACATCGCCCGAGCGTTCCCCGTCGCGACTGCGGACGATGACGGCTCCCGAGCTCGTCGCCGTTTCGGGCAGGAGTCCGAGAATCGTCTTGGCCGTCACGGTCTTTCCGCTGCCCGACTCTCCCACGATGGCCACGACCTCGCGCGGTCCGACGGTGAGCGAGACGCCGTCGACGGCGCGGACAGCACCGGCGTCTGACGAGAATGCGACGTTCAGGTCGGTGATCTGCAGGATGTCGTCGCTCATGGCCGGTCTCCTTCGCTGGGATCTGGACCGTCGACGACGGCCGTGTTCTGCACGTTGGCAGTTGGAACGACGCTCGTCTCGACGATCTCGCCCGAGTCGGCCGCGACCCCGCGCCGTCCTCGGAGACGCGGATCATTGAGGTCGTTGAGGCTCTCGCCGACCAGGGTCATGCCGAGCACGGCCAGGACGATGCCGAGGCCCGGGCCGATCGACGTCCACCAGATTCCGCTGGAGACGTCGGAGAGCGCCTTGTTGAGGTCGTACCCCCACTCGGACGCCGCCGTCGGCTCGATGCCGAATCCGAGGAACCCGAGCCCGGCGAGGGTGAGGATCGCCTCGGAGGCGTTGAGCGTAAAGATGAGCGGCAGCGTGCGCGTCGCGTTGCGGAAGACGTGCAGACTCATGATGCGGATGTTGCTCGCTCCGAGCACCTTCGCCGACTCGACGAACGCCTCGGCTTTGATGCGAACCGTCTCCGCGCGAATAACGCGGAAGTACTGGGGAATGAAGACAACGGTGATCGACATCGCAGCCGTCAGGATTCCGCCGATGAGGTTCGAGCGACCTCCCGAGATCGCGATCGAGATGACGATCGCGAGCAGCAGCGAGGGGAACGCGTAGATCGCGTCGCAGATGACGACGAGCACACGGTCGATCCAGCCGCCGAAGTAGCCCGAGAGCAGCCCGAGAATGACGCCGATGAAGATCGACAACGTCACGGCGACGATCACGACGAGGGCCGCTGTCTGTGCCCCCCAGATCACGCGCGACAGCACGTCGAACCCGCCGACCGTCGTGCCGAGGAGATGCTCAGGGCCGGGCGGTTGTTGTGCGCCGAAGCCGCCGTCTTCGTCGCTCAGCTGGGCGTATCCGTATGGCGAGATCCACGGAGCGAAGATCGCGACGAGCGCGAAGATCACCGAGATCGTGAGGCCGGCGATCAGCATGCCGCGCTGAATTCCGTAACTCTGCCTCAGCTGACGCAGAATGGGCAGCCGATCCATGAGGGACCGGCGAGTGCTTCCCGTCTGTGCGGTCATGTCAGTACCTCACTCTCGGGTCGATGAGCGCCGCGATGATGTCGACGATGAAGTTGGTCACGGCGACGATCACGGCGAGCAGGACGACGATGCCCTGCACGGCGACGAAGTCGCGGGACTGCAGGTACTGCACGAGCATGAAGCCGAGTCCCTTCCACTCGAAGGTCGTCTCCGTCAGCACGGCGCCCGCGAGCATCAGGGCGATCTGCATTCCCATCACGGTGATGATCGGAATGAGCGCGGGCCGGTAGGCGTGCTTGCGCACGAGCCGGAACTCGCTGACGCCGCGTGAGCGGGCAGCATCCACGTAGTCCTTCGTCAGCGTGCCGATCATGTTCGTTCGCACCAGACGCAGGAACACGCCAGCGGTGAGCAGTCCCAGCGCGATGGCGGGAAGGGCGGCATGGCTCAGCACGTCGCCGATCGCATCAGGATCGCCGAGCCGGAATGCGTCGATGAGGTGAATGCCCGTCGGATTGTCGAGAAGCTGAAGGTTGAGCTCTGTGCGTGTGCTCGCCCGGCCCGAGACCGGAAGCAGGCCGAGGCCGACTGAGAAGATCAGTTTGAGCAGCATTCCGGCGAAGAACACGGGTGTGGCATAGAAGAGAATGGCGAGAACGCGCAGAACGGCGTCTGACGCTTTGTCGCGCCGGTACGCGGCCCACATGCCGAGCGGAATGCCGACGATGAAGGCGACGATGAGGCCGTAGATCGCCAACTCGAGAGTCGCCGACCCGTACGTGAGCAGAATCTCGGTGACGGGGCGATTGTCACTGATCGTCGTTCCGAAGTCCCCGCGCAGCAGGCCGCCGAGGTACTCGAAGTACTGCACGATCACGGGGCGGTCGTATCCGGCCGCGTGAATGCGCTCGGCGAGCTGGTCAGGAGTGAGACGCCCGCCGAGGGCTGCGGTGATGGGATCCCCCGTCGTGCGCATGAGCACGAACACGAGGGTGACGAGAATGAAGATCGTGGGGATGATGAGCAGGAACCGCACGATGATATATCGCAGCAGGCTCCCTCCCCCGCTGGATTTCGTGGCTGGGGCGGCTTGCGCAGTCGTGCCGCTGGGTTGTGCGCTGGGGGAAGTCAGCGTTCCACCTGCCTCTCTGGGGACATGGGGGTGTGTGACCCGGCGAGGGGCGGATGCTGGTGAGCATCCGCCCCTCGATGAGGAATCTACTTGTGGATCGGTGCGTAGCGGAACTTGAACGACGCATCGAGGGTGATGCCCTCGACGTCGGCGCCCGAGACCGCGATCTGCGCGCCCTGGAGGTACGGCAGCGTCGGCAGCGTCTGGGCCGCGACATCCTGAATCTGGCCGATGAGGTCAGCGCGGGCGTCCGCGTCACCCTCAACGAGCTGCTGGTTGATGAGGTCCTGGATCTCAGGGTTGTCGTAGTGGTTCAGAAGGAAGTTCTCCTTGCTGAAGAACGGCTGCAGATAGTTCGCCGCGTCGGAGTAGTCGGGGAACCATCCGAGCTGATACAGCGGGTAGACGTCTGACGTGCGGTCCTCGGAGTACTGCACCCACTCCGTCGTCTGCAGGTCGACGCTGAAGAGGCCATTTGCCTCGAGCTGCGACTTGATGAGCGCGTACTCGTCGGCCGACGACGGACCGTAGTGGTCGTTCGAGTACTGGATGCTGAGCTTCACGGGAGTCTCGATGCCCGCGTCCTCCAGACGCTGCTTCGCCTTGTCGGCATCCGGTCCGCCCTCGCCATCGCCGTAGAGCGACTTGAGAGACTCGTTCGCTCCGGTCAGGCCGTCGGGAACGTAGGAGTAAAGCGGAGTGTAGGTGCCCTTGTAGACCTGTTCGGCGATCTGCTCGCGATCGATCAGGTCGGCCATCGCCTGGCGCACGGCGAGCGCCTTGGTCTCGTCAGCGCTGTCGGTCTTCGCACCGAACGGCATGGTGTCGAAGTTGAACACGATGTAGCGGATCTCACCGCCGGGTCCCGTCGTGACTTTGACGTTGTCTTTGCCCTTGAGGTCTTCAACGTCGGTCGCCGAGAGGCTGCGGTACGCGACGTCGATGTCCCCCTCCTGCACGGCGAGCTTGAGGTTCGACGACTCGGAGTAGTACTTGACGTTGACGACCTCGTTCTCGGGAGCGCCGAGAACACCCTTGTAGTCAGGGTTCGCCTTGTACTGAATGAGGTTGTTGAAGTCGTAGCTCTCGATCGAGTACTGGCCGGCGAACGCCTTTCCGTCGACGATCTCCTTGTCTGGCGTGAGCTCGTCTGCCGAGAAGACATCCTCATCGACGATCGGGCCGGCAGGGCTCGAGAGGACCTGCGGGAAGGTCTGGTCGTTCTCGCTCTTGAGCGTGAAGACGACGGTCAGGTCGTCGGGCGCCTCGATGCTGTCGACGTTGTTGAGCAGCGACGACGGACCGTTCGGGTCGGCGATGTTGATGGTGCGTTCAAAGCTGAACTTCACGTCTGACGACGTGAGTTCGTTGCCGTTGGCGAAGGTCAGGCCCTCTTTCAGAGTGACCGTGTACTCGTTCGGCGAGGTGAACTCCGCTGACTCGGCGATGTCGGGCTCGACATCGGGACTGCCGTACGGCGTGTTCATGAGGAACGGGTAGATCTGGTTCATCACCGCGAACGAGCCGTTGTCGTACGAGCCGGCGGGGTCGATGGTGGTGATCTTGTCGGTCGTGCCGATGACGATGGCGCCGCCGCCGTCACCTGATCCGCCGTCACCGCCTGAGCTGCCTGAACAGCCGGCGAGTGCGAGTGCGGCGACTGCGAGACCTGCAGTCGCCGTCAGGGCGCGCCGGCCTGTGGACTTTCCGGATGCCATTTTCGGTACATCCCTTTCTTGGTTGGGAATACGCCGCAGGCACACGGGTGGCCAGCGACGCTGCTGTACTGCAATGCACTTAGCATAATGCTGTCGACCGCCCGAGAGGGCATCGAGCCTGAAAACGTTGCCGAGGCGTGACGACAACGAAAAAGGCCTCCCAGAAGCGCGCTTCTGGGAGGCCTTTTTCGTGTTGTGACCCCAGCGGGATTTGAACCCGCGTTACCGCCGTGAGAGGGCGACGTCCTAGGCCGCTAGACGATGGGGCCTGAAAACAACTCCATGAGTATGCCACAGAAGTGCGCACGCCAACAAATCACGGCGCCGTCAGAAACAATCCGGGCGTGTCGGTACCACCGCGGCGCTCACACGATCACCCGCAGCGCCCGCGGAAGAACACGGATGCTGACGGGCAGCGCACCCAGATTCTCGCCGTCGGCGAAGACATCGGCCTCGGGTCCCGACACCGTGATCTCGCTCACTCGCCGTTCGTGCACAATAGGCAGGCGCGTGTGCGTGCCGGCGAAGACGCGGGGAAAGAAGGTCAGAAGCGTCACGCGCGAAATCGGGTCGACGCGCACGACATCGAGCATGCCGTCGTCGAGTCGCGCGTGCGGCGCGATCGCCATTCCGCCGCCGATGAACCGGTTGTTGGCGACCGACATGAACGCGACATCCCGCGTGGTCATCTCAGAGTCCATCGCCATCGTCATGCGCTCCGCTCGCAGCCCGGCGAGCTCGCGCAGCGTGGCGACCACGTACCGAGCCCGGCCACGCGGCCAGCGCATACGGTTGGCGCGCGCATTCACTCGGGCATCGAAGCCCACCGAGACGACGCCGCCGAATCGCCGCTCCCCCGCCGACGTCGTCGCGACGCCGACATCGATGGAGCGGATGCTGCCGGAGCGCAGGCTGTCGAGAATGCGCTGCGCGGCAGCATCCGGCTTCTGCCTCGCGATCCCGAGCCCGCGGGCGAGGTCATTTCCCGTTCCCGTCGGAACGATCGCGAGCGGCACCTGATTCTCGGCAAGCGCGTTGATCGCGAGATTCACAAGACCGTCTCCCCCGACGGCGACGAGCACGTCGGGAGTTGCGCGCACGGCGTCGACTGTCGCGGCGAGCAGCTCTTCTGCACTCGCCTCGACAAGCGTCGTCACTTCGACGCCCGATCAGCGAGGGCCTCGACAATGCGCATGCCCACGGCTGAATGCGCACCGAAGCTCGACGCAGGATTGATGGCCACGGCGATGCGCACCGGTTCATGTGTCACCTCTGGATTATGGCAGTGCCGGGCTTGCAGAGGCCGCCGCGCAGGGAGAGACTGACGACATGCACCTCACAAAGCTCGAGCACGCCGCGTTCATTCTCAGAGATGACAGCGGCGCGCGGTTGATCGTGGACCCGGGCGCGTACACCGCCCCCATCACGGATGCTGCGGGAATCGTCGCTGTGGTCATCACCCACGAGCACCCCGACCATTGGACGCCTGAGCAGCTTGAGCGGATTCTCGCCATCAATCCCGGCGTTCGCATCTTCGGCCCCGCAGGCGTCGCCGCGGCTGCCGAAGGCTTCGACGTCACGGTCGTCGAAGCCGGAGACGAGATCGACGCCGATCCGTTCGCGCTGCGGTTCTTCGGCGGCACGCACGCCGTGATTCACCCATCGATCCCGATCGTCGACAATCTTGGAGTGCTGATCAACGGAAGCGTCTACTACGGAGGCGACTCGTTCACGGTCCCCGAGGGAGTCGACGTCGACGTGATGGCGGTGCCGGCAGGCGCGCCGTGGCTGAAGATCAGCGAGGTCATGGACTTCGTCGCCGACGTGGCCCCGAAGCGCAGCTTCCCCACACACGAGATGGTGCTCTCGCGCATCGGCAAAGACATGTCGAACCAGCGCATCGCCGGTGTAGTCGAGGCAGCGGGCGGCGAGCACTTTCCCCTAGAGCCCGGAGAATCTCTCGAG
Source organism: Paramicrobacterium agarici (assembly GCF_002563955.1). Lineage (NCBI taxonomy): Bacteria > Bacillati > Actinomycetota > Actinomycetes > Micrococcales > Microbacteriaceae > Paramicrobacterium > Paramicrobacterium agarici. Next base: position 2,564,985 of record NZ_PDJE01000001.1, read on the forward strand.
ATCTAGGAATTCGGCTCTGCGCCTTCCGTCGTCGCTTTCTCACACTCACAGTCGTCGGGCATCACCCCGTGCGCGAGAAATGCGCGAAGCTCGCAGTGCTCGCCGCGCGCGTCATAACCGTCACACTGTATCGTCGGCACCGAGCACATCGATCTCCCACATGTGAACGTCTGGATCATCGGCATCGAACGTCTCGGCGGCCTCGCTCGCCATTCGGCTGATCGTCTCAAAGAATTTCTTGGCAGCCTCGGCGTTCATGGGAACATTCAGGTGCATCATCGTGGTGTGAAGGTCGTGCCCGACCATGTCCTCGCGCCACCGCGCACTCGAGCGCTTCACAAGATCAAGATGATCCTCGATCATGGTCTGCAGCAATACACCCGCGAGCTCGATGTCTTCGGCGCCGTAGTCAGGAGAGCCGACGTTCAGACTCCCTCGCGTTGGTGTCCAGACGCGATCGCGTTTGTCGTTCGTCTTCTCGGGAGCTTCCATAATGAGCCCGGCGTCGGCGAGCACGCGCAGGTGAAAACTCACCGAATTCGCGGGTACGTTCAGCTCCTGCGCGAGGTCCGCGGCTCGTGCGTACATCCGTTTCGTCAGCGCGCGAACCAGCTGACGCCGCAGTGGATGCGTCATCGCCTTGAGCATGGCACTCGTCATGGTCTGAGCGTCGCTTCCGGCAGGATCTGACGTCACGGGACGGTCGGGACCAGCACCGGGCTGCTCTTCTCCTGACATACCATCAGCCTACCGTGTTATGCAGAACTAATTGCGCAATTCTTATTGCGCAAATTACCTTGCACATCTACAGTTGGGGCATGTCCAGCACACAAGCGACCGTCCGCCTCTGGCGAGTCCAGCGGTACCCCACCTGGTTCGTCAGCGACGCGTCGAAAGAGCTCGCCGCGTCTCTGCTGGACTTCGCTGTCCCCCTCATCGCGCTCATGGTGACCGACAGCCCCGCGCAGGCAGGCGTCATCGGTGCCGTTGGCGTCATTACAGCGCTCATCCTCACGCTCGTCGGTGGCGTCCTTGCCGACCGGCACCGTCGCACGGGGCTGATGCTGCTGGGCGCTGTCATCGGCGTGGCACTCGCGGGGAGCTTCGCGGTTCTTGACGCCCTCTCGGCACTCAACTTCGGTGTGCTTCTCGTTCTGAATGTGATCATCAACGCTCGCGACGGGCTGTTCGACACGGCGGGCGAAGCAGCCCTCAAGGAGGTGGTCCCTGACGAGGCAATGGGTCGAGCGCAAGCGGCAAATCAAGGCCGCGGCGCCGCCATCCAACTTGCCGGAGGGCCTCTGGGCGGAGCCCTTCTCGCCGTCGGTGGCTGGCTCGTCGCTGTTGCCGCGGGCGTGACATACCTTGTCTCCGTCGTGACAGCGTGGTTGCTCCGTCGCCAGGAGCTAAACGCACGCATCACTACGGACGGCACGACACCGGATGCCGCATCGCGACGCACTCCGATGCTCACCGAAGCACGCGAGGGAATCGCCTGGCTGCTTTCCCGCGTCGATCTTCGAGGAGTGCTCTGGGTATCGATGATCGTCAACCTGGGGTTCAACTCGGCCGTGACGACGATCATCTACTCGCTGCAGCAGTCCGGCCACTCCCCTCTCGTGATCGGCGCTCTGGGGTCAGTTCTTGGTGCCGTCATGCTCGCGGGAGCATTCGTGGCGCCGCTCCTTGTTCCGCACATTCGCGGCGGCGTCATCGTCATTTGCAGCTTGATCGTGGCCACCGCCGGCACGGCGATCTTGCCCGCGATCCACTCTGTGCCCGGCATCATGGCGATCATCGGCGTCTCCGTGTTCCTTGTTCCCGCGCTCAATTCAGCGCTCATGGGGTATTTCATGGTTGCGGTGCCGACCGAGCTGCTCGGGCGCGCCAACAGCGCCAGTCGGGTGCTCAGCATGGGCGCGATGCCTCTCGCGCCACTCATCGCCGGCTTCGGGCTGGCGTTCGCGGGGCGAACGGGAACTCTCGTTGCCTGCGCGGCTCTGACGGCGGTGGGTGTGATTCTTGCGCTGTCGAACCGTGCGCTCCGCTCGCTACCGAGTGAAAAAGAGTGGGGCGAACACGCGCAGAAATTCGTCGCGCGATGATCACAGACGAGTAGCGCCCGGCGCCGCGCATCGCCCCGCAAGGCAGACGCTGCCGTGACACGCACATGGGTCATGCGGGTCGCAGACGCGATTCGCGCTCCTGTGCGCGGTCGAGAGCTGGCCGACGCGCTGGGGTTGTGCGAGAGTGTCAACCGCCGCCGCAGAGGCCCTGTGGGTTACGGGTTACCGGCCCGAACCGGCGCCGTGGAAAACAAAAGATCCTCACGCAATCGCGTGAGGATCTGAGTGCTGGGGTACCTGGACTCGAACCAAGAATGGCGGTACCAGAAACCGCTGTGTTGCCAATTACACCATACCCCATGGCGTACTCCAGCTTGCCGGAGCCAAGAGACAACTTTAGCCGACGAATGAGCGGGAGCCAAAACGGCCGCCTCCGGGCGTGTCCCTGTCGCCTTTCGCCCTCGTCGAACTCAGGACTCGAGGTGCGCAGCAAGCCGCTCAAGGCGAGCGATCGAATCGGCTTTGCCGAGGATCTCCATGGACTCGAACAGGGGCGGTGACACGCGCCTGCCGGAGACCGCGACGCGAAGCGGCCCATACGCCACTCGCGGCTTGAGCTCGAGCTTCTCGACCAGGGCCTCGGCGAGCACCTGCTGAAGCGTCTCAGCCGACCACTCCTCGGTCTCTCTCAGTGCCGCGAGGGCGGCATCGAGCACATCGAGAGCGTTCTTGGGCAGCGACTTCAGAGCGTCAGCCTGAAGCTCGACGGACGACGTCTCCTGAAAGAGAAAGCCGAGCATACCCGGGGCATCGCCAAGAAGGCTCATGCGCGTCTGCACGAGCGGAGCCGCCTGCGCCAGAATCTCGCGCTGGGCATCGCTCAGCGGTTCCGTGAGGATTCCGGCCTCGACGAGGTAGGGAACACAGCGTTCCGCGAAGTCGTCGACAGACAGCATCCGGATGTGGTCACCGTTGATGGATTCGGCCTTCTTGATGTCGAAGCGAGCGGGATTCGGATTGACGTCGACAATGTCGAACCGCTCCACCATCTCGTCAAGAGTGAAGACATCGCGGTCGGCCGAGTAGCCCCAGCCGAGCAGCGCAAGGTAATTGTCGAGCCCTTCGGGAACGAACCCGCGGTCACGGTGGTGAAAGAGGTTCGACTCCGGATTGCGCTTGGAGAGCTTCTTGTTGCCCTCTCCCAGCACCGTCGGCAGATGCCCGAAGCGCGGAACGAACGAGGTCAGCCCGATGTCGATGAGCGCGCGGTAGAGCGCGATCTGCCGCGGAGTCGACGGAAGAAGGTCCTCGCCGCGGAGCACGTGGGTGACTCCCATGAGTGCGTCGTCGACGGGATTGACGAACGTGTAGAGAGGCTTCCCGTTGGGGCGGACGACGACGAAGTCGATGAAGGATCCTGCGGGGAAGGTGATGTCGCCGCGCACGAGGTCGCTGAACGAGAGGTCTTCGTCGGGAACCCTCAGACGAAGCGCGGGCTGACGTCCTTCGGCGCGGAACGCCGCCCTCTGCTCGTCGGTCAGCTCACGGTCGTAGTTGTCGTAGCCGTGCTGGGCGGGCCGGCCTGCCTGCACGTTGCGAGCTTCGATTTCCTCCGCCGTCGAGAAGCTCTCGTACAGGTGCCCCGACGCCTTCAACTTCTCAATGACGTCGTCGTAAACTGAGCTGCGCTGCGACTGTCGATACGGCCCGTGCGGCCCGCCGACCTCGATTCCCTCGTCCCAGTCGATGTTCAGCCACCGGAGCCCCTCGATGATCTGCGTGTAGCTCTCTTCGCTGTCTCGGGCGGCGTCGGTGTCTTCGATGCGGAATACGAGCTTGCCGCCCGTGTGGCGCGCGTACGCCCAGTTGAACAGTGCCGTGCGAATGAGCCCGACGTGCGGCGTTCCGGTCGGAGACGGGCAGAAGCGCACGCGCACGTCGCTACCGGTTGCTGACGAGAAAGGATATGAGGGTGCTGTAGACATCACCTCGATCTTAGTCGAGCACGACACGAGCGGATGCTGTCGTCAGCGACTCTCGTACAGGCGCCTGTGTTCCGCGATGCCGGCGAAGCGCACGTCGCCCTGCGTCTCGTCTGCCGTCTCGAAATCGCCGACGCGGTCATAGGCGATGTGACGGTGACGATACTCGTCGTACGCGATGGGCCGCCGCTGTTCGAGCAGGCCCTGGAGCTCGTCCGTGCGCATCTGCGCCTTATAGCCGGGGACGAGAACACCGGCGAAGAACTCGCCGACCGCTCCCGAGCCGTAACTGAAGAACCCGATGCGCTCCCCTGCGAGATCCGGGCCGTTGTCGAGCAGCGACAACAGCGCGAGATAGATCGACGCCGTGTACGTGTTGCCGATGCGCGCGTTGTACTCGACGGTGTCAGCGAGGCGATCGATGTCGCCCGATTCGCCGTCCGGGTCCGCGATCCGAGCAAGTCGCTGCTGCGCTTTCACGGCCATGCGCGTGAATGGCTGGTGGTAGCAGACGCGCGCAAAGCTCGAGAACTCCGCTCCCCCGTTCGCGCGGTAGTCCTGCCAGGCCCCCTCGAGCGACTCGAGGTACACCTGCACCGAGTACTTGCCGTCGACGAGCGCCGTGCTGCGATCGTTGGGCCGCCAGAAGTCCCACACGTCGTCGGTCCACAGCCCTGAGACCGGTTCGATCTCGAGAACCGCCGGGTCCTTCGCGATGAGCATCGCGACAGCCCCTGACCCTTGCGTCGCCTCACCGCTCGAATTGAGCTCGTAGCGCGCCACATCGCTCGCGATCACGAGAACACGCTCGCTGGGTCTGCGCTCGACGATGCCGAGCCCGAACTGAATGGCTGCCGTCGCCGAGTAGCAGGCCTCCTTCACCTCGACGACACGCGCGGAGCGAGGAAGCCCGAGCACGCCGTGCAGAAACACGGATGCCGCCTTCGACTGGTCGATGCCCGACTCCGTCGCGAAGACGACAGTGCGTATTCCCTCGACGCCGTGGCGCTCGAGGATCGGCTTCGCCGCGCGCGCGGCCATCGTGACGATGTCCTCGTCCTCCGTTGTGAGGCTCATCTCCGTCTGGCCGATGCCGCGGTGGTACTTGCCCACATCGATGCCCTCGTGCTCAGCAAGATCTGCAAGGGCGAAGACGAGGCTCCCCGTTGCGGCCGAGATGTCGTGGATACCGATGGTCATCGGGCGTTCCTTTCGAACTGAACGTGGGCGGCCATGAGCTCGCCTGGATTTGTCTGGGCCGCCATGAGCGACAGCTCACCGCAGAGCACCGTTGCGGCGCACAGAACGGCGAGGCGACGAGCGTTATCGCCCGGTTCGCGGTCTTCGGCACACCCCAGCCGGTGCAGATTCTCGGTGACGACGTCGAGCCCTTTCCCGTTGCCGACCGAACCGACGATGAGGTTCGGGATCGTACACGAGAAGTAGAGGTCTCCGTCGCGGGACTCGGCGTGCGTGAAGCCCTGCGAGCCCTCGACGATGTTCGCGGCATCCTGCCCTGTTGCCAGGTAGAAACCGAGCAGCATGTTCGCGTAGTGAGCGTTCGCGGATCGCAGGCTGCCCGCCACGGCTCCCCCGATGAGATTCTTGCGGACGTTCAGGTGCGCCATCTTATCTGCGCTCGTGCGCAGACGCCGTCGGACGATCTCCTCGGGGATCACGATCTCCGTCACGACATTTTTGCCGCGACCGAGAATGCCATTCACGGCCGACGCCTTCTTATCTGTGCAGTAGTTTCCCGATATCGAGCTGTACTGCAGTGCACCGTCCGCGTGAAGAACGTGCGCCATGAGCTTGTCTGACGCAAGCGTGACCATGTTGTGCCCCGCGGCGTCGCCCGTCGCGAACTCAAAACGCAGAAAGAGCAGGTTGCCGACGATCTGATGGTTGACGTCGATGAGCCGCGCGAAGCGGCTCGTCTCACTGACGACGGCCTGCAGAGCGGGAAGATCCGCTTCGATGCGGCGGGCTGCGGCGAGCGCCGCCGGTGCATCGTCGGCTTCGAAGATCACGGACCGTGCCATTCGCTCGTCGATGAGCGTCGCCTGAATGCCGCCATCGACCATCGTGGACACGTGCGCGCCGCGTCGGACCGAGGGCCACAGCGTGGTCTCGTAGGTTGCGAGGGGAACCTCCTGCTCCCCGGTCATCACGTTTCCGCTCAGACGCACGGGGCCGAGCCAGCGCATCGGTACCGGCGCGAATGTTGTATCGCTCATGCGTGTTGCCCCTTCTCACTCTCACTGCGCCGCGCGTAGCCGCTGATGTCGATGTCACGGGCGAGACAGTAGTCGCGAACGCCACCCTGGATCACGACGTCGCTTGTCGTGAGCTCTGACGTCGTCGTTTTACCGAGCAGTGCCGTGATCGAGCGAATCTGCTCCGTCCACCTGATGATCTCCGCAATGAGCGCGTCGATGCCGTCGTCGCGAAGAATCCGCAGAAACCCTCCGGCAACGCCGACCGCCGACGCGCCGAGCGCCAGGGCCCGCACCGCGTCAAGAGGTGTGCGGACGCCTCCCGAAGCCAGCAGGGACACGTTCCCGTCATCGGCGACGTCACGTGCGTCGAGAAGACTCGCGACTGCCGACTGCCCCCACTCCGACAGGATGCTGAAGTCCGATCCGGTGCGACGCGAATTCTCAATCGCGGCGAAGTTCGTGCCCCCGCGTCCGCTGACATCGACGACGCCGACGCCGAGCGACGCGAGCCGGGCGACCGTGGCGCCGGTCATGCCAAATCCGACTTCCTTGACGACGACGGGCACGTCGAGAGCGTCGGCGATGCGGGCGATGTTCTCGGGCCAGTGCGAGAAGGCGCGGTCCCCCTCGGGCATCACGATCTCTTGCACGCTGTTGATGTGAATCTGAAGCCCGTCGGCGCGCATGATTCGCACGGCCTCGAGCGCCTGCTCGACGGAGGCATTCGCACTGAGGTTGGCGAGCACGATTCCGTCGGGGTTCTCGTCTCGGATGACGCGAAACCCCGGAGACGTCGACGCGTCTTTGAAGACGGGGCTCATCGAGCCGGTTGCGATGGGAACCCCGGTCTCTCTCGCGACGACGCCGAGGTCGCGATTGATGATCGCGGTCGACTCGCTACCGCCCGTCATGCCGTTGATGTACAGCGGAAGCGGCCACTCGTCGCTCCCCACGCGGGTCGACAGACTCACGGTGTCGAGATCGGCAGCTCCGATGGCGTGGTGCACGAAGCGGATGTCGTCGAAGTCGTTGGGGCGGTGGCGGTCCCGGTTCTGCTCGGTCGCGAGCCGAACGTGGTCGTCTTTGCGATCACTGCTCATCGAGGCCTCCTTCCGAGGGGTGGACGGCCAGCGCCAGGTGGCGGATGTCGCTCCGCTCCCATTCTCTCAGCAAGCCAGAAAGGTCCGCGTCGTGCGAGGCGAGCACGACTCCGCAGTCGCCGCCGCCGGCGCCAGACGACTTCCCCGCCGCACCGATGGCTTCCGCGGTGTCGCTCAATCGCGCGAGGGCCGGAGTCTCGATGCCCACTTTCGCTGCAGCATCCAGCTGCGACAATGTGCGCCTCGCGCCCTTGATCGCACGTTTCACACCCTCGGCATCGTCGGCATCAAGCGACGCGATGAGGCCCTCGACGTCGTGCCTGCTCTGTTCGAGAAAGTCCGAGTAGCGAATCTCCTCTGCCCACCGTCGATCGCGCAGGTCGTCGACGAGGCGTGACGTCGACGCCGGCTCTCCCGTCCATCCGACGATCAGCTGAAGCTCGCTCGGCGGCGTGAGGCGCCTGACGCTGAAGCCATCCCAGTCTGCGTCCATTGCCCCCGCAACGCCGCGGGCCTCGCGCAACCGCAGCACCTGAATGCGATCCGGTGCGGAGTAGGCGATCCAGCCGCCGAACGTGCTCGCGGCGAGGTCGCCTCCCGAGGCGTGCGGCGAGACGGCGATCGTGGCGAGCATCGCGAGCTTGTACCGCTGCCGCGGCGTGAGCTGCAGATCGTAGAACTGGTTGAGCGCGTTGATCGTCGCCACCGTGACGGCAGCGCTCGAGCCGAGACCGAACTTGCGGCCGCTCACGTCATCAAGCTCGCTCGACACCGAAAGGTCGTAGAAGCGCGGGGCGATGGCACGCTCGGACACGTACTGCTCGACGGTTTCGATCGACGAGAGAATGTAGTCGACGGGACGCATGTCGTGGTCGAGCACGATCCCGCGCGCGTCTCGATACCAGACGAGCGGCTGACGGCCATATTGCTCTGAGTGGATGCTGCCTTTGCCGACGCTCGGCGTCAGCTCGACGCGCACGAACCGATCAACCGCGACGAGAACAGAGGGATTTCCCGGCTCGACGACGGCGTACTCTCCGGCGATGAAGAGCTTGCCCGGTGCTCTCACCGTGATCATGCGGCCTCCCCGTCGACGATGCGCGAGCCCGACCCAGCGTGCGCCACCACGTAATCCGCATTCGGCATGAGAGCCGTCAGCCCGTCGACGACGTTGCGGGCGTCATCTGCGCGGCACAGCACCTTCACGTTGGGGCCGGCATCTGCCGTCGCATACGCCTCCACCCCGCTGGCGCGGAGTGTCACGACCGCATCGAACAGCGCGATGCTCGCAGCCGTCAGGTAGCGCACCGGCGGAACCGCGCCGAACATGCTCGCGTGCATGCGGAGCGCACTCTGCTCTGTGAGCTGACCGATGCGCGTGAAATCCGCTTCGGCCACGGCCGCGCTCATCTGCTCGAGCAACGCCGAGCTCGACTCCACCCAGGCGGGAAAGTAGGGGGACGACTCTGCAGTGCGCCGCATGGCGTCACGACTCGATACGGACTTTCGGCCTGAGCTCACGACGGCGACGATCATTGCGAGCGGCGCACCGGACCACCGCAGCGGCTCGGCATACGAGCTCTCGTCGTCATCACCGGCGTTCCACCGGGCCAGTCCTGCGAAGATCGAGCGGCACGCGGATCCCGACCCTCGGCGGGCGATGCGCGACAGCATCCGATCATCTGCCTCGAGCCCGTACGCGTCGGCCGCTGCCGTCGCGAGGGCGGCGAAGGCTGCTGCAGACGACGCGAGACCGGCGGCGGTCGGCACCGTGTTCACGCTCGTCACGTGCGCGTGTTCGCGTCGCCCGCTGAGCTCGCGCACGCGGTCGAGCACGGTTCGCACCCGCCCGGATTCGTCGCCGGAGAGCTGCACGCCATCAAGAGACACAACGTCGCCGTCGTCCTCGCCGACGGTCACGGTTGTCGTCGTCGGAAACACGTCGAGGGTGAGCGAGAGACTGCCTGCGGCGGGAAGAATCAGCGTCGCGTCGCGCTTTCCCCAGTACTTCGCCAGAGCGATGTTGGGGTGGGCGATGGCTGTGCTCATCAGGCTGCCTCCTTGTCAGTCACCGGCCAGGCCCCCGTCGCCCCCGCCGCGCTCAGCGCGGCTACCAGCTCGGGAACGTCGGTCGCACGTGGCGCGAGAGCGATGATGCATCCGCCCTGGCCGCCTCCCGTCAGTTTCGCACCGAGGGCACCGGCGTTGCGAGCGGCGCTGACGAGCGCATCCAACTCCGGGCTGCTGACTCCAAGCTCGGACAGGATGCTGTGGCACGCGTTCATCCGCTCGCCGAGGCCGACGTAGTCGCGCGATCGAAGCTCGTCGAGCGCCCCCTCGACGAGCGCGGCGATCGCGTCGAGCCGAGCGTCGACTCCGCTCGCGTCCCGCTCTCGGCGCGCGCGCACCCCGGCAACGGCAGCGGCCGTATGCCCCGCAACGCCCGTGTCGGCGACGACGAGCGGCGGAACACCTTTGTGTGGCAGCGGCCGCGCTGTTCCGCGCTCGAAGATGATCGGACCCTCGGCCATCGTTGCGTGCGCGTCGAGGCCGCTCGGTGTGCCATGAGCGATGCGCTCGACGAATTGCACGAGCTCGAAGCGCTCCTCGTATGACAGCCACACTCCCTCAAGGCGCGCGACGGCCGAAGCGATAGCGCTCGCGACCGCTGCACTGGAGCCCAGTCCGCGCGCCGCGGGAATTCGTCCCGTCACTGTGACGTCGACCCCGTGGTGCTGCCGTCCGAGGTGATCAAGCGTGTGCCGCAGTGCCGCTTCGGCAAGGCGCTCTTCCCGCGGGGAGGAAAGACTGTCGTCGCCGGCGACAGCGCCGTGGTGATACGGGGTATCAAGTGAAAGGCCGCCGTCTGTCGACCGGGCGTGCGCAACGAGTGTGAGCGAGGTCACGGGGAACGCGATGGCGGGCCGGCCGTACACGACCGCGTGCTCTCCGAGCAGGATCGTCTTGGCATGGGCAGATCCTTCCGCCCAACGCTCGGGTTGCTGCATGTGTTCTCTCGTCCTGATCAGTTCTCGCCCGTCGGCGTCGACCGGGACAAACCTCGACATCTCACGCGGCGGGTCGGCAGCACGTCTGATGGAGGAAACGTTCGGCGATCAGTTTATCTCCACTCGGCCACGGTGCCGGGCTGCTCAGACTACAGGGTTGCTGAGAATCCCGAGTCCCTCGATCTCCACCTCGACGACATCACCAGAGGCGAGCGGTCCGACGCCCGCAGGGGTTCCCGTCAAGATGACGTCACCGGGAAGGAGCGTGAAGACGGCAGACGCATACGCGATGATGGCGCCGACCGAGTGGATCATGTTGCTTAGAGGCGCGTGCTGCCTCACATCACCATTGACCCTTGTCTCGATCGTGCCGCTCGTCGGCGAGAACTCGGTCTCGACGATCGGCCCGAGAGGGCAGAACGTATCGAAGCCCTTTCCGCGCGTCCACTGTGCGTCCTTCTGCTGCAGGTCGCGCGCCGTGACATCGTTGGCAGCGGTGTAGCCGAAGACGACCTTGGCGGCGTCCTCGGCGGCGACGTTGCGCGCGATCGCTCCGATGACGACGGCGAGCTCACCCTCGTGCTCGACCTGGTCGGAAAGCTCGGGCAGCACGATTCTGTCGTTCGGACCGATCACAGCGGTGTTCGGCTTGAGAAAGAGCAGCGGCTCTTCGGGAGCTTCCCCTCCCATCTCGTGCGCATGATCGTGGTAGTTCTTGCCGACGGCGACGACTTTCGATCGGGGGATCACCGGGGCGAGCAGTGTCGCGTTCTCCCGCGGCACACGTTCCCCCGTCGGGTTGAACCCCGTGTACATCGGGTCGCCGTCGAGCACGACGAGAGCGTCGTCGTCGACGATTCCATAGTTGATGGCGCCATCATGGCTGAACCGGGCAATCTTCACGGGCGTATCCCCCTTGGTGTCAAGCGTCGAGTCGGTAGAGCCAGCCGTGGCGATCCTCGGCGCGGCCGTGCTGAATGTCGGTGAGCTCCTTGCGGAGCGACATCGTGATCTCGCCAGCGACAGCGTCGGGCGCCCCGATGACGAAGTCGCGGCTCTTCACTTGCGCGATGGGGGTGATCACAGCGGCGGTGCCGCACGCGAACACCTCGGTGATGCGTCCCGAATCGACGCCGTCGCGCCATTCATCGAGCGTGATGTCGCGCTCCTCCACGGTCAAGCCGCGGTCCTTGGCGAGCTGGATGACGCTGTCGCGCGTCACTCCCTCGAGGATGCTGCCCGACGTCGCCGGTGTGACGAGAGTGTCGCCACCCACGACGAAGAACACGTTCATTCCGCCGAGCTCATCGACATGCTGCCCGGTCTCGGCGTCGAGGAACAGCACTTGCGAGCATCCGTTCTGGAGCGCCTCCTCCTGCGGAAGCAGCGAGGCCGCGTAGTTTCCCCCGCATTTCGCTGCGCCCGTCCCTCCGCGCCCGGCGCGCGAGTACTCGGTCGACAGCCAGATCGACACGGGGGTGACGCCGCCGGAGAAGTATGGTCCTGCCGGTGAGGCGATCACGTAGTAGGCGACGGTGTGCGCGGCGCGAACCCCGAGGAACGTCTCGTTGGCGATCATGAACGGGCGCAGGTACAAGCTGCCGTCTTCGCCCGGGGGCACCCATGCGGCATCGACGGCGACGATCTGCTTGAGCGACGCGAGGAAGTCGTCGACCGGCAGTTCTGGGAGGGCGAGGCGCCTGGCTGAACGCTGCAGGCGCTGCGCGTTCTTCTCGGGGCGAAACGTCCAGATCGAGCCGTCGTCGTGACGATACGCCTTGAGTCCCTCGAAGACCTCCTGGCCGTAATGCAGCACGGCTGAGCCGGGATCGAACTGCAGAGGCCCATACGGCTGCAGGCGCGCGTCGTGCCACCCCGCCTCGATCGTCCAGTCGATCGCGACCATGTGATCAGAGAAATGGATGCCGAAGCCGGGGTTCGCCAGCACCTCGTCGCGCTGGGCCGCCGTGGCCGGCGTCGGGTTGAGTGTGCGCTCAAACGTGAGGGCGGGCGCGTCAGAAACTGTGGTCATCAGTGTTCCTCTTATCGTGATTCGAGTGCGAGAGCCTCGTCGGTGAGGCGAGCGACGATCGCGTCGCCGATCTCAGTTGTCGTGCGCGGAGACGCCGTGCGTTCCGCAATGTCTGCCTCGACAGCATCCGTCACCGCTGTTGCCTGCGCCGCCAGCCCGAAATGGTCGAGCATGAGTGCGACCGAGAGGATCGCGGCTGTCGGGTCTGCCTTCTGCTGGCCTGCGATGTCGGGTGCTGAGCCGTGCACGGGTTCGAACATGCTCGGGAACCGGCCTGTGGGATTGATGTTCCCCGACGCGGCCAGTCCGATGCCGCCGCTGATCGCACCGGCAAGATCGGTGAGGATGTCGCCGAACAGATTATCGGTGACGATGACGTCGAAGCGCGCCGGATCCGTGACCATGAAGATCGTCGCCGCGTCAACATGCAGATAGTCGACGTCGACCTCGGGAAACTCCTCTGCCACAGCATCGACGGTGCGCTTCCAGAGTGAGCCGGCGAACACGAGAACGTTCGTCTTGTGAACGAGGGTCACACGCTGTCGTCGTGCCTGCGCCTTCTCAAACGCGAAACGCACGACGCGCTCGACGCCGTATGCCGTGTTGACCGACACCTCGTTGGCGATCTCGTGCTCGGTCCCGGGCCTGATACTCCCGCCGTTTCCGACGTACGGCCCCTCAGTGCCTTCGCGCACGACGACGAAGTCGACATCGCCCGCGTCCCGCAGCGGACTGGGAACGCCAGGGTACACGCGCGTCGGCCGGAGGTTGACGTAGTGGTCGAGGCTGAAGCGCAGCTTCAGCAGCAGACCGCGCTCGATGTTCGCGTCTTTCAATCGCGGATCACCCGGTGCTCCGCCGACCGCGCCAAGCAGAATGGCGTCTTTCGATGCGATCGCCTCGAGGTCGTCATCGGTGAGCACGTCCCCCGTTTCGAGGTACCGCCCGGCTCCCAGCGAGAAGCGCTGTGTGTCGAGAGTGACGCCGCTGGCCGACAGTGCGCGCTCGAGCACCTTCTCTGCCTCGGCTATGACCTCAGGGCCAATGCCATCTCCGGGAATGACGGCGAGTGACAGCGTGCGTGACATGTGGCTCCTGGAAACTGTGGCTGTGTATCTCGGTCAAGCCTACCGCCGGTTGCGGAGGCCGATCTTCGGTGGTCAGGCGTCAAGCCGGTAGAGCCACCCGTGACGGTCCTCGACTCGGCCGTGCTGAATGCCCGTGAGTTCGTCACGCAGCGCCCGGGTGACGGGCCCCGTTGCGGCATCCACGCTCCCCCACGAACCTGCCGGACTTTTCAGCTGCCCGATGGGAGTGATGGCCGCGGCCGTGCCGGTTGCGAAGATCTCGGTGATCTCGCCCGTTGCGAGGCCATCGCAGAGCTCGTCGACGAACACGTCGCGCTCGTCGACGCGGATCTGCTGGTCGCGAGCGAGTTGAATGACGCTGTCGCGAGTGATTCCTTCGAGGATGCTGCCGGACGCCGCCGGGGTGATGAGCGCGCCGTCTCTCGTGACGGCGAAGAGATTCATGCTCCCCGCCTCGTCGACGCGGGTTCCAGTTTCGGCGTCGGCGAAGAGCACCTGGGCGCAGCCGTTGCGCATGGCCTCCTGCTGCGGCAGGAGGGATGCGGCGTAGTTTCCTCCGCATTTCGCGTCACCTGTGCCACCGCGCGCCGTGCGCGCGTGCTCAGTCGAGATCCAGATCGACACCGGCCTGACACCGCTTTCGAAATAAGGGCCCGCAGGCGAGGCGATCACGAAGTAGCTCGCGGCGTGTGCCGGCCGCACGCCGATGAACGTTTCGTTGGCGATGATGAACGGACGCAGATAGAGGCTGCGCTCGGCTCCCGCGGGCACCCAGTGCCGGTCTGCGACGACAAGCTCCGACAGTGACGCAAGAAAGTCTGCGGTGCCCAGCTCGGGCAGCGCGAGGCGACGTGCCGAGCTGCGAAGTCTCTCGGCGTTCTTCTCGGGACGGAAAGTCCAGATCGACCCGTCGTCATGGCGGTAGGCCTTGAGCCCCTCAAAGACCTCCTGACCGTAGTGCAGCACCGCCGATGCCGGCTGCAGGGCGATCGGTCCGTAGGGCTGCAGGCGCGCGTCGTGCCACCCCGCCTCTTCCGTCCAGTCGATCGCAACCATGTGGTCGGTGAAATGACTGCCGAATCCGGGATCGGCCAGGATGTTCTCACGGCGCTGTTCAGGGGCCGGTGTGGTTGCGAGACGGCGGGCGAAGGCGAGACTCCGGTCGTCGGTGGTGATGGTCATCGGGGTCCTTGATACTCGAGAATGCCAAAACGCGCGATTCTGGCATGCAGAACTGATGGTTCGCAGTTATCAGCTGACACGAGGGCGTGCTCGTGACGATGGGACGCCCGCGTGATCGCGGTGTCGTACTGCGTGACGTGCCGCGCTCCGATTCGACGAGGATGCGGAGCGCCGGTGTGCGTGGGCCGGATGCGGCGATTGTCACGCCGGCACGGCTGTCGAGAGGCCGCCTCATGCGTTGACAGTGGCGACAGTGACGAATCTAGCAGGTTCCGGGTCTGAAAAATTCCTCCCGTTGTATGGTGAGCACAAGGAAACCGCCAGCGAAAGGGAGACACCATGAGCATCGGAGTGGGAATCTTTCTCATTGCCCTCGGGGCGATTTTGACGTTCGCCGTCAATGTGGACGTCCAGTACGTCGATCTCGACATGATCGGCTACATCCTCATGGCCGCGGGCGTCGTGGTCGTGATCATCGGTATCGTGCTTGCGTTCCGCAAGCGCAAGACGGTCGTCACGCGGCGCGACGGCGTGGACAGGCGCACAGGCGAACGCTATGACTCGACCGAGCGGGGCGACAACGGAACCCTCTGAATCGAGAAAGGGCGGCGGACCGCTACGGTCCGTCGCCCTTTCCTCTCGCCCGCTACTCTGTGATGTCGATCTCGCGCACGAGCGCCGCCTGAGTTGCCTCGGCGATCTTGTCGAGAACGCCGTCCGGTGCGGGTGAATCGATCGTCAGGACGCTGAGCGCCTCGCCGCCTGCCTCGTGACGCGCAATCTGCATGTTCGCGATGTTCACGCCTGCCTCGCCGAACTGCTGGCCGTAGACGGCCACGATTCCGGGCCGGTCCGTGTACAGGAGCACAACGTGGTGCTTCTCGATGGGCACCTCGACGTCGTAGCCGTTGATGCCGACGATCTTCTCAATCTGCTTCGTCCCGGTGAGGGTACCCGATACCGAGATTTGCGACCCGTCACTCAAAGCGCCGCGGAGCGTGATGATGTTGCGGTACTCCTCGCTGACAGCATCCGTGATCTGGCGTACCTCGATGCCTCGCTGCTCGGCGAGGAGGGGCGCGTTGACGTATGACACGCTCTCGCTGACGACGTTTGTGAAGATGCCTTTGAGCGCGGCGAGCTTGTAGACGCTGACGTCGTAGTCGTTCAGTTCGCCGTGCACCTCGATGTCCACGCTCGTGAGCGGCGAGTGCGTGAGCCCCGAGAAGACCTGACCGAGCTTCTCGACGAGCGGAATGCCGGGGCGCACATACGGGTCGATGACGCCTCCCGCGACGTTGACGGCGTCGGGAACGAGCTCGCCGCTGAGCGCGAGTCGCACGGACTTCGCGACGGACACTCCCGCCTTCTCCTGCGCCTCGCCCGTCGATGCGCCGAGGTGTGGCGTGACGACGATGTTGTCGAGAGTCAGCAGCCGGGAATCCGTCGGCGGCTCAGAGACGAAGACATCAACCGCTGCGCCGGCGATCGTGTTGTTCGCGAGGGCGTCGTACAGCGCGTCTTCATCGATGAGCCCTCCGCGTGCGACGTTGATGATGAACGCGCTCGACTTCATCTTCGCGAATTCGTCTGCGCTGATCATCCCCGTGGTCTCCGGGGTCTTCGGCATGTGGATCGTCACGAAATCAGAGCGCTCGAGCAGTTCATCGAGGGTGACGAGTTGCACACCGAGCTGCTGGGCTCGCGCACTCGTGACGTACGGGTCGTAGGCGACGACCGAGACGCCGAACGCCTGAAGTCGCGCGGTGATCAGCGCGCCGATACGTCCGAGGCCGATGATGCCGACGGTCTTCTCGTAGAGCTCAACGCCCGTGTATGACGACCGCTTCCATGCCCCGCTCGACAGAGACTGATTCGCGGCGGGAATGTGACGCGCCAGACTGAGGATGTGGCCGACCGTGAGCTCCGCCGCCGAGATGATGTTCGACGTCGGCGCATTCACCACCATGGTCCCGGCTTCGGTCGCGGCCTTGATGTCGACGTTGTCGAGCCCGACACCCGCTCGGGCGATCACCTTGAGAGCGGGAGCATGAGAGATCGCCTCGGCATCCATTTTCGTCGCCGAGCGGATCAGCACGGCATTCGCGTCGTTCAGCGCCGAGAAGAGCGACTCGCGGTCGGTGCCATCGACCTTTCTGATCTCGAAGTCGGGCCCGAGGGCGTCGACGGTTGCGGGTGAGAGTTCTTCGGCGATCAGCACGACCGGTTTTGACACAGGCATATCCTTACGGGTTCGGCGGATGAAGGTTCGACGCCGCAGCGGTGAGACGAAGATGCGTCACAGTTTAGTGGACGCAAAATTCTTGTGACGTCATGCGAAGCTGATCGCCGAGACGAGGCTCAGGTAGGTCGCCGCTGAGACCGCGAGTCCGCATACATAGAACACCGCCTGCACGAGGTATCCCCGTGAGCGGCCCAGCAGAATCGCGACGATGAAGATCGCGATGGGAAGAATCATGCTGACGATCAGCACGAGCCACGCCGCGCCGCTCAGCGCGATGCCGAGCTGTGAGGCCACGCCCGCGAGCGTGAGAACGTTACCCACGGCCTCCCAGAGATCGTAGGCGTAGAAGAGCCCGAATACGATGCCGAGGGCGAGAGCGGGCCACTGGCGGTATCGCTCGCGTGCGGAGTCTGCCGTTGGCATCACATTCCTCCGATCACGAATGGCCACGGGATCAGCACGACCGCTCCGATCACCAGCCACACAGTGCGACTCTTCACGTGACCGCGTGTGAACCAGAGGGATGCCGCGAACCACAGGGGCGGTGCGGCCGCGGCGAGCCAGAGCCCGACCGTGTACATGATCTGATCGATCGGAGACACCACGCTGTACGTGTCCCGGCCGATGTTCAGCGCCCACCCGATCGTGTACAGCAGGTAGATGCCACCGAGCACGCCCATGACCACGAGCATGACCGAACCCGATTGCCGGGGCTGAGCAGGCGCTGCATCGTCGGAGCGGCGAGGGCTTCGCGCCTGCTTGGGCGACCTGGTCTCGCCCGCCGCGTCGGACCGGCTCGTTTGCAACGTCGGGTCGTCATCGCCGGCCCAGCTGAGAGGATCGTCGTCACGCTCGGGGCTCATGGTGCCAGCCTACCCGCGCGCAGCCGGCGGGCCGAGGATGAGCGCTCCCGCTGAATGTCACGACGAACGGAAGCGGGCCCCGTGCAGGATGCACGAGGCCCGCTGCTGATCGCAGAAACTAGCGAGCGACGGAGCCGTCGGTGTAGTCGTCGTCGTTCGAGGCGTTCCACGCGAAGAGCTTGCGCAGCTCGCGACCCGTCGCCTCGATGGGGTGGTTCTCGCCCTTCTTGCGCAGCTCAAGGAATTCCTTCTGACCGTTGTCCTGGTCGTCGATGAAGCGCTTGGCGAATGAGCCGTCCTGAATGTCGGAGAGAACGGCCTTCATGTTCTCCTTGACGCTTGGGTCGATCACGCGCGGACCCGAGACGTAGTCGCCGTACTCGGCGGTGTCGGAGATGCTCCACCGCTGCTTGGCGATGCCGCCCTCCCACATGAGGTCCACGATCAGCTTGAGCTCGTGAAGCACCTCGAAGTATGCGATCTGGGGCTGGTAGCCCGCCTCGATGAGCGTCTCGAACCCATACTGCACGAGCTGTGATGTGCCACCGCACAGAACGGCCTGCTCACCGAAGAGGTCGGTCTCGGTCTCTTCGGTAAAGGTCGTCTTGATTCCGCCGGCGCGGAGGCCGCCGATGCCCTTGGCGTACGACCATGCGAGGTCCCACGCCGAACCTGTCGCATCCTTCTCGACGGCGACGATCACGGGAACGCCGCGGCCGGCCTCGAATTCACGGCGGACCGTGTGACCCGGGCCCTTCGGCGCGACCATGATGACGTCAACGCCGTCGGGGGCCTCGATGTAGCCGAAACGAATGTTGAAGCCGTGCCCGAAGACGAGAGCCTTGCCCTCGCTCAGCTGATCCTTGATGGAGTCGGCGTAGATCGTGCGCTGGTACTGGTCGGGCGCGAGAATCACGATGACGTCGGCCCACGCGGATGCATCGGCAACCGTCTTCACCGTGAAGCCCTGCTCCTCGGCCTTGGCGATCGACTTCGAGCCCTCTTTCAGGCCGATGACGACCTCGACGCCGGAGTCGCGCAGGTTGAGGGCGTGGGCGTGACCCTGCGAGCCGTACCCGACGACAGCCACCTTCTTCCCCTGGATGATCGACAGATCGGCGTCCTGGTCATAGACAATCTCAGTCACAGTGTGAGTTCTCCTTCTTGTTCGAGATTTATGAAGACGGATGCTGCGACGCAGCGTCCCGCCCGATTCAGTTCTTGAAAACGCGTTCCGTAATCGACTTCGGACCGCGGCCGATCGCGAGAAGACCGGACTGCGCAAGCTCCTTGATGCCGAACGGCTCGAGAACACGCAGCAGAGCGTTTGTCTTTCCCGAGTCTCCCGTCACCTCGATGACGAGTGCGTCAGTGGCGACGTCGACGACGCGCGCGCGGAACAGGTTGACGGCTTCGAGCACTTGTGAGCGCGTGACGTTGTCGACCTTCACCTTAATGAGCATGTGCTCGCGCTGCACCGACTGCGCGGGGTCGAGCTCGACGATCTTGATCACGTTGACAAGCTTGTTCAGCTGCTTGGTCACCTGCTCAAGCGGCTGGGCCTCGACGTCAACAACGACCGTGATGCGGGAGAGCCCGCTGACCTCGCTCGCTCCGACGGCAAGCGACTCGATGTTGAAGCCGCGACGAGCGAAGAGCCCTGCGACGCGGGTGAGCAGGCCTGGCTTGTCTTCGACCAGAAGACTCAGAACATGTGTGGTCATCGTCACGCCTCCTCGTCGAATGCCGGGCTGTGGTCACGCGCGTACTGCACGTAGCTGTTGCTGACGCCCTGCGGCACCATTGGCCACACCATGGCGTCTTTGCTCACGACGAAGTCGATGACAACCGGCCTGTCGTTGGTCTCGAGCGCGAGCTTGATCGCGTCGTCGACCTCTTCTTCCTTCGTCACTCTGATGCCGAGACATCCGTACGCGTCGGCCAGCTTCACGAAATCGGGAACGTGCTGCGAGTCGTGACCCGTGTCGAGCTCGGTGTTCGAGTAGCGGCCGTCGTAGAACAGCGTCTGCCACTGCTTGACCATGCCGAGCGATGAATTGTTGATGATCGCCACTTTGATGGGGATCTTGTTGATCGTGCAGGTCGCGAGCTCCTGATTCGTCATCTGGAAGCATCCGTCACCGTCAATGGACCACACCGGGCGATCAGGTTCGGCGACTTTCGCTCCCATCGCCGCGGGAACGGAGTAGCCCATGGTTCCAGCGCCGCCCGAGTTGAGCCAGGCGTTCGGTCGTTCGTAGCCGATGAACTGCGCGGCCCACATCTGGTGCTGGCCGACGCCCGCCGCGTAGATCCCCTCCGGCCCCGTCAGCTCGCCGATGCGCTGGATGACGTGCTGTGGCGACAGCAGCCCATCCGTCGTCGGCGTGTACCCCAGCGGAAACTGCTCGCGCAGCCCGTCGAGATAACGCCACCACTCGGCGTAGTCAGCGCCGTCAGCGTGGCTCGCCTGACGGAACGCGGACGTCAGATCGACGATGACGTCTTTGGCATCGCCGACGATTGGGACGTCGGCCATGCGGATCTTCGAAATCTCCGCGGGATCGACGTCGACGTGCACAACTTTGGCGTGCGGGGCGAATTCGCCGACCTTGCCTGTCACTCGGTCGTCGAACCGCGCGCCAAGTGAGACGATGAGGTCGGAATCCTGCAGCGCAAGCACAGCGGGAACCGTCCCGTGCATGCCCGGCATTCCGAGGTTCTGCTTGTGAGAGTCGGGGAACGCGCCTCGCGCCATGAGCGTCGTCACGACGGGAGCGCCCGTCGCCTCGACAAGAGTGCGCAGCTCTTCCGACGCGCCAGCACGCACGACGCCCCCGCCAACGTAGAAGACGGGTTTCTTCGCTTCGACGAGCATCTGCGCTGCCGCGTGGATCTGCTTGCCGTGGGCCTTCGTCACGGGACGGTATCCCGGAAGATCGATCTTGGGCGGCCACGTGAACGGCGCCAGCTCCTGCTGAGCATCCTTCGTGATGTCGACGAGCACGGGACCGGGCCTTCCGGTCGACGCGATGTGATACGCCGAGGCGATCGCCGACGGCACGTCGGCGGCGCGACGCACCAGGAACGAGTGCTTGGTGATCGGCATCGTGATGCCCACGATGTCCGCCTCTTGAAACGCGTCAGTTCCCATGAGCGTCGAGAACACCTGACCCGTGATCGCGAGCAGCGGCACCGAGTCCATGTGGGCATCGGCGATCGCCGTCACGAGGTTCGTCGCGCCGGGGCCCGACGTCGCGACGCAGACACCGACGCGTCCGCTCGCAGACGCATAGCCCTGCGCCGCGTGACCGGCCCCCTGCTCGTGGCGCACCAGAATGTGCCTGAGCTTCTTTGAATCCATGAGCGGGTCGTAGACCGGGAGGATCGCTCCCCCGGGAAGCCCGAAGATGTCATCGACGCCGAGGAGCTCGAGCGTTCGGACGACGGCTTCTGCTCCCGTGAGCTGTTCGGGCTGGGTGCCGAGCGATGGCGATGGGGTGGGTGTCGGGGATGTCGGTTGCGGGTCACGTGGCATAACGATGAGTGTCCTTGATGGTTCGGCGGAAGAAGTATCTACCCAGTGACGGCGCCCTCAGAGGCGGAGCGCACGAGCTTGGAGTATTTTGCGAGAACGCCGCGGGTGTAGCGGGGAGGAAGCGGTGCCCAGCCTTCACGGCGGGCCGCAAGCTCTGCGTCGTCGACCAGTAGATCAAGTGAGCGAGCTGCGATATCGACCCGTATCAGATCACCATCGCGCACGAATGCGATGGGACCGGCGTCCACCGCTTCGGGAGCTATATGGCCGATGCACAAGCCGGTTGTGCCGCCTGAGAATCGACCGTCCGTCAATAGTAGTACATCTTTTCCGAGCCCCGCGCCCTTGATCGCGCCCGTGATGGCGAGCATTTCTCGCATTCCCGGGCCGCCCTTCGGGCCTTCGTAGCGAATGACGATGACGTCTCCCGCAGAGATCGCTCCCTCCGTCAGGGCGTCCATGGCGGCACGCTCACGTTCGAACACGCGCGCGGGACCTTCGAAGACCTCGAAGTCGAATCCGGCCGTCTTCACGACAGCGCCGCCCGGAGCCATCGTGCCCTTGAGAACGGTGAGCCCGCCCGTGGGATGGATCGGGTTGTCGAGCGTGTGGAGCACTTCTCCGTCGAGCGGCTCCGGGTCGAGCTCTGCGAGATTCTCGGCCACAGTCTTTCCCGTGACCGTGAGGCAGTCCCCGTGAAGCAGGCCGGCGTCGAGAAGCGCCTTCATGACGACGGGAACTCCCCCGTGCCTGTCAACGTCGTTCATGACGTACTTTCCGAACGGTTTGAGGTCACCGATGTGCGGAACGCGGTCGCCGATGCGGTTGAAATCGTCGATCGTGAGGTCGACTTCGGCCTCGTTGGCGATCGCGAGGAGGTGAAGAATGACGTTCGTCGAGCCTCCGAACGCCATGGCGACCGCGATGGCGTTCTCGAACGCCTCCTTCGTCAGAATGTCGCGTGCCGTGATGCCCTTGCGCAGCATCCCGACGACGGCCTCGCCCGAGCGATGCGCGAAATAGTCACGTCGGCGATCCGCTGACGGCGGGGCCGCCGATCCCGGAAGGCTCATGCCGAGCGCCTCGGCGACGGAGGCCATGGTGTTCGCCGTGTACATTCCGCCGCACGCGCCTTCTCCCGGGGCGATGGCGCATTCGATTCGCTTGAGATCCTCTTCGCTGAGGGTGCCGGCCTTGCAGGCGCCGACGCCTTCAAAGGAGTCGATGATCGTGACGTCTTTCTCTGTACCGTCAGAAAGCTTGACCCACCCCGGAGCGATGGAGCCGGCGTAGAGAAAGACCGAGGCCAGGTCGAGGCGTGCGGCGGCCATTAGCATCCCTGGAAGCGATTTGTCGCAGCCCGCGAGCAGCACTGTCCCATCGAGACGCTCGGCCATGACGACGGTCTCGACCGAGTCGGCAATGACCTCTCGCGAGACGAGAGAGAAGTGCATGCCCTCGTGACCCATCGAGATGCCGTCGGAAACCGAGACGGTTCCGAACTGAAGAGGGTACCCGCCGCCCGAGTGAACGCCCTCTTTCGCGCCCTGAGCGAGCCGGTCGAGAGAGAGGTTGCACGGCGTGATCTCGTTCCAGGATGACGCAATGCCGATCTGGGGCTTGTCCCAGTCCTCGTCGCCCATTCCGACAGCGCGAAGCATTCCCCTGCTCGTTGTGGCTTCGATGCCGTCGGTCACGACACGGCTGCGTGGTTTCAGGTCGATCTCTGACATGACTTGAGTCTATGACGTGCGTCAAACCCGCGCGTTATGCGCCGAGCAGGTGGTTGCGACGGTCCGAGGCGAGCACGCGCAGCATCTGCGCGACCTCGGGCGTTCCGTGCACGCGGTGCGACGCGACGGTGGAGCCCTCGCCCACCTTGACCGAGAGGTCCCCTGGTTCGAGCGCCGCGAACGCATCTTCGTCTGTGATGTCGTCTCCGGCGTAGAGCATCGCTGTAGCCGCGGTGTGCAGCCTCAGCCGTTGCATCGCATCGCCCTTCGTCGCCGCAACGACGGAGAACTCGAGAACGTCTTTTCCCGATCGGTGCGTCACGCCCGGCACGGCCGCGCTGACGGTCCGCGACGCGTCGCGCTGCGCCGCCCGTGCAGCATCCGGATTCACTCCCCTCGTGTGGAGCGTGACTCCTGCTGGCTTGTACTCGAGACGGGCGTCAGGATGCCGCGACACGACGTCGCGCATCGCGCCCTGCAGCTCAGTGAGAGCACGCTTCTCCTCAGCCGTGAGAGACATTCCCGCCTGACCATCGCCGATGTCGTACTCCGCTCCGTGCGATCCGACGAGGAGTACATTGCCAGGCGAGCCGCTGACCGTGCGGAGGTTGTCGAGCGAGCGTCCGGACACCAGCACGACTGTCGTTCCCGAGAGCTCGACGAGATCTGCGATCGCCTTGAGACTGTTGCTGTCGCCGCGAGCATCGCCCGGCCGGTCGACGAGCGGAGCGAGAACACCGTCGAAGTCGAGGGCGACGGTGAGCTGCGGCGTTCTCGCGAGCACACGCAGCGCGTCGAGCAGAGGCCCGGGGAGTCCATCGAAAACGTGAGCAGACTGAGTCATTGTGCGCCTCCGTTCTCAGAACCGCTCCTCGCGGTTGAATTGTGCTCGAGCTCGTCGAGGAACGCCTCCGACCATTTCGCCACGTCATTCTCGAGAACGCGGCGGCGGAGGGCACGCATGCGGCGCCTCCGCTCTGCCGTCGACATCTCGATCGCGCGGATCATCGTGTTCTTCACGCCGTCGATGTCGTGCGGGTTGATCAGCAGCGCCTGCTTCAGATCATCGGCCGCCCCCGTGAACTCGCTCAGGATGAGGATGCCGTCGTTGTCCGCGCGTACAGCGACATACTCCTTGGCCACGAGATTCATGCCATCGCGCAGAGAGGTGACAAGCATCACGTCAGAGGCGAGGTAGAGAGCCACCATCTCTTCGCGCGGATAGCCGTGATGCATATACACGACAGCCGAGTGGCCGATCGTGCCGTAGTCGCCGTTGATCCGGCCGACGGTGCGCTCGATCTGATCACGCAGGGCGATGTAGGTGCCGACTCGTTCGCGGCTCGGACTCGCCACCTGGATCAGCGTTGTCGATTCGACGTCGATGCGGCCCTCGCGCAGGAGCTCGCCGTAGGCCTTGAGGCGGTGCCGGATGCCCTTCGTGTAGTCGAGCCTGTCGACGCCGAGCATGATCGTCTTCGGATTGCCGAGGTCTTCTCGAATCTGCTTGGCCCTCGCGATGACTGAGGGCTTCTCTGCCAGGCGTGCGTAGGCCGCAGAGTCGATGGAGATCGGAAAGTGGCGCGCGACGACCCGGCGCACGGGAAGGCCTTTGCGTGACGGGGGCGAACCTGCGACGTCGTCCTGCGACGCGTCGTGCGGCACCCAGATGCGCGTGCCCTTCGTCTCGAAGCCGAAGAGCCTGCGGACCGCGCGGGAGAAGTTGCTGGCGTCGGCGGAGCGTTGAAAGCCGATGACGTCGGCTCCGAGCAGGCCGCGCACAATCTGCTTGCGCCATGGCAGCTGAGCGAAGAGCCCGTATGCGGGAAACGGGATGTGATTGAAGAACCCGATTGTGAGGTCGGGTCGCGCCTCTCGCAGGATGCCAGGCACCAATTGAAGTTGGTAGTCGTGCACCCACACGGTCGCCCCCTCGGCCGCGATGGATATCGCTCGATCCGCGAACCGTTGATTGACCTCGCGATAGGCATCCCACCACTCACGGTGATACGTCGGCTGCGCGATCACGTCGTGGTACAGAGGCCACAGCGTGTCATTCGAGAAGCCCTCGTAGTAATACTCAACGTCGAGCTCCGAGAGCGTGACGGGCTCCATCTTGATGCCGTCGTGCTCGAAGGGCTCAAGGTCGCCGTTCGCCGACCCGGGCCAGCCGATCCAGGCGCCGTCGACCCCCTGCATGACAGGCTCGAGCGCTGTCACGAGACCACCGGGAGACAGACGCCACATTTGCGAGCCGTCCGGCCCGGTCACCGAGTCGACGGGCAAGCGATTTGCCACGACGACGAAGTCAAACTCGGCCGTCTTCTGAGAGGTCGATGCCACGATGCGTCCCCTTTCCGGCTCAGCGATCCGGTGTCTCATCAGCGTATCAGCGAGCGCCGGCGCCGCCTCATCATATGACTTCGCATGACCGAGCCGATGGCACCGAGGGGTCGCTCCCACGCTGGTTGCCCCGTAGGCTTGAGGCATCAGCACGACTGGCCGTGGCAGAAAGGGATGCGAATGCGCAAATACCTCCTCAACAGCGGGGTGCTCGGATCGATCTTCAGCGGGTGGGGTCTTCTCCAGTCGACACGCGGCAGCAAGCGCGACTGGCGGCTCTTGCTGCTCTGGCTGGGATGGCTCAGTTCGGTCGCTCTGTCGTTCGGCGCTGTCGCACAAGACGCCGAGAAGAAGCGACGAATCGCCAGCGGCGAGATCGACCCAGACGCTGACGACCAGAGCAAGGCTGCCAAGAAGGCCGAGAAGAAGGCGGCCAAAGCGCGCAAGGTCACGCTGAGCATCTGATTATCGCCCCTGAGCACGCGCTCCCCCCGAAGGAGTGTCATGTCGGCGTGTCCCCCGTGATTACGGGCATTTCTGGGTGAGACTTGACTCGCCTCTGGAGTCAATCCTGGAAGAAGTTGATCATGTTCGGATTACGCCGTCGCCACCGCAAGGCCGAGCCAGCGCCCGCGCCGCTTCCTGATTCGGCGTCCGACGGCACGATACGAATTTCAGAAGAACAACTCTTCGAAGCCGTGCACGAACGCCTCGAGCAGTTCATGGGCGCCGACGGTACGTGGTCTCTCGTACGCCGGAATCCCGACGATGCTGCCGACGACAGCATCTTCTCGTCGATGTCGACGATTCTGCTCGCCAAGGAGATCGCTTCTGTCGTTCTGGGGTCACCGCCGAACCGCGCGCAGACCACCGACGAAGATCCGTCGGAGACACCGACGGAGAGCGGAATCCGCGAGCTGCTGCGGCCGGTCCCGCGCAGCCTTGACGAGGCCGAGCAGATCAGCGTTGAACTGACGACGATTGCAACATGGGCAGATCCGCAGCGTCACGACCCGGATCACGTTGACCCGCGCCTTGTCACCCCACGCTCGACCGCAGATGAGGCACGGCGCGCCTGAACCGACCGGAGATCGGCGCCGATCTAGACCTTCGGCCAGTCCTCCGGGCCTTCCGACCCCGTCGCATACTCGTCGAGGGGCACTTCGCCGTTACGCCACGCCTGGATGACCGGGGCGACGATGCGCCACATCTGCTCGGCGGCATCCCCTCGCACAGACAGCGAGGGATCGCCATTGAGCATGCTCTCCAGGACTTCGCCGTAGGCCTTGAGCTGGCCCGCCCCAAACTCCGCCGACAGCTCGACACGGTCAAGCTCCCACGGGTCTCCCGGCCCGTTCACGTTCATCTCCAGGGCCATGCCGTCCGGACCGAGAGCGATTCGCAGCACATCGGCGTCCGAGCTTCCCGACAGCCCGCCCGGAACGTGAGGCGCGGGCTTGAAGCGCACGATGATCTCGCGCCGTCGCGTTCCAATGGCCTTTCCCGACCGCAGCGTGAAGGGAACACCCGCCCATCTCCAGTTGTCGATCTCGAATGTCACTTGCGCCAGAGTCTCCGTTTTGCGCGATGGGTCGACATTGGGCTCGTCTACATATGAGGGGAAATGGCGATCGCCGACGGTTCCCTCGGTGTACCGTGCACGATGGCTCGACGCGACGGGGTCACCGTCGCACACGCGCGTGGCGCGAAGCACCGTGGACTTCGCGTCGCGGAGGTCGACAGCATCCGTCGAATGCGGCGGTTCCATGGCGAAGATCGACATCACTTGCAGAAGGTGACTCTGAATCATGTCGACGAGGGCTCCCGCCGAGTCGTAGTAGTCTGCGCGTCCTTCAAGACCCAGCTGCTCGTCGTAGACGATCCCCACACTGTCGATGTGGTCGCGGTTCCAGAGCGGCTCGAACACGCGGTTGGCGAACCTCAGCCCGAGAAGGTTGAGGACCGTCGATTGCCCGAGGAAGTGGTCGACACGGTGAACCTGCTCCTCGGGGACCAGCCGAAGCAGCTGCTGATTGAGCCTGTGCGCCGATTCGGCATCGTTTCCGAATGGCTTCTCCATGCCCAGCACCGTTCCTTCGGGCAGATCGACGGATTCCAAGGCAACGCACGCCTTCTCCGTCACGTGAGGCGGAAGTGCAAAATAGACAGCCGGAGCTCCCTCGGCCTTGCTGAGCACGTCAGAGAGCGCGTCGGCATCCGTGACGTCCGCCTCGATGTACGTGGTCTCACTCAGGAGTGCATCGACGGCTTCCCCCGACGAATCTGTCGTGTCGAACGACGACCTGACGCGATCGGACCATTCGTCGTCGCTCAGGCTGTCGGCGCCGACACCGATGAGCTGAACTCTGATGTCGGCGCGGTCAGTCAGCAGCTGGCCGAGAGCCGGAAGGAGCAGCCGCGAACTGAGGTCGCCGCTGCCACCGAAAAGGATGAGTGTCGTAGGCGTCGTCATGACAGCGACGATACTCCCGAGTCCGAATCGTGCAAGGGGGTAGCGCGAGGCCGCCGCAGTGTGAGAACTCGAGCCTTTCGCAGCTCAGTCGCGCGTGCTGTGAGTGCTGGCGTGACGGTCAAGGAACTCGTAGACATCTACCTTGTCGATGCCGCTGGTCGAGCCGTCGGGCATTGCGGCAAGCAGCGACGAGTTCAAACGAGCGCTCGGCCACGCCTGGCCATTCCAGTAAGTCGATGAGTCCCGCGAGGGCTCCCGGCAGCACGTCGGATCGGGGCAACGGGAGGTGAGACGTCGACGCGTGTCTCTGCCTCTGAACCACTTGACGTGAGCAAACTGCGTGCCGACACTCACGGAGAAGTCACCGTTGGGCGCCGACTGGATACTCGACGTGCACCAGTACGTGCCGACCGGCTTATCCGTGAACTGCTGGTAAGGGCTGAGACGATCCTCGACATCGAACACCTGGCGCGCGCTCCACCAGCGGCACACGCGCTGGCCCTCGACGGAACCCAGGGGATCCGCAGGGAACTGCACGTCGTCGTTCTGATACGCCTTCGAAATGACACCACTCGAGTGCACCTTGAGAAAGTGAACGGGAATATCGAGGTGCCGCGTCGCCAGGTTCGTGAACCGATGCGCAGCAGTCTCATATCCGACAGCGAAATGATCCCGAAGATCCTCGACAGAGAGCTCACGCGCGTTCTTCGCTCGTGAGAGAAAATCGACAGCGCTCATCTCGGGCACGAGAAGGGCGCCGGCAAGATAATTCGTCTCAACGCGCTGTCGCAGCAAATCGCCGTAGTCCTGCGGTTCGGGCTGCCCGAGAACATAGGCCGCGATCGCCTGGAGCAGAGCCGACCGCGGGTCGGTGCCCGTCTGACGCACGGGCAGGTAGATGCGATGGTGACGATGATCCGTGATGCTTCGCGTGGTGACGGGCAGATCTGCCACGTAGTGAAGGGTGAATCCGAGATGCGCCGAGAGCTCCGCCGTTGCCCGCTGCGACAGCGGACCGCCGCTGTGCCCGATCGCTGAGAGCAGGTCAGCGGCGATTCGCTCAAGATTCTCGTAGTAGTTGTCGCGCTGCCTCTGCTCCGCCCGAAGCTCCGTATTCGCTCGCCGAGCCTCCTCCGGCGTCGCCGCCCGTTGGGTATGCAGCTGCTCCAGCTCGCCATGAAGGCGAAGAATCGTCTCGATCGCGGCGTCGCTGAGGCCTTTGCGAATGGGAAGCGGGGGAAGGTGCAGTGATTGGTAGAGCGGACCCCGCTGCACCCGCTCAAGTGCGATCTCGAGCTCGTCGCGGCGCGACAGCGGCTCTGGCTGAAGGAGGCCGTCTAGCGTCGTCCCCAGCGCACGAGCGAGCTTATGGAGTTCGACGAGCTTCAGCTCGCGCTTTCCGTTCTCGATGACCGAGATCTGCGATGCGGCCCGGCTGATCTTGGCCCCGAGGGATTCCACAGTCATGCCCTGTTCCAGACGCAGCTTCCGGATGCGCCTGCCGATGGTCAGCGTGTCAAGCATGCTCTCGTCGTCGGGCACGGTGTTCTGCAGCGGGCTCATCTCACCAGAGTGACAGCGCCAGTGCTTCTACACAATAGAAAGAGTCGAAATCTTCTCGGCCGCGTGCGAAAAATAAGGACGAGTTCCCGCCGTTCTTCACGACGCTCGCGTACTCGCGGTACACCGTCAGTGAGCACGTTCCTGACGTGGCGGTTCCAGCACGCGCGGTGTAGCGTCCTGCAATGAATGAGTCCCGCAACCTGTTCTGGTTGCGGGACTCGCGGTGTGGTGCACCCCCTGGGACTTGAACCCAGAACCCACTGATTAAGAGTCAGTTGCTCTGCCGATTGAGCTAGAGGTGCAAGAACGTGGATCAGGATAAACCCCGAACCGAGGGACAACATTAGCACTCTTCTCGCCGTGCGCGCCAATCGAGCACTGCTCACGAACGACACGCCGCACAGTAGGGTGGGGACGTGACCGCTTCTCTCTCCGATGACCTGACGCTGGCCCTTGCTCTCGCGGATGCTGCAGACGCGATCTCGCTCGCGCGCTTTCGCGCTGCAGACCTCACTATCTCCACGAAACCCGACCGTACACACGTCACTGACGCCGACCTCGCCGTCGAGGAGGCGCTGCGGGGGCTTCTCACTGTCGAGCGGCCTGACGATGGCATCCTCGGTGAAGAGTTCGGCACCGAGGGAAGCACTCGTCGTCAGTGGATCATCGATCCGATCGATGGAACAGCGAATTTTCTGCGTGGTGTGCCCAATTGGGCGACGCTGATCGCTCTCGCCATCGACGGCACGCCCGTCGTGGGTGTCGCGAGCGCCCCCGCCTTCCGCCGACGGTGGTGGGCTGCGCGCGGCAGCGGCGCCTGGCTGGCCGAAAACGAGACTGAGCCGCGCCGCCTGTCGGTCTCCGGCGTCGCCGACCTCGGCGACGCCTCGCTGAGTTTTCAGAGTATAGGCCAGTGGCGCGACGCCGGTTATCTTGACTCGCTCCTCGATCTTTCGGGCGCCGTTTGGCGAGATCGCGCGTACGGCGACATGTGGTCGTACGGTCTCCTCGCAGAGGGGCTTGTCGACGTCGTCGCAGAATTCGACGTAAAGGAGTACGACATCGCGCCATTTGCCGTGATCGTCGAAGAGGCGGGCGGACGCTTCAGCGCGATCGACGGCAGCGAGAGCATCTCACAGCGCAGCAGTCTCGCGACCAATGGGCTGCTTCACGAGGCTGTCGTTGCCCGAATCGAGCACTCTCATACCGGGTCCTGACCGCCGAACGACGAAGGGCCGCCCTGCGGACGGCCCTTCGTCGTGAGCAAGCAGCGTGTGATGCTGGTCGATGGTGGAGATGGGGGGAATTGAACCCCCGTCCACTGCTGAGATTCCACGCCTTCTACGGGCGTAGCCTGTGTCAGACGTTCTACTCGGCCCCGACCTTTGCCACAGGCATCTAAGTCGACGGGCCCAGCCTGAGAAAAGTCCCGCACGTCGCTCAGGCGACGACGCGCAGCAAGTCCCCTAGATGACGCCAGGGTCCGTGTCGGGAACAGCCACGGTCTGACGGACTATCGGGCTCGCTTAGGCAGCGAGGGCGAAGTCAGTGCGCTTTGAGTTGGCACTTATTGGTTTCCAGGGAGCGTTAACGAGATAACCCCGGATCCTCGGCCCGCTTCTCGCGGTCTCACAGGCAGTGTCGAAACCGATCATCCCCATGCGCGCTCACGTGAGCGGACCAACATCACACGCTGTTTACTTGTCAATTCGGACGGTGCCGGTCGTGCATCGAAACGATGCAGCTTTATAGAATAACACGCGTCCGGCGGCATTCATTCCCCGCGCAACAGGGTGTCACTCCCCCAGGCGATTACGCAGCGCCATGGCTCTCTCAGCCTCGCGTTTGTCCTGCCTCTCCCTCAGCGCCTGGCGCTTGTCGTACTCGCGCTTGCCCTTCGCAACCGCGATTTCGACTTTCGCACGTCCGTCGGAGAAGTAGATTTTCAGTGGAATGAGCGTGTAGCCGCCGGGAGCAATTTTGTGGCTGATGCGGGTGATCTGCTGACGGTGAAGCAGAAGCTTTCGTTTGCGCCGCGGTGAGTGGTTCGTCCACGTTCCCTGCGTGTATTCGGGAATGTGAACGGCGTCGAGCCATGCTTCGCCGTTGTCGATGTAGGCGTAGCCGTCCACGAGCGAGGCACGCCCCTCCCGGAGGGCCTTCACTTCGGTGCCCCAGAGAACCAACCCGGCCTCGTACGTGTCCTCGATGAGGTAGTCGTGGCGCGCCTTGCGGTTTGTCGCGACGACTTTCTCGCCTCGTTCCTTCGACACGGTCTTCTCCAAGGTCGTCCGGTGGTGATCAGGGTGATGCTGCCCCTCAGGCAGCCCACAAGTGTATCAGCGCGCGACTAGATCTTGAGGTATCGCTTGATCGCGAAATTCGCGCTCAACGCGGCAAGAAGGATGCCGATGAGGACGAGGAGCGGAACGACGAGGAGCGAGTCGCCAACGTCGACAAAATTGATGAAGAGCATTCGCGGGGCAAGATACCCCTGCACGAAGAAATGCACGAGCGCCACCACTGCTCCCCCGGCGATGATCGAACCGATGACGGCCGAGAACACGCCCTCCAAGATGAACGGGGTCTGAATGAAGCGGTTCGACGCTCCCACGAGCCTCATAATGCCGATTTCCTTGCGTCGCGAGAACGCCGAGAGCCGAATGGTGGTCGCGATGAGGAGCACCGCGGCAATGAGCATGAGCCCCGCGATGCCGATGGCCGAATAACTCGCGATATTGAGAACGCTGAAGATCTGGTCGAGATACTGACGCTGATCGGTCACTGACTCGACGCCAGGCGTGTCCGAGAACGCTTCAATGAGGACGGCGGACTGCGACGGGTCTTTGAGGTTGACCCAGTACGTCTGGTTGAACTGCTCCGGGGTGACGAGCTCCGTCATCTCGTTGCCCTCGAACTGCTCAGCGAAGTTCTCATACGCCTGTTCGTGATCTTCGAAGTAGTACTCCTGAATGTACCGAGCGAGCGTTTCGTCTTCGAGCTGCGCCTTGACGTCTGCAAGCTGCTCTTCTGTCGCCGCACCTCCCGCGCACGCCGCGTCAACGGCTGCGTCGGTCTCTGTGCACATGTAGATCGCGACCTGCGCCCGGTCGTACCAGTAATTCTTCATCTGGCCGATCTGCATCTGCATGAGAGCAGCGGCACCGACGAAAGTGAGTGAGATGAACGTCACGAGAATGACCGAGATCACCATCGAGGCGTTGCGCCGCAGTCCGTTGAGGGCCTCGGACAGAACAAGATTGAGTCTCATGTGGTCGGCCCCACATTCTGCTCATCGTCGTTGGAGCGGTTCGCCGAACGGAGCCCAAGCCTGTCGACAAGCGACAGGTGCTCCGAGGTGTCGTCGTGCTCTGCCGACGCACGCGGAGCGTCGGGATCGGTATCAGGTACCGATTCGACGGTAACGGGAACGGCAACCGAGTGCGTGTCCGGGGTCGAAGCCGCTTCTTCGGCTTCCTCTCTCGCCTTCGCTGCTTGCTCGCCACGATCGGGAAGAGGCGTGATATCGATGATCGACGCGGTGTCTCCGTATCCGCCCTTTGTCTCGTCGCGCACGATTCGGCCGTCGACGAGTTCGACAACTCGACGGCGCATTCGGTCGACGATTGCTGCTTCGTGCGTCGCCATGACCACGGTCGTGCCATTTCCGTTGATCCGTTCAAGCAGCTGCATGATGCCCGCGCTCGTTGCCGGGTCGAGGTTTCCCGTCGGCTCGTCAGCAAGAAGGATCTGCGGCTTGTTCACGACTGCACGTGCGATGGCGACACGCTGCTGCTCACCGCCCGAGAGCTCATGGGGCATGCGGCCGCCCTTGCCATCGAGGCCGACGAGCTTGAGCACATCGGGAACCGCCTCTTGCACGAACCCGCGCGACTTGCCGATCACCTGCAGCGAGAACGCCACGTTCTGGAACACCGTCTTTGTGGTGAGCAGACGGAAGTCCTGAAACACGACACCGAGGTTGCGGCGAAAGTACGGAACCTTTCGGTTCGAAATCGATCCCAGGTCGTGCCCGAGAACATGCACGGACCCCTTAGAGGGCCGCTGCTCCTTCAGGATCAGTTGCAGGCAGCTTGACTTGCCCGAACCTGACGCGCCCACGAGGAACACGAACTCGCCGCGTTGAACTTCAAGGTCAATGCCGTTCAGCGCCGGCCGCGGATTGCCAGCGTATTTTTTGGTGACCGTGTCGAATCGAATCATGACGCTTTAGAGCCTAAGCAGACGGTGCGCCAACGGGTGGAGCGACTCGCCCCAGCATCCGTGATTCAGCTGTTTATGCATCTTTCATGGAGCGCCAGCGAATTCCAGCGGCGATAAACCCGTCGAGGTCTCCATCGAAGACGCTGCTGGGGTTGTTCACTTCGAACTCCGTGCGGAGGTCCTTGACCATCTGATAGGGCGCGAGCACGTACGAGCGCATCTGGTCTCCCCAGCTTGCCGTGATGCTCCCGGCCAGTTCTTTCTTCTTCGCGGCTTCTTGCTCGCGCTGCATCAGCAGAAGACGTGACTGCAGCACGCGCATCGCCGCCGCACGGTTCTGAATCTGGCTTTTCTCGTTCTGCATAGAGACGACGATGCCGGTCGGGACGTGCGTGATGCGTACGGCCGAGTCGGTGGTGTTCACCGATTGCCCGCCGGGCCCGGATGATCTGAAGACGTCGATGCGGATGTCGGTGTCGGGAATATCGACTTCCGTCGCCTCCTCCATGAGGGGAATCACCTCGACAGCGGCAAAGCTCGTCTGGCGCTTTCCGGCCGAGTTGAACGGGCTCATGCGAACGAGTCGGTGCGTCCCGGCCTCGATCGACAGCTTTCCGAACGCGTATGGCGCGTCGACCTCGAACGTGGCGGACTTGATGCCCGCTTCTTCTGCGTAGCTCGTGTCCAAGACCTTTGCCGAATACCCGTGGTGCTCCGCCCACCGCACGTACATGCGCAGCAGCATCTCCGCGAAGTCTGCAGCGTCGACCCCGCCGGCTCCCGCACGAATGGTGACGACCGCCGGCCGGGCGTCGTACTCGCCGTTCAGCATCGTCTGGATCTCGAGATCGGCGATGGTCTTCTGCAGCGCGCTGAGCTCGGCGCGGGCTTCGTCGGCTGATTCTTCGTCGCCGGCTTCGTTGGCGAGCTCCGTGAGAACTTCGAGATCGTCGATGCGCTGCTCGACGCTTTTGACGCGTGCGAGATCGCTCTGAGCATGGCTGAGCCGGCTCGTCACCTGCTGCGCGCGATCGGTGTCGTCCCACAGGTCCGGTGCGGCCGCCTCCTCGCTCAGCCTGGCGATATCAGCTGTCAGCTTGTCGACATCGAGAACCGTGCGAATATCGGAGAAGGTTGTGCGCAGCGCGGCGATCTCCGCGCTCAAATCGAGCTCTAGCATCGTGTCTCAACACTACAGTGCCGCCCACGTCGACGCCCGAGACTATGCTGGAGCCCGTTATGGCCGCCGACGAATCCGGGTTCTCACTGCGTACGGTCGCCGCCGCCGTCTACCTCCCCACGCTGCTGTTCGGTATCGGTGAAGGTGCCCTGATACCTCTGATACCCGCAGCTGCCTCCGGGCTGGGCGCAACGATCGCGATCGCGGGCACGATTGCTGCGATGCTCAAGATCGGTGAGCTGATCGGTGATATTCCCAGCGGCGTCCTCGTGAGCCGCATCGGCGAACGTACGGCCATGATCCTCGCCGTCGCGGTGGCGCTTGTCGCCGCCGTGATGATCATGCTCGCGCCGAACCCTGCAGTGCTCGGAATCGGCGTGTTCGTGCTCGGACTGGCGACAGCAGTGTTCGCGCTCGCGCGCCACGCATTCATGACGACATACGTCCCTCTGCGCTACCGTGCCCGCTCCCTGTCTCTGCTCGGCGGCGTCTTCCGCTGCGGACATTTCGTCGGCCCTCTCGTCTCGGCGCCGATCATTCACCTGACGGGCGGCATGGCCGGCGTGTACTGGACGATGGTCGTGTTCTGCCTGAGCGCGGCCATCGTGCTCCTCGTGCTTCCCGACCCTGAGAAGCTCTTTCGATCGCGCCGGAGAAGCGGCGAGCCCGCGGCTGCTCGGGAACGGCGCAGCTCCGGAATCGTCTCGACGATCGGCCAGAACCGGCGCGTCCTCGGCACGGTCGGCGTCGGTGCAGCGATCCTTTCGGCGTTGCGTTCCGCGCGAACGGTGATCATTCCTCTCTGGGCTGTGAGCCTCGGTGTCGACGAAGCAGCTACCGCGTTGATCATCGGACTCGCCGGTGCGGTGGATTTTGCACTCTTCTACGTGAGCGGACACATCATGGACACGTACGGTCGCCTGTGGGGCGCGCTGCCGCCGCTGATCGGGCTCGGCGCCGGCTTGGCCGTACTCGCGTTCACACACGGCGCGCCGACAGCTGTGATCTGGATGTGCATCGCCGCCGGGCTGCTTGCCGTTGCGAATGGCATGAGCAGCGGCATCCTGATGACCCTTGGAGCCGACCTCGCCGGCCCACGAGATCCCGCCCCGTTTCTCGGCGCGTGGAGATTCGTCACGGATGCTGGCGCCGCGACGAGTCCGCTGCTCATCGCGGGTATTACGGGGGCAGCATCACTTGCTGTCGCAGCGGGTAGCTTGAGCGGCGTCGCCGTCGTCGGTGTCGCCGTCATGGCGACATGGCTCCCGCGATACATCGATCCACAGCATGCGCGGCGGTCAGTCGAAGACTGAGCGAGCGACGCTCGTCGCCTCGACCCTGATGCCCTCCGGAACGAAAAGCGTCAGAACGGGCGGTCTCCACCAGCTCGACACCGTGACTGTCGCGCTCACGCCATCTAGGCTTGTCGCCCTCTCGATTGTGAGTCCTTCGACGTCGTCGAACGCTGGATCCTCGAGGAAGGCGGTGACCGCGTCATCGACATCGTCTGGTGCGAGAGAGAGCTCGGGAGCTCCGCCTTCTGTTGTCACCTCAGCGAGAGAGAACGCCTCCGCGCCGACGAGCGATGCAGCGTCGGCGATGGCGAAGAGCTGCCGTCGCTCCAGATAAAGCGATGTGGCAGCCGCCACGATCAGAATCAGCAGCAGTGACAGCGCGCCGTAGAAGATCGTGAGGATCAGCGTTGATCCTTCGTCGTCGGGCCGACGGGTCATGGCGCACCCCAGAATCGCGAGACTTTCTGCACGGCGGTCGCCTGCACGGGAACACTCGCTGCGGAATCGACATCGAGAACGTCGGGGACCAGAGGAAGCGGAACTCTCGCGGTGACGGTCACCGTGACGATCTCACCGCGCTCGAGGCACTCTGCCCCCGAGCCGGAGTCGCACGATATGACGACGTGCGCGTCATCGCTCTCGACGCCGAAATCGGCAAGGCTGATGTGTACGGCCGTTTCGACGCGGGCCAGTGCGTCGTCCGCAGATTCAGCGAGCACAAAGACCCGAGCCGCTTGTTTGGCGGCCCCGCTCACGGCGAACGAGCTTCCTTGAATCTGAGACAGCGCCACGATCAGGTACACAAGCGGAACGAGCAGGATGAGCCCCGCGGTAATGAACTCGAGAGACGACGAACCACGCTCATCGCCAAGCGCGTCAGTCCAACGTTTCGCGAACGGCATGCCCCGATACCTCCAAGCCATGCTCGATTCCCACGAGACCGATGATGGGAAGTGTTGTCGTCACCGTCACTTCGGCACACGGTTGTCCATTCCACGTTTCATACGACACGTCGATATCGCCCGCGTAGCCCTCGCCGATCGCGGTCGTGATGAGCTGTCGGGTTCGCTCTGCACCGTCGGCACGGGTGGTATCTGCGAGCGCCGCCGTTCGAGCGCCCTCGGCAGCGGCATCCAGAACCGTATTGCGCACGAGGAGAGCCAAGCCCAGCTGTATGACGCTCAGTGTGAGCACGGTGAGCAGCCCGGCGACGAGCGAGAACTCTGCGACGGCGGAGCCGCTGTCGTCGCGAATCCTGCGACTCAGTGCAGCCGACATCACATTCCGGTGACCTTTGCAATGGCCTGCTCGAAGATCGCGCTCAAGGCCGGTCCGGCCAGTCCCCAGATCAGAATGACAAGACCCGCTGTCATCAACGTGATCAGAACCCAGCCCGGAACATCCCCGGTCTCGTCCGTCACGTCGAGCATTCTTCTTTTCAGTGTTTTCATTTTCTCCTCGCTTTCGCGAGTGGTAAAGGTCGGTCAGAACCCTGCGCGCAGAACGAAGATTCCGGGAAGGAGCGCAAACGCGATCGACAGCGGCAGGATCAGCAGTACGAGCGGCACGAGCATCGCGACTTCCTTGCGCCCTGCTGCCTCAAGAAGCGTTCGCTTCAGGTCGTCCCGCGCGTCTTGCGCTTGCGCTCTCAGAACCTGAGCAATCGGCGATCCGTGCTCCATGGCCGCGCACATCTGCTCGATCGCGCGCGTCAGCGATGGCGAGTCGACACGTCCCGCGCACGTTGTCAGCGCGTCGGCAACAGGCACTCCCGCTGATGTATCGACGAGCACCCGCCGCAGCTCGACGCTCAGTTCGCCTGAGCCCACCCTCGCGATTCTGCGCAGTGCGTCGGTGATGCCTTCGCCCGCAGACAGGGACAAGCTCAGGAATTCCAAGACCGTCGGCACCTCCTCGCTGATCTGGGACACGCGCGTGGTGGCTCGGCGTCGCAGCACGAGGTCGCAGGCGATGACTCCCGTGACGGCGAGAACGATCGGCATCGCGACGGCAGCCATTGGTCGAGAATTCTGCACAAGCACAACGCCGAATCCGATGCCCACGACGAGCCCGGCACTCGCAGCGAGGACCTGACGCGCGCGAAACTGCTGCACCGTCAGGGGCGACCCCGACTGCGCGAGCCATTTCGCCACGGAGACGTTGCCGCCGAGTGTCGCGGAGAGTAGGTTCGCTGCACGACTGATGGACGGGCCGAGAAGCCTGCCGAGGACGGGAAGTGGATCGGCGACGCGACGCTGCGTCATTTGACGCGCCTCGTCTGAGATGTCGAGAAGGTAGGGGGCGATTCTCTCGGAGAGGCGGGGCGCTCTCAATCGAGGCATCGCAGCCGTCATCGACCAGAGTCCCGTGCCGAGAAGGCAACCGAGCACGATCGCGAGTCCGACGTATTCCGTCAACGAAACCATCTCCGCTCTTCGGGAAGCCGCCCGAGAGCGAGCATGAAACGGTAGGCGACGACAGAGACGACGGCCCCGGCAACGATGACGGTGATGCCGATCGGCGAGTTGTACGCGGCCGCTGCTTCAGGACGAGAGGCGAGCAGAAACAGGATGAGCCAGGGCGCCGCGACGCCGAGCTTCGCTGCGTTGCGGACCCATGACTGTCGTGCATCGACTTCGGAGCGAATTCCCGAATCCTCGCGAATCGCCGCCGAGAGACTTCGCAGAACGCCCGGCAGCTCCGTTCCACCGACATCTCTCGCCATCTTCAGAGTCTCGATGATCCTGTCTGCGACGGGGTCGCCGAGGTCGTTCTTGAGCCGATCGAGGGCGCCGCCGAACGACGCGGACGTGCGGTAGTCGCGGGCAAACCCGCGGAACGATGCGCGCAGTGCGTCCGGGCCCGCATCGGCCAGCTGGGCGACGGCCTCGGGAAGGGCGGTTCCGGCGCGAATTGACGAGACCAGGTGGTCGACGACGTCGGGCCACAACATGCGATGCGTGCGTCGAGTCGCTCTCGCGCGCCAGGTGACGATGAGAAGCGGCGTGAGCGCGCCGCCGAGTGCTGCGAGAAGAGTGAGAACGACGATTCCGAACATGGCCTGGACAATGCCCCCGGCAACTCCCGCGAGTAGAACGCACGCGACGATGAACGCCGGAACAGGAACCATTCCGAGCCCTGAGAGCGACAACCGAGTTCGAAGTTCGCGCGCCAGGCGTCCCTGCGTCGTCCGCTTCGGCAGGATCGTCGTGTGGGGGAAGACCATCGAGACGACGATCAGCACTCCCCCGAGGCCGACCAGAGCTCCCAACGCAATGGCGATCACGCGGCACCCCGGGTGACGAGCTCAGCGACGTCGATGCCAGCCGCGGCATACTTGTCCTGCCGTTCCGGTACCGCACCTGTTGCCGTCAAGCCCTCACGGGTGCGTCGGTAGATCGTCGTCGATTCGAGCTGTCCGTCGCTGGCTCGTCCGGTTGGAGCGGCGATCTCGACGACCCGTCGCACTCCCCCGGCGTCACGTGAGCAATGCACAACGAGATCGATGCACGACGCGACCGTCGGAACGACGAACGCGGCGTCGATGTTCGAACCGGCCAACAACGGCAACGTGCACAACTTTCGAAGGGCGTCGTCCGCAGAGTTCGCGTGCAACGTGCAGGCGCCGGGAACTCCCGAGTTCAGCGCAATGAGCAGATCGAGGCTCTCTGCCTCGCGGACCTCGCCCACGACGATGCGGTCAGGGCGCATGCGCAGCGATTCCTTGATGAGACGTCGAAGCGTAATCTCGCCTGTTCCCTCGAGGCTCGGCTGGCGACACTGCATCCCCACGACATCCGCTGCTGTCACGTCGAGTTCGAACGTCTCCTCGACCGTGATCATGCGCTCCGACTGCGCCACGGAGTTCAGAAGCGCACCGAGCAGCGTCGTCTTGCCCGCCTGGGTCGCGCCGGACACGAGAACGTTGCACCCGACGCGAACACTCCGTGCCAAGAACTCCGACGCCTCGCGAGTGAGGGCGTCGCGCGCGACAAGGTCACCGAGCGTCCTGATGCGCGTCGTGAACTTGCGGATGTTGACTGCCATGTGCCTGCGGGTCACGAACCCTCGCATGTTGCAGCGAATGCAACTGTTGACACTTGCAAACGAGGACTATTGGTCTCGGTCGGGCTGGTCCGCTCTGACCCTAACAGCGAGATCACGCGCCTCCCAAGATCCGACTTGACTCGGTGATGCGCTATCCCATACTTTGTTGCATCTAATGCAAGATTTTGGGAGCTCTCCAGCCGCACTTCGACTGCTCACCTCGGCGTCGAACGTCGCTTTGGCGAACCCGGAGCAGCAGGTCTTCGACGCGATGATGGACGGCTGGCGGAATCAGCAGCTGTCGCGAGGGCTCCGTGAGCAGACCATCCAGAACCGCGTGGCGACGGTGGCCCGCTTCCGGGAGTTCGCGGACAAGCCGCCGTGGAAGTGGACGGTCGCTGACGTTGACGAGTTCACAAGGGAAGCCACCGATCGCAGGCTGGCGCTGTCCACTCTGCGTCACCACCATGGCGCAATCCGCGGGTTCTGCGACTACCTGACGAATCCGTTGTACGACTGGATGGAGATCTGCGAACGGGAGTTCGGCGAGATCCCGTCGCAGGTGTGCTTGCCATGGAACACGGTCGCGCATCGGTTTGAGTTCGAGGGCGACGGAAAGCGCCGGCCGTTCACCTACGACGAGGTGGAGCGCCTGTTCGACACCGCTGACGCCCGGGTTGAGTTGCTCGTGAGCTCGGGACGAAAAGGCGCGCTCGGGGCGCTGCGGGACGCGCAGCTGCTGAAGACGGTCTACGCGTTCGGGCTGCGCCGCACCGAGGTGGTGATGCTCGACACCGTCGACCTGCACCACAACGCCAAGATGCGCCAATGGGGACGCTACGGTGCGATCCACGTGCGGTGGGCGAAGGCTGCTGGCGGCGGCGCTCCTCGTCGTCGCACAGTGCTGCTGGTGCCGGAGTTCGACTGGTGGGTGCCGGGCATGCAGCAGTGGCTCGAACAGGCCCGGGAACGGTTTGCGCCCGGTGACGACCTCGACGCGCTCTGGGTGACCGAGCGACGCACCCGCCTGTCCGCCGGCTATCTCGACCGGAGGTTCGCGGAACTGCGGGACGAGGCCGGCCTGTCGAAGGATCTGACGCTGCACAGCCTCCGGCATTCCTACGTCACGCACCTGCTCGAGTTCGGCTACGCCGAGCGATTCGTGCAGGAGCAGGTCGGGCACATGCACGCGTCGACGACGTCGATCTACGCCTCCGTCAGTTCGGACTACAAGAACCGGGTGCTTGCAGAGGCATTGAAGGCCCTCATCGAAGGAGAAGCGGAATGACCGTTGAACTTGAGACCGGATGGAACCTGCGCAGCGTGATGGCGTCACGCGGCATCTTCCAGACCTCCAAGCTGAGACCTCTGCTTGAGGAGCGCGGCATCGGCCTCTCCCGAGAGCAGGTCTATCGGCTGGTGACGCAACCGCCGCAACGGGTGCGTCTCGACGTCCTCGCCGCACTCTGCGACGCGCTGGAGTGCTCCCTCGACGATCTTGTGACGATCACCCGCCGCGAGGCCGCGGCCCCGATCGCCGTGGGCGAAGAAGCGACTCGCGGGTCGATCGGCGATCTCAGGCCCGTTCGCGCCACCATCCGCCGTCCACGCACCAAGTAGACCGTCGTGGCCAAGCCGCCGCAGGAGCCGCGTGTCGCAGAGGTCGTGATGCTCATCCAGTGGGTCGCGATCGAGATCCCGACGGAACGTCTCGTTGAGATCGTGAGCACGGTCGCTCCGGTGCCGCTCACGCAACGCCTGCTCGAGCTCGCTCTCCTCAAGCAACCCGGAGTTCTCGAAGGACGTCACGCGAATGTGCCTGTGACGGTTCAGGACCTTGCGCACGCGCTCGTCGCCGAGGGCGCGAGTCGGGTTGTCCTGCCGACGTGCGAGTCGTGCGGCCGTGCTGTCCGCATGCCGCACAAGACGCCGAGCGGCGGACGTCGCTGCTCCCGCTGCGAACGAAACGCCAGATCCGTCGCATGCGCGACCTGCGGCCAGGTGAGGCCGGTGCAGCGCACCATCGACGGGAAGCGGTACTGCCGTGAATGCTGGCGTGCTGATCCCCGTTCCTTCGACCATTGCTCCCGGTGCGGTCAGCACGCGACCATCGTCGTCCGTCGCCCCGAGCTCGTCTGCCTGGCCTGTTACACCGCGCCAGTCAAGACCTGCGGGCTCTGCGGAGAGCCCGGCCGGGTCGCATCCCATCTCGACGGGCGACGCGTCTGCGCCCGCTGCTACTACGCGATGCGCACGCCGCAACCCTGCCCTGAATGCGGGCGCAAGGTGTTCCTCACCGGGTTCATGAACGACCAGAAGGTCTGCGCGGATTGCGCCGGCACGCCGATCACGATGGCGTGTCCCGGCTGCGGTTCAATCGAAGAAGTGCGCAAGCATCGCCTCTGCGCCGAGTGCCGCCGCCCGATCACCATCCAGCGACTCCTCTGCGATGAGACCGGTGATATCCGCCCGGAGCTTCAGCCTCTTGCTGACTACCTGCTCACGCACCATGGCAAGGCGAATTCTCTGGAGCGGTGGCAGCACAAGAGCAAATGTGCCGCCGTGCTCCGCGAACTCGCCGAGGGAACCCTGCCTCTCGCCGCCGACGCGATCATGACCAGAGCCCAGTCGGGGCAGTCCGTGGCATTCCTCCTTTCGCTGCTGGTTCGCTCCGGCGTACTGCCGGAGCTTGACGTCGAGGCCGCGCGCTTCGACCACTGGCTCGAGAACTGGCTATCGGAGGTTGGGCACGCCGAAGACCGGCTTGTCCTGCGCCGGTACTGCACCTGGGAGTTGCTCCGTTCGACGCGCGCATTCCGGGCGGTGTCTCGCGGCCCGTCGAGCCCTGCGGCTGGCTTCCAACGGCAACGCGCAGCGCTCAAGTACTGTGCCGCGCTCCTGCACGAAATCCGATCGCAGCGCGAGACGCTCGCCACCTTCCCCCAACGCCGCCTCGACGCGTTCCTCACGGACTCCCCGAGTCAGCGGGACGCGTTGGCACCATTCACCCGCTGGTTGCGACGCCACCAGTTGAGCACCCTACGCGTCGAGTTCCGGCCGAGTCGCCTCGAGGGCCGGCACTACGAGTCCGACCATCGATGGCAGATGGCCCGTCGATTCCTCACCGATTCGGACATGGACTCGAA
The DNA here is from genome assembly GCF_002563955.1 of Paramicrobacterium agarici. Lineage (NCBI taxonomy): Bacteria > Bacillati > Actinomycetota > Actinomycetes > Micrococcales > Microbacteriaceae > Paramicrobacterium > Paramicrobacterium agarici. Next base: position 2,608,312 of record NZ_PDJE01000001.1, read on the forward strand.
GACCCGTGCTGCGGGCCTGCTCGTTCTCCTCTACGGCATCCAGCTCACCCGCATCATCACCCTCACCCGCGATCAGGTCGACGCGACCTCCCAGCCCGTGAAGCTCACTATCGGGGCGGAACCTATCGAGCTCCCCAAGATTCTCGGAGACGCGATCATCGACCTGGTCGACGCGTCGATGCGCCATCCCGAAGGATGGCTATTCCCCGGCAGAAACCCGGGGCTCCATCTCACCCCGGGGTCGATCAGTCGCCGCCTCCGCGCCGAAGGGCTCCGCTCCGGAAGCGCCCGGACGACCGCCCTCATCGAACTCACCCGGCAGATGCACCCGCGGATCGTGTCCGACTTGCTCGGCATAACGCCGGCGTCGGCCGCCGCGTGGTCGCGCCTCGCCAGTGGGGACTGGTCCGACTACCCAAAGATCCGCTCGGTGTCCGACTGACAACGAAGCTCAGCCCAGCAGCGCCTTCGCCGCGTCGGCGAGCGTGCCGGTGGTCGGCTGGTAGTACGCCCATTTCCCGCGCTGCTCGCGCGTGACGAGGCCGGCCTCGACGAGCAGCTTCATGTGGTGGGAGATCGTCGGCTGCGACAGGCCCACGGGGTCGGTGAGGTCGCAGACGCACATCTCGCCGGCGCTGCTCCCGACGATCATCGAGAGCAGCTTCACCCGCGTCGGGTCGCCGAGGGCCTTGAAGACCTTCGCGAGGTCGTGGGCGGTGCCGTCGTCCATCGCCTGGCCGGGGGTGCAGCAGGAGTCGGCGCTGGTGTCGATGGTGACGGGCAGTGCGTTCATGGCTCTATTCTGCCCGACGTATTGACATCTGTCGATATGAGCGTCAGGATCGTCTTGTCTCACATCGAAGAACGTCAATGCATGGAGGTCGCAGTGAACCCTGTCGTCGTCATCGGTGCTGGTCCGCAGGGACTGGCCGCCGCAGCCCATCTGATCGAGCGGGGGCTCGAACCGCTCGTCCTGGAGTCCGGCGACGCCGCCGCTTCGGCTGTGGCCGAATGGGGCCACGTGCGCTTGTTCTCGCCGTGGACGGAGCTCACCGACCCCGCGTCGCGACGTCTGCTGGAGCCGACTGGATGGTCGGCCCCGACGCAGGGCTACCCGACCGGCGCGCAGTGGATCGAGCGGTACCTCGCGCCCCTCAGCAATGTGCTCGGCGACCGCGTGCGCTACGGGACGCGGGTCGTCGGCGTCGGCCGGGAGGGCCGCGACCTCTCCGTCGACGCCGGCCGCGCCGAGCAGCCCTTCGTCGTCCACGTCGAGCGCGCGGACGGCACCGAGGAGCGGATCGAAGCGCGTGCGGTGATCGACGCTTCGGGCACCTGGCGCACTCCGAGCCCTGCCGGAGCTGACGGGCTGCCCGCGCTCGGGGAACGCGCTGCAGTCGATGCGGAGCTCCTGGAGCATCGCATGCCCGCGATCGAGGACGCGACCGCGCTGGCTGGCCAGCACATCGTGGTGGTCGGCAACGGCCACTCCGCCGCGACGACGATCGGTACGCTCTCTCGCGTGGCCAAGCGCGAGCCGGGGACGCGGATCACCTGGGTGCTCCGGCGCGGCGCGGTCGGCAACACCTTCGGCGGCGGCAGCGCCGACGAGCTGCCCGAGCGCGGCGCGCTGGGACAGCGGGCGAAGAAGGCCGTCGAGGACGGGCTCGTCGATCTCGTCACTGGATTCCGCACGGAGCAGGTCGTCATCGATGGCGGTCAGGCGGTGCTCATCGCGGAGGACGGCCGCCGGCTCGACCCTGCCGCTCGGGTGTTCGTCGCGACCGGCTTCCGCCCAGACTTGTCCTTCCTCTCGGAGATCCGTCTCGACCTCGACATGCGCCTGCAGGCCCCGTCGAAGATCGCTGCGGAGGTTGATCCGAACGTGCACTCGTGCGGCTCCGTGCGGGCCACGGGCGCTGCTGATCTCGCCCAGCCCGAGTCGGGCTTCTACATCGTCGGTGCGAAGTCCTACGGGCGTGCGCCGACGTTCCTCGCTCTGACCGGGTTCGAGCAGGTGCGCAGCGTCGTCGCCGCGATCGCCGGGGACCACGAGGCCGCCGAGCGCGTGGAGCTCGCTCTGCCGGACACCGGCGTGTGCGGAGGCTCCGGCCTCTTCGACGCGCCGGACGAGTCTGCCAGCACGGGATCGTGTTGCGCGCCGGCCCCGCAGCTCATCCAGCTCGGCGTGGGTTCGGCCTCGTAGGTTCACTACCCATTCGGTTCATGTCAGTGCTGGCTGTATAGTCAGTGTGTGCTGACTATTGCTTCGCGTCTTGACGTCATGAACCGGCTCGGCCGGGCGATGGCGGACCCGACGCGTTCCCGGATCCTGATGACCCTGCTCGCCGGCCCGAGCTATCCCGCCGTGCTCTCGCGCGAGCTGAAACTGACCCGCTCGAACGTCTCGAACCACCTGACCTGCTTGCGCGACTGCGGGATCGTGGTCGCTGAGCCCGAGGGGAGGCAGACGCGCTACGAGATCGCGGACCCGCACCTGGCGGCGGCGCTGACCGCGTTGGTGGACGTGACTCTCGCGGTAGACGAGCACGCGCCCTGCATAGACGCGGCGTGCACGGTGCCGGGCTGCTGCGGGATGGGAGCGAGCGAGTGAGCGCGGCGTGCGGCTGCGAGCACGACGAGCTCGAGACCACCATCAGCGAAGAGGCTGAGGAGGCGGAACACCCCTGGTGGCGGGACCGCGGGATCATGGTCCCGGTCTTCTCCGGCATCGCCTTCCTCACTGGCCTGGTCCTGGAGTGGTCTGGGATGGAGATCCCGGCCTTGGTGTTGTTCTGGATCGGCCTGCTGCTGGGTGCATCGACGTTCACCCCGGGCGCGATTCGGAAGCTGTTCAAGGGCAAGCTCGGCATCGGGCTGCTGATGACGATCAGCGCGGTCGGTGCGGTGATCCTCGGCTATGTCGAGGAGGCCGCAGCGCTGGCGTTCCTGTACTCGATCGCCGAGGCACTGGAAGACAAAGCCATGGACCGCGCCCGCGGCGGGCTCCGGGCGCTGCTCAAGCTCGTCCCGGAGACCGCGACCGTCCGCCGCGACGGTACCTCGGTTGAGGTCCCGGCGAAGGATCTCCAAGTGGGGCAGCTGATGCTGGTGCGGCCGGGCGAGCGGATCGCGACCGACGGCATCGTCCGCACGGGGCGCTCCAGCCTGGACACCTCCGCGATCACCGGGGAGTCGATCCCGGTCGAGGTCGAGCCCGGCGACACGGTCTCAGCCGGTGCGATCAACACCGCTGGGGCGCTGGAGGTCGAGACGACCGCGGCCGGCACCGACAACTCGCTGACCACGATCGTCGACCTGGTGGAGAAGGCTCAGGCCGAGAAGGGCGACCGCGCCCGTCTCGCCGACCGCATCGCCCGCCCCCTCGTCCCGGGCGTGCTGATCCTCGCCGCCCTGGTCGCGATCATCGGGTCGCTGTTCGGCGACCCGGAGCCGTGGATCGCCCGCGCTCTCGTGGTGCTGGTGGCGGCGTCGCCGTGCGCGTTGGCGATCTCGGTCCCGCTGACTGTGGTGGCCGCGATCGGCTCGGCGAGCAAGTTCGGCGTGATCATCAAGTCGGGTGCCGCGTTCGAGCGGTTCGGCGTGATCCGTCACGTCGCCGTCGACAAGACCGGCACCCTCACCCGCAACGAGCCCGCCGTCGCCGCCGTCCTCACCGTAGACGGTGTGAGCGAGGCGGAGGCGCTGGCGTGGGCGGCCGCGTTGGAGCAGCACAGCACCCACCCGCTCGCGGCCGCGATCACCGCCGCTGTGCCGGATGCCCCTGCGGCGGAGGGCGTGACCGAGCAGGCCGGTCACGGCATCGAGGGCGAGCTCGACGGCGCGCGGATCACGGTCGGCAGTCCCCGCTGGCTGCACGCCGGGACGCTCGGCGACCGGGTCGCGGGGCTGGAGGAGCAAGGCATGACGGTCGTGATCGTCCACCGCGACGGCGTCCCGGTCGCCGCGATCGGCGTCCGCGACGAGCTGCGACCGGAGGTCCCCGAGGTCGTGCGCACCCTCGCGACCCAGGGCATCGGGGTGACCATGCTCACCGGCGACAACGCCCGCACCGCCCGCGCCCTCGCTGCGCAAGCAGGGATCGATGACGTCCGCGCCGAGCTGCGCCCCGAAGACAAGGCCGCCGCGATCGCAGAGTTCGGTGCGAAGGGGCCGGTCGCGATGATCGGCGACGGCATCAACGACGCCCCTGCGCTGGCCGCCGCGGACATCGGTATCGCGATGGGCGCGACGGGCTCCGACGCCGCGATCGAGTCGGCCGACGTGGCCTTCACCGGTCACGACCTGCGGCTTCTCCCGCGCGCGTTCGACCACGCCCGTCGGGGGCGGCACATCATCAACCAGAACATCATCCTGTCGCTGCTGATCATCACCGCGCTGCTCCCGCTGGCCCTGTTCGGCGTCCTGGGCCTCGCCGCCGTGGTCCTGGTGCACGAGATCGCCGAGGTCGTCGTCATCCTCAACGGACTGCGCGCCGCCCGGACTCGGAAGGAGCCGACCGCATGAAGGTCGAACTGCTGCACATCGTCGACTGCCCGAACACGGCAATCGCCGAAGCCAACGCACGCGCGGCGCTGGATGCTCTCGGGCTCGGGGCCGTTCCTGTCGAGCTGGTGACGATCCGAACCGAGGCCGAGGCGGCGAGCACCCAGTTCGGAGGCTCGCCCACGATCCTCCTCGACGACGTCGACCTGTTCCCGACGGCCCCGGTTCGCTCGCTGGCGTGCCGGGTCTACGCGACGGAAAGCGGGTACGCCGGAGCGCCCACGCAGGAGCAGATCGAAGCAGCGATGCGAGGCGCATCCCGGTAGAGCGAGAACGACCGGTGACGCGATCACTGGGTCACACCTCACGGCACAACGGTGTTCGCCGTAAAGTTCGCGGACCCGGAAACACACCGGAGGGGTAGGGCCATTGGCCTCTGCCCCTCCGCTGCTCACAGCTCCTCAGACGAGCAGTTCGGCGAGGAGGGTCTCGACGCGGGCCTTGATGTCGTCGCGAATCGGGCGCACCGCATCGATGCCCTGCCCCGCCGGGTCGTCGAGCTTCCAGTCCTCGTACCGCTTGCCCGGGAAGAACGGGCAAGCGTCGCCGCAACCCATCGTGATCACCACGTCGGAGGCCTGCACGGCCTCGGTGGTGAGCACCTTGGGCTGTTCGGCGGTGATGTCGATGCCCTCCTCGCGCATCGCCTCGACGGCGACCGGGTTGATCTGGTCGGCGGGCATGGACCCGGCGGAGCGGACCTCGACGCGGTCGCCCGCCAACTCGCGGAGATAGCCGGCGGCCATCTGGGAACGGCCGGCGTTGTGGACGCAGACGAAGAGGACGGAAGGCTTCTGGTCGGTCATGGTCGTTCGCTTCTTTCAGTCGGTGAGGGTGGCGAGGAGGCCGCGGACGCGGCCCTCGATGTCCTGGCGGATCGCTTCGACGCCCTCGGGCGAGGCCAGCGCAGGATCGCCCACGGCCCAGTCCTCATAGCGGACGCCGGGGATGATCGGGCAGACGTCGCCGCAGCCCATCGTGACCACCACGTCTGCGGCGCGCACCGCGTCGTCGGTGAGCGGCTTCGGGAACGCCGTCTCGGCCTCCTGCGCGCCCTCGATCTCGGTGAGCAGCGAGCGCACGTGCGGGTGCACGTCCGACGCCGGGGCGGATCCTGCGGAGCGTGCGACCACGCGGCCGCCGGCGAGCTGGTCGACGATCGCGGCGGCGAGCTGGGAGCGGCCCGCGTTCTGCACGCACACGAACAGCACCTGCGGCACCCCGGCCGTCCGGTCCCGGGTCAGGTCTGCGAGGCGCTGCCGGGCGAACCTTTCGGTCAGCGGGATCATGTGCGCTGTCAGCTTCGCGGACCGCACCAGGCCGGCGTAGGACTCGCGCACAATCGCGATCACGAGGTCCCGGTTCAGCCCGGTCAGCTCGTCCGCGAGCTCCTCCGCGAGCCTGGTGACTCGGGCGTCCATCTGCTGCAGGGCCGCGGCCCGTGCCGCGGCGTCTTCGGGGTCGTCGGTGACGGCCGCGGCGGGAGCGAACGCGTCGAGGAGGGCTGCGACGGCGCGCTGTTTGCCCGGGGCGATGCGGTAGTAGACCCAGGTGCCGCGGCGCTCGGACAGCAGCATCCCGGTCTCCTTCAACACCTTCAGGTGGTGCGAAACGGTCGGCTGTGACACCTCGGCGAGGTCGGCGAGGTCGCACACGCAGGACTCGCCGCGCGGGTCGGTCGCGATCGCGGAGAGCATCCGCAGCCGCAGCGGGTCAGCGAGTGCTTTCAGTGCCCCGGCCACGGTCGTGGCGGCCTCGGTGCCGATTGCGTGCGCCGTGGACGGTGCGCACGTGTCGGCGTCAGAGATGACGGTCGTGTCGGTCATGACGTCCTCGATTCGGTGGCGTAGGGGTCGGTGTGGAACCAGGTCTTCGCGGCCCAGAGTGAGACGTAGACCAGGCCCACGAGCACGGGCACTTCGATGAGCGGGCCCACGACCCCGGCCAAGGCCTGGCCGGATGCCGCGCCGAAGGTGCCGATCGCGACCGCGATGGCGAGCTCGAAGTTATTGCCCGCGGCGGTGAACGCGAGCGTCGTGGAGCGCGCGTAGCCCAGGCGGAGTGCCTTGCCCAGCAGGATGCCGGCGAACCACATCAGCGCGAAGTAGACCAGCAGCGGCAGCGCGATCCTGGCGACGTCCATCGGGTGGGAGGTGACCTGTTCGCCCTGCAGGGCGAACAGCAGCACGATCGTGAACAGCAGCCCGTAGAGCGCCCACGGCCCGATCCTCGGGAGGAACTTCTCCTCGTACCAGTCGCGCCCCTTGCGCTTCTCGCCGACGAAGCGGGACGCGAATCCGGCCGCCAACGGGATGCCGAGGAAGACGAGGACGTTGAGTGCGATCTGCCAGACGGAGACCTCCAGGCCCTGCGCGTCCAGTCCGAGCCATCCGGGCAGCACGGTCAGGTAGAACCAGCCCAGCACCGAGAACATCACGACCTGGAAGACCGAGTTGATCGCGACCAGCACCGCGGTCGCCTCGCGGTCGCCGCACGCGAGGTCGTTCCAGATCACCACCATCGCGATGCAGCGGGCGAGCCCGACGATGATCAGCCCGGTCCGGTACTCGGGCAGGTCCGGCAGGAAGATCCACGCGAGCGCGAACATGACCGCGGGCCCCACGAGCCAGTTCAGCACGAGCGAGGAGACGAGGAGCTTCTTGTCGCCCGTGACGGCGGCGACCTTGTCGTAGCGGACCTTCGCGAGCACCGGGTACATCATCACCAGCAGGCCCAGCCCGATCGGGATCGAGATCCCGCCGACCTCCATCGCGGACAGCGCGTCCGAGAGCGCGGGCACGAAACGGCCGAGCAGGAGGCCTGCGACCATCGCGAGGCCGATCCACAGCGGCAGCCACTTGTCGAGGGTGGACAGCCGTTTCGGGGCGGTGCGGGTCAGGGAGTCGGTCATGCGAGCAGCTCTTCGATCTTCGCGACGTAGACGGGCTTCGGATGCGCGCCGATCAGCACGTCCACGCGCTCCCCGTCCCGGTAGAACCCGAGGGTGGGGATCGAGGTCACGCCGGCCGCGGTCACGGTCTCGGGGTTCTGGTCGGCGTCGACCTTCACGATCTTCACCCGGCCCGCGTAGTCGCTGGCGAGCTGGTCCAGGATCGGGGCGATCGCCTTGCACGGGCCGCACCAGGTCGCCCAGATGTCGACCACGACGGGTAGCTCGGACTCGATCACCTCAGCCCGGAAAGTAGCGTCGGTGACGGGAGTGACGATGCTCATGCGGAGACCTCCAAAGCAAGCTCAGGAACGGTGGTGGGTTCGAGGTTCGACAGGTAGTGCTGGGCGTCCTGCGCGGCCGCGCAGCCGGTGCCCGCGGCGGTGATCGCCTGCCGGTACGTGTGATCGACGAGATCCCCGGCCGCGAACACCCCGGGCAGGTTCGTCCGCGTCGACGGGTGCGCGACCCGCACATACCCGTCCGCGTCGGTGTCGACCTGCCCGGTCACGAGCTCGGAACGCGGGTCGTGCCCGATCGCGACGAACACCCCCGTCGCGTCGAGCGTGCGCTCGGCCCCGGTGACGGTGTCGCGCAGCGTGAGCCCGGTGACCTGCTCATCGCCGAGGATCGCAGCGACCTCACTGTTCCAGGCGACCTCGATCTTCGGGTCCTCCAGCACGCGCTGCGCCATGATCCTCGACGCGCGGAACTCGTCCCGGCGGTGCACGACGGTCACCTTCGACGCGAACCGGGTGAGAAACAGGGCCTCCTCCATCGCGGAGTCCCCGCCGCCGACCACGACGATCTCCTGCTCGCGGAAGAAGAACCCGTCGCACGTCGCGCACCAGGACACTCCGTGCCCCGACAGCCGCTCTTCTTCGGAGAGGCCGAGCTTGCGGTACGCGGAACCCATCGTGAGGACCACCGCCCGCGCCCGGTACGTCGCCCCGGCACCGGTCTCGATGGTCTTCACGTCGCCGTCGAGCTCGAGGCGGATCGCGTCGTCGTAGACGATCCGAGCGCCGAATCGCTCGGCCTGCGCCCGCATCGACTCCATCAGCTCCGGTCCCTGCACGCCATCGACGAAGCCCGGGAAGTTCTCCACCTCTGTCGTCGTCATCAACGCACCGCCCGCGGTCACCGAGCCCGCGATCACGACCGGCGCGAGACCCGCACGCGCCGCGTAGACCGCCGCCGTGTATCCGGCGGGACCGGACCCGACGATGACCAGTTCGACTTCTTGATTCGACATGCTTCTATATTGACATCTATCGAATCAATCCGCGAGTTCGCGATGGCTTTGTCACCGGATGTTCACCTACCGTGCTCAGGCATGGCCGCCAACACCCTTCGCGCGTGAACCTCCGCATCATCGACGAAAAAGGCGCGAAAAGTGCACTCTTCAACAATCGGACCTACCAGTATCGGGGATCACGACGTGAAGTCGAGAGCCGTCTGCAAGCGACGCATCGACGAACGGTGAGCTCACATCGACGCGTCTCCCCGTCGCCTGCAGCATCCGTTCAACCAAGTCTCGAACGAGCGTCTCGGTGAGCACGACGTCGGTGAGCTCTGGATCGCCGCCGCGGGCGATGAACACGCGCGAGGGGCTGTTGATCCAGATCTCCTCGATTTCGGGATCGTCGAGAAACGCCTGCAGCGGCCCGAGGCCCGTGAGCGATGCGATGATCTGGCGGGCTGCCGCTCGTTCGTCTGCGATCAGCTGCCCCGCTCCCGCGAGCGCTCGCTCTGAATAGCGCTGCAGCTCTTCGGACACGTATCGCTCGGTGAGCTCGGCATGATGCGAGAGGTCTGTACCATCGCGCCTCACCCGCTCACGGACGGCTTCCGCGATGATGTCCACTGCGGTCGTCATGGGGACATCCTGCCGAAATCGCGTGTTCGTCGTGAAAGTTATCCACATTTCGCCAAGCCATCGCGCTCCACGGCATCGGTGAGGCAATCTCACAGTCTGTGCTCATCAGAAAATCAATAAACTAGAAGTTCCGCGGGAGTGGTGAAATTGGCAGACACGCAGGATTTAGGTTCCTGTGCTTTCGAGCGTGTGGGTTCAAGTCCCACCTTCCGCACTCGGGCAACACCACATCCATTCGTCATTGTTGGGAGACCGCCTGATGTTGAACGCCAGTCTGATCCCCTGGCTCGACCCCGAGGTGATCATCACGGCCGCCGGGCCGTGGGCGGTTCTCGTCGTCTGTCTCATCGTCTTCGCTGAGACGGGTCTTCTCGTCGGATTCCTGCTTCCCGGCGACACCCTGCTGATCATGGCGGGCCTGCTGTCGTTCAGTCCTGGGCTCGGGTTTGACGTGTGGTGGGTCGCTCTCTTCATCGGAGCGGCCGCGTTTATCGGCGGGGAGGTCGGCTACCTGATCGGACATCGCGGGGGTCCGCGAGTGTTCGAGCGAAAAGAGTCCGGCCTCTTCAGCGTCGAGAACGTCAGACGAACCAACGCGTTCTTCGAGAGGTTCGGACCTATTGCGGTCGTCGTCGCACGGTTCGTGCCGGTGATTCGAACGTTCGCACCGGTTGCTGCGGGTGTAGCGCACATGAACTACCGCAGGTACAGTCTCTACAACTTCGTCGGCGCCATGCTCTGGGGAGTCGGCCTCGTCTTCGCCGGCTACTTTCTAGGGTATGTTCCCCCGATCGCTAACTTCGTGCGCGACTACATCGACCTGATTCTCGTTGCTGCCGTGGCGCTGACCGTCATCCCGACGGTCTGGCATTACCTTGCCGCGCGTCGCAAAGCGCGTGAATCTGTCGCGGACGGCGAAACAGCGCGTACGGATGCTGAGGGTGCGGCCGAGCTTCGACTGGACTCGTCGGTCTTCGGCAAGCGTCGCCGATGAGACAGCCGCCCTCAGGAATGGGCGATGTTCTCTGTGTCCGAGTGCCGGGCGGGTTCAAGCTGAAATGTCGAGTGGTCGACGTCGAAGTGGTCTGCGAGACATGACGTGAGATGGTCGAGCAGCTCTCCGACTCGGCCTTCCTCGAAGACCTCGCGTCGCACGATCACGTGGGCGGTGAATACGGATTGACCCGAGGTGATTGACCACACGTGAACGTCGTGCACGCCCACGACACCCGTCGCATCGCGCACGTGCTCGCGGATCAGCTCGACGTCCGTTCCCGCTGGTGTCGATTCGTTGAGCACGCGCCATACGTCGCGCAGCAGCACCGCGGCACGAGGGAGGATCCCGGCGGCGATGAGGAGCGATGCGATCGCGTCGGCCTTCATGAAGCCCGTCGTCATGATGACGATCGCCGACATTGCCACGAGAACGGAGCCGAGCAAGTCGCCGAAGACCTCGAGGTAAGCGCCCTTCATATTGATGGAGTGCCGCGCGCCCTGTCGCAGCAGTCCGAGAGAGACAGCGTTGACGACGAGCCCGATGAGCGCGACGATGAGCACCGGAAGGCCGCTGACATGCGCGGGCGCGCTGTCAACGAGACGCTGGATTCCCTCGATGGCGACCGAGACGGCGACGCTCGTGAGAATGAGCCCGTTCGCGAGCGCCGCCAGCACTTCGGTGCGCTGGAAACCCCAGGTATGGCGGTCCGTCGCTGGGCGCAGCGCGATCCTCATAGCGACGAGAGCGATCACGAGTCCGGTGAGGTCGGAGAACATGTGTCCAGCGTCAGCGAGCAGCGCGAGCGACCCCGTCATGATCCCGCCGACGACCTCGACGATCAGCGTCACCGATACGAGCGCGATCACGCCGATCAAGCGCTTTCGGTTCGCCGTTCCGTGAGAATGATCGTGTGCCATGACTCCACGTTAGGCACGCGCGGACGATCTTCTCCAGCATCGTGCCCAGATAGGAATGATGGCCGTTCTCATTACCGTTCTCGACGGCCTAGCGCACGTCAGAGCGCCTGAAGAAGCGGCACTGCCGCCTGAAAGGCGCGCGCTCGATGAGAGATCTCATTCTTGTGCTCTGGCGCGAGTTCAGCCGAGCTGACCGAGAGGCCCTCCGGAATGAAAATCGAATCGTAACCGAAGCCGTTCTCGCCGCTCTCGGCGTGAGCGACACGGCCAGGCCACTCTCCACGCGCAACGTTCTCGGTGCCCGATACCGGGTCGACGATTGCGATCGCGCAATGGAAACGCGCTGCGCGATTCGGGTCGTCGATATCGGCAAGCTGGGCGAGCAGCAGTCTGCGGTTCGCGGCGTCCTCGCGGGTTCCCGACCAGCGCGCCGAGAAGATGCCCGGTGCGCCGCCCATGATGTCCACGCTGATCCCGCTGTCATCGGCGAGCGCGACTCGTCCCGTGTGGGCGGCAGCCGCTCGCGCCTTGATCAACGCGTTCTCGTCAAAGCTTGCACCGTCTTCGACCGGCTCCGGCCCGTCGAAGGCTTCGATGATGATGCCGGTGACGTCACGCGCGAGAATCCGCTGAAACTCGGCGACCTTGTGAGCGTTGTGGCTTGCCAGCACGACGTGAAGCGTCATGCGTCACCAAGTGCTTCGGTCTGCAGGCCGCCGAGCTCGCGGGCGCCGTTCGTCGCGAGATCGAGCAGGGCGTCGAGCTCGGCTCTGTCGAACGGAGCACCCTCGGCCGTGCCCTGCACCTCGACGAACAGTCCTCGCCCCGTGACGACGACGTTCATGTCGGTTTCGGCGCGCACGTCTTCGACGTATGCGAGGTCGAGCATCGGCTCCCCGTCGATGATGCCGACGGAGACCGCAGAGACGCTGTCGATGAGCGGCACCGAATTCTTTCCGATGTGCCCCTTGCCTCGAGCCCACTCCATCGCGTCGACGAGAGCGACATAGGCGCCGGTGATCGCAGCCGTTCGCGTGCCCCCGTCAGCCTGCAGCACGTCGCAGTCGATCACGATCGTGTTTTCGCCGAGAGCCTTCATGTCGACGACGGCGCGAAGGCTCCGGCCGATGAGCCGAGAGATCTCGTGCGTGCGTCCGCCGATCTTTCCCTTGACCGATTCACGCCCCGAGCGCTCATTCGTCGCGCGCGGCAGCATCGCGTACTCCGCGGTGACCCACCCTTTCCCCTTGCCCGTGAGCCAGCGCGGCACGCCAGGTGTGAACGACGCCGTGCAGAGCACCTTGGTCTTGCCGAACGAGATGAGGGCCGACCCCTCCGCCTGCTCGCTCCATCCGCGTTCGATCGTCACGGGCCTCAGCTGGTCGGGGGTGCGTCCGTCTTTGCGCGTTGTCACGAATTATCTCCTTCTCTGAGTGCAGCGTGTAGTGAGGCAAGGTCGATGGCCCCGGTCTGCACGAGGTTCACCGACGAGATCTCGTGCCCGATCAGCCGGTGCGCGAGCTCGAGAAACTCATCGGCGCTCTGCCCTGTCGCCTCGTAGTGGTGAGTGGGTGGGGCGGATGCTGTTCGGGCGATGCCGCGGTCGATCAACGTGCGGTACACGTCGTTCGCGGTCTCCGTATCGCTCGAGACGAGTGTTACCTCCGGCCCCATGACGTATGAGATCACGCCCTTGAGGAACGGGTAGTGCGTGCATCCGAGCACGAGTGTGTCGACGTTCGCGTCGCGCAGCGAGCTCAAATACGACGTCGCGACCTCAAGGACTTCGTCGCCTGTGGTGACCCCGGCTTCGACGAACTCGACGAACCGGGGGCATGCCTGCGCGACGATCTCGAGATCCGGAGCAGCGGCGAACGCATCGTGATATGCGCGAGAGTTGATCGTTCCCTCTGTGCCGATCACCCCGACTCGGCGATTGCGCGTCGTTGTCACCGCCGTGCGAACGGCGGGCTGGATCACTTCGATCACCGGCACCGAGTATCGTTCGCGCGCGTCCCTGAGCATCGCCGACGACGCCGTGTTGCACGCGATGACGATCATCTTCACGCCCTGGGCGACAAGATCATCGAGCACCTCGAGAGCGTAGCGACGCACATCGGCGATCGGCTTGGGCCCGTAGGGCGAGTGAGCTGTATCGCCGACGTACAGCACCGATTCGTTGGGAAGCTGGTCTTGGATGGCACGCGCGACGGTGAGTCCGCCGACGCCCGAGTCGAAAATCCCTATCGGCGCATCAGTCACGCATCAAGCCTAGCCGTCTCCCCGGTAGGCTTGCCGCGTGAACACGTCGACGGCACTCCGCACCGACCGCTACGAGCTCACAATGCTCGAAGCGGCGATCACTCACGGCACGGCCGACACCCCCTGCATGTTCGAGGCCTTCGGGCGCCGGCTCCCGGGAGCCAGACGCTACGGCGTCGTCGCAGGCATCGGGCGGCTCCTCGAGCGAATCCGCGATTTTCGATTTGGCGACGCCGAGCTCGCCTGGCTCTCCGGCAACGAGGTCGTGAACTCCGCCACTCTCGACTGGCTGGCTGACTATCGTTTCAGCGGCGACATCTGGGGCTACGCCGAAGGAGAAGCGTACTTTCCTGAATCCCCAATCTTGATCGTCGAGTCCTCTTTCGGCGAGGGCGTGCTTCTCGAGACGCTGATTCTCAGCATCCTGAATTATGACTCCGCTGTCGCTGCTGCTGCCACGCGCATGGTCACTGCGGCCGCCGACCGCCCGCTCGCCGAAATGGGCTCGCGCCGCACACACGAGGACTCCGCCGTCGCCGCCGCGCGCGCCGCATACATCGCAGGCTTCAGCGCGACGAGCAACCTCGAAGCGGGCCGCACCTGGGGCATCCCGACCATGGGTACCGCCGCTCATTCCTTCACACTGCTGCATGAGAGCGAGGAGGAGGCGTTCCGCGCGCAGATCGCGGCCTCTGGACCCGAGACGACGCTGCTCGTCGACACGTACGACATCGCCCGCGGCGTCGAGACCGCTATTCGCGTAGCCGGCACCGAGCTCGGCGCGATCCGGCTCGACTCCGGCGACCTTCCGACACTTGTCGTCGACGTGCGGCGTCAACTCGATAAGCTCGGCGCCCACGACACCAAGATCACCGTCACGAGCGACCTCGACGAGTACGCCATCGCGACGCTGCGACCTGCTCCTGTCGATTCGTATGGCGTGGGAACGTCGCTTGTTACGGGCTCGGGCTCCCCCGCGGCCGGACTCGTCTACAAACTCGTTGCTCGTCAGCGCGGCAACGGAGAATGGGTCTCCGTTGCCAAGGCCTCGACGGGAAAGGCCTCCATCGGCGGACGCAAGTATGCAACCCGGGTCCGCGACGAGAACGGAGTCGCACGTCAGGAGAAGGTGTACATCGGTCTCGGTCCAGAAGACGCTGACGCTCTCCCCTCCACGGAGCGCCCGCTTCTGCAGCCGCTCATGACGGCGGGAGACATCGATGACCGTCACGTCGGGGTGGCCGGCACTCGACGCGCGCGAGAACATCACGCGATGGTGCGCTCCGAGCTTCCGGCGGGCGCCTTCCGTCTCGGTCGCGGGGACCCCGCGCTGCCGACGACGTTCGACGAGTAACGTCGTCAGTGTCTACGCGTCACGCATCCGCTCGTAGACCTTTTTGCACTCGGGGCAGACCGGAAACTTCTCCGGGTCGCGGCCGGGCGTCCATTTCTTGCCGCAAAGCGCTCGCACAGGTTTTCCCGAGATCGCAGACTCGAGAATCTTGTCTTTCTTGACGTAGTGCGAGAAGCGCTCGTGGTCGCCCGGGTCGATCGACTCCTTCTCGATCAGCTCCTCAAGCTCACGATCGAGAACAGACGTCGATCCGCCGGTCGAGAGCGGGTCGTCTGTGCGCACCTGAACGTTCATAGTCACAAGTGTAATCCGATCACGCTGCGTCGTCAGTGTGAGGTGGCGAACTCGATGATCTCGGGACCGCGCTTGTCGAAGGCGCGGCCGCCGACCCAGATGCCCACAACGAACACGAGGATGCCGGTGCCCACTCCGACGAGAAGGGGGAGCATTGTTGCGTCGGTGTCGCCGCTCAGCGTCTGCCACGCGAAGAACAGCGCAGGGAGGGTCAGGATCACCGGGACCAGCAGCCCGAATGTCTGGCTGAGGCCTCCGCGCGAACCGCTGTACTGCGGCTGCTGAAAGGGGCTGTCGCCTGGAGCGGCGGCCGGATAGGGAAATCGCGTCGAGAGGTAGCTGGCGACACCGAGTGCGGTGAGGAGCAGGCATGTCGAAACGCCGAACAGGCTCGGCAAGATGGACCAGTCTCCGTAGAACGCTGTCGAGATCATCGAGCCGATAACGACGATGGGAACGCCGATGAGAAGTGTCGGCGCCGTGCGCCCCAGCCGGTCTGCGTAGCCGCGAACGCCTGACGCGACGTGCAGCCAGACTGCGCTTGCGTCGAAGGCGAGGTCGTTGTGAAGCGACCAGCCGAGAAAGAGGCACATGAAGGGCAGCGGCACAAGTGCGAGCGGCTGCGCCGGGACTCCGGCGATGAGCAGCGGCGGAATCAGCAGAAACGGCAAGATCGGAATGATCAGGATCGAGACGATGTAGCGTGCATCCCGTCCCCAATAGCTGAGACTTCGAGCAGCGATCGAGCTCGAGGCGCGCGCGGGGAGCACATCGAACCACCCGAGGCTGCCGAACCCGCCCTCCGGGATCTCGCGCGTCACCGTGTGCAGAGCCCGGTGCACGAGCCCCCACCATGCGACGTACAGAACGGCGGTTGTGCCCGCGGCGATGGCCAGCTTTCCGATGGCCGCACCCATATTTCCGAGGGCGACCTCTCCCGGCACCGCCCACACCGCACCGAACGGCGTCCAGCTCACCGCGTCGGCGGCGCGCCCGAAGTCGCTCAGACCGGCTCCTGCGCCCCAGTCGATGCCGAGAACGAAGATGATCGCGGGGGCGACGAGCACGAGCGCGAGCAGAAGAAAGACGACACGGAGCTCGCGGGATTTGCGCGTCACGAAGGCTCCGCTCGCAACCTGCTCGGCGATTCTCGCGGCCAGCGCGCACGTCGCGATGGCGAGAAGTGCGCTGACGACAGCGAACACGGTTTCGAGTGCGCCCCGTGACCACGTGGCGACCGTCGCAAAGCTGAGCACGACCAGCACGAGGCTCGGGATGCTGAGAAGGCTCGCCAGCAGCGTCGTCGGAGCAAGGACAGAACTGCGGATGCTGAAGGTGGCCAGTGTCCTTGGATCGAGCGGATCCGTCACGCCGAGCATGGAGGGTATGAGCAGAAACCCGAGGACGACGAAGGAGCCCGTGACAACGAGCAGGTCGCGCGCGTTCGACGCGCTCGCGTCAGCCAGCCCGATCAGCCCGTTGACGAGGGCCCACGTTCCGAGACCGACGACAACGATGAGCAGAATGGCGCCGGTGACGCGGCCCGGACGCCTCGCAACAGCACCGAGCGAGAGCTGCAGCCTCAGTCGGAGAAGCTGTGCAACCATTCAAGGTCCTCCGTCGCCTTGCGCCCGCCTACGAGCTCGATGAACCGTTCCTCCAGGGTGCCTCCATCGCGCACGTCGTCCACGGCTCCGCTTGCCAGCAGCTCTCCCCCGACGATGATCGCGACGTTGTCGCAGACGCGCTCGATGAATTCCATGCCGTGACTCGAGAGAATCACGGTGCCGCCGTTCTCCACGTATTTCTGCAGAATCTCGGTGATGCTTGCAGCCGAGACTGGATCAACAGATTCGAAGGGCTCGTCGAGCACGAGCACGCGCGGCGAGTGGATGAGCGCGCATGCGAGCGCGATCTTCTTCGACATGCCGGCCGAGTAATCCGACACCAGGCGTCCCACCGCATCGTCGAGCCCGAATGCGCGCGTCAGGCTCTTCACGCGTGCGCGAACGGTCACATTGTCGAGTCCGCGAAGAACGCCAGAGTAGTAGAGCAGCTGGGCACCGGTGAGCCGGTCGAACAGGCGCATTCGATCGGGCAGCGTGCCCATCATGCGCTTCGCTGCCGCAGGGTCGCTCCAGACGTCTACTCCCCCAACGGACACGGTCCCTGCATCTGGCCGCAGGAGACCCGTGATCATCGAGAGTGTTGTCGTCTTTCCCGCACCGTTCGGCCCGACGATCCCGTAGAAGGACCCCGACGGAATGTCGAGATCAATGGATGTGACAGCGACCGTGTCTCCGAACTCCTTGCGCAGCCCGGACATCGAGACGGCTCCTCGCGGTGTGGCGTCTGCGGCGGCGGTGAGCAGCTGATCGGCGGCGTCCTTGGCCGCTGCGGCCTTCTCGGCTTTCGCTTCCGCGCGTTTCTTCGCCCGCTCAGCAGCCTTCTCCCGCTCATCCGACATGCGTTCGCGCGTGCGCTTCCACGCGCTTCGCACCCAGGTGGTCGCGCCAGAGACGACGTCCGTACCCACAGGGCGTGCCTGCGGTGCATCGCCGCGATCAGAATGCACGTCGTCCTCCGACTGAGTGACGCTCGGCGTCGAATCGTCGTCGGGATCGCTGATCTCCTGCGTCGCCGTGACCTGTTCGGCCGCCGAGACGTCTGCGGCGTCGCGAGCAGCAGAGCTGACGCGTTCGGACACAGAGATGGTGGGCGCGGGCGACGAGGTGTCGGCGCCTGAGCTCGTCGCCTGTGTCTTCTTCATCGCGCCAGCGGGTGCCACCGGCGTCTCGTCCGCTGATTCTGGCCGCGCATCGTCGGCTCCGGAAGGTTCCTTCGCCTTCGGCGTTGCCGCTGTACCAGGCTTTCGAGCTGCGCTCTGAGCAGCCGATGCTTTCGACGCTCTCGGCGTGGCCGACGCGTCCGATGCCGTACCCGCAGGCTCGGCGGACGAGAGCGACGGGACGTCTGTGGATGCGGCAGGTTTCTTTGCTGCCGTTGTCTTCGGGTCTGACTTTTTCGGCCCCGTTGTCTTCGAGCCCGTCGTCTTCGAATCTGCTGTCGTGCTGCGAGACGTCTTCGGCTTCGACGTCGTTGATCTCGGCGACGCGGCGGATGCCTGCTTCTTGCTCGCCGACGTCGGCTTATCGCCAGCGGCCGTCGTCGACGAGCCAGCCGCTGTCGCCGGCTTCTTGGCGGCAGCGCCTGCGGGCTTCTTGGTGGCGGATGCCGCCGGCTTCTTCGTTGACGCTGCGGTACTCGACGTCCCCGACGTCGACGTGGTCTTCGCAGACGTCGACTTCTTGGATGTCGACTTCTGCGTCGTCGATTTTGTGGCACCCGACTTTGTCGCCGTCGATTTCTTCGCGGTCGTGGTTCGTGCAGAACTGGAGGCCGGCTTCTTGGCCGAGGCCGACGGCTTCTTCGCCGCGGGCGACTTCTGGGGTTCTGAAGACTTCTGAGACGCAGACGACGAGCCCGCCGGCGCGCTCTTCACCGGAGCCTCGGCGACGGATGAGCGACTTGTTGCGGGCTTCTTCTTCGCCGCCGACTCACGCTGAGATGATGATGCTGCCTTCGGGCGCGAACCCGACGTGGGCCGAGCATCGCCAGCAGGTCGGGCATCTCCCGCAGCATCTGCCTGACTCTGCGACGCGACGTCCGAGTCAGCCCCGGACCGATCCCCTTTGCTCTCTGCGGAATCGGTCGGCGGCGTCTCATCGGGCAGTGGCGAAGGCGCAGAAGTCACCCATGAAATCTATCAAGCGCGCCTGACAAGCGCCTCATCCGCAAGAACTATTTCGCTCAATTACTGCCTGAGAGAACACCGAGCGTGTGGTTACGAAACCGCAACAAGCTCCCAGACATGGTTATTCGCGCAGCGTCGTCCGCTAACGTGAAATTGGCATAACGGGGTGTCACAGCATTTACCGACGAGCAAACATCGCGTAACACCAGGGGAAACACCCGCCGATGTTTGGCTCGAATCGCAACGTGAGGAGCCACCATGACGACACAGGTCGTAATTCTAGCTGCGGGGATGGGCAGCCGGCTCGGGCGCTCGCTCCCCAAGCCTCTGACTGAGCTGAACGATGGTCGCACGATCATGCAGCAGCAGTTCGACAACATCCACCAGGCGTTCGGAAAGAACGTCAAGGTGTCGATCGTCGTCGGATACAAGCTCGAGCACATCATCGAGGCGTTCCCCGACGCGAATTTTGTCTACAACGAGCAGTACGACCAGACGAACACGTCGAAGAGCCTGCTCCGCGCGCTCAAGGCGTCGTCTGCCGGTGGCGTTCTGTGGATGAACGGCGACGTCGTCTTCGATCCGTCCGTGCTGGAGCGCGCCGCCGCGCTTGTGGCACGCGATCAGTCGTTCGTCACAGTCAACACCTCAAAGGTCTCTGACGAAGAGGTCAAGTACACGACGAGCGCGGAAGGATACATCAAGCAGCTCTCGAAGACTGTCAAGAACGGCGCGCTCGGCGAAGCCGTCGGGATCAACTACATCTCGCGCGCCGACAAGGTGAAGTTCATCCGCCAGCTTCAGCGCGTCGACGATCAGGACTATTTCGAGCGCGGCCTCGAGCTCGCCATTGCACACGACAGTGTTCTCGTCGAGCCGATGGACATCTCGGATCTGTACGCCGTCGAGGTCGACTTCGCCGAAGACCTTGAGCAGGCGAACCTGTTCGTGTAGCACCGAACGATCAGATGCCGGCACGTGCCATGCACGTGCCGGCATCTTTTTGGCATTATGTTGGAGGCTGTGACATCAGCAGCGATTCCGAGCTCGCCCCGGACACGGGCAGCCCGCTATCGAAGCGCGCTCTGGTTGCTGACGAAACGCGATCTTCGCGTGCGCTACTCTACGAGCGCGCTGGGATACGTCTGGTCGATCATCGACCCGTTGGTGATGGCGGGCATCTACTGGTTCGTCTTCACCGTGGTCTTCAATCGCGGCGACAGCATCGGCGAGCAGCCGTACATCGTCTTCCTCCTCGCGGGCCTGCTGCCATGGATGTGGTTCACCGGCACAGTGTCAGACTCCACGCGCGCCTTTCTGAAGGACGCGAAGCTCGTGCGGTCCACATCTATTCCACGCAGCATCTGGGTGAACCGGCTCGTGCTTTCCAAGGGCATTGAGTTCGTCGCTTCGCTTCCCGTGCTCGCGATCTTCGCGGTTGTCTACGGCGCACCGGTCAACTGGCTTATCGTGCTCTTCCCCCTGGGGATCGTGCTTCAGGCGACGCTCATCATGGCACTCGGACTGATCATCGCACCGGCCGTCGTGTTCTTCAGAGACCTCGAGCGTGCGACGAAGCTGATTCTCCGCTTCCTGTTCTATGCGTCACCGATCATTTACGGCTTCACCGATCTTCCCGACGCGATCCAACCGATCGCGGCATTCAACCCGCTCGCGGGCATCATGTCGATCTACCGCTCGGCATTCTTTCCTGATCAGCTGAACTGGTTCGCCATCGGCATGTCTGCCCTCGTCTCCCTCGCACTTCTCGTGATCGGCATCATCGTGTTCAGCCGATCTGAGCGCAGCGTTCTGAAGGAGCTGTGATGACAGCATCCGTGATCTCGGTCGTCGACCTCGGTGTTCGCTTTCGCCGCAACAGGCGCGGGCGCCGCAATTTCAAGGACCTCTTCGCGGGCAAGAACCGCCGTTCACGACCTGGTGAATTCTGGGCGCTGCGAAATGTCTCGTTCACCGTGGAACGAGGTGAAGCAATTGGCGTCGTCGGCCGCAACGGGCAGGGCAAATCAACGCTGCTCAAGCTCGTCGCGGGCGTGCTGCTCCCCGACGAGGGCTCGGTGACGGTCTCCGACGGCGTGGCACCCCTCATCGAGATCACCGGCGGTTTCGTCAACGATCTGACCGTACGCGACAACGTCTATCTCACGGCTGGACTGCACGGCATGAGCCGCCGAGAGATCGAAGCGAGGTTCGACGAGATCATCGACTTCGCCGAGATCCAGGATTTCGTGGACACGCCGTACAAGCACCTGTCGAGCGGGATGAAGGTTCGCGTGGCGTTCGCCGTCATCGCTCAGCTCGACGAGCCCATCATGCTCGTCGACGAGGTACTCGCGGTCGGCGACAAGGCTTTTCGCGAGAAGTGCTATCGGCGTATCGACGAGATGCTTGCGGGCGGCCGTACGCTCTTCTTCGTGTCGCACAATGAACGCGATCTTCGACGTTTCTGCACGCGTGGCCTGTACCTGGATCGTGGATCGCTTGTTCTCGATTCGTCGATCGACGACGTTCTCGATCGGTACAACGCCGAGTACAACAGCTGACTCGCAGGTCTCGCCCAGTCGAACACGGAAAACTGGCTTCAGCACAGTCAGGAGGCGCGATGTCGACACCCGAACGCCGGCCGAATCTCGAAATCGTCTCAGCGGAGGCAGCGTCGTCCACCGGACGTGCTGACCCGCTTCCCATCTGGGTCACCGCCCTCGACAAGGTTCTCTCAGTGCAGCGCCCCGTCGTCGTGGCGCACTTGCGCAGCATCCGCAGGCGCCATCCCGAGGCCACGAACGAACAGATGCTGCGTACGCTCGAACGCCGGTACCTGTCGGCCGTCACAGCGGGCGGCGCCGCAGTCGGCACCACAGCGGCCATACCGGTTGTGGGAACAGGAACGGCCATCGCCCTCGCGGGAGCGGAGACCGTCGGCTTTCTCGAGTCCTCAGCGCTTTTCGCACAGTCTGTCGCTGAGGTGCACGGCCTCCTGGTATCGGATCCTGACCGTGCGCGAGCCCTCGTCATCACCATGATGCTGGGATCTTCGGGCAAGGATATTCTGCGCCAGTTCTCGGGCGAGCTCATGAAGACCGCACGGCCTCGGTCTGCTTTCTGGGGTGAGATGATCACCGCGAACCTCCCGCAGGCCGCTGTCGGGCCGGTCGCAGATGAGCTCACGCGCCGCTTTCTCAAGAAATTCGTGACGACGAAGGGAGGCACGCTGCTCGGAAAAGTCGTGCCCTTCGGCATCGGCGCGGTCATCGGCGGGGTGGGAAATCACCTCGCCGGACGCGAGGTTGTGCGCAGTGCTCGGAGCGCGTTCGGGCCGGCGCCTCTCGTGCTTCCCGCAGAGTTCGAGCCGCGCTGAGACTTCTCGCGGAGCGCGGTTCAGCGGGGCGAATCGACGACGCGCTGGGCGAGTTCCGACTCGTGACGCCGAGCGTGCACGTCCCATTCGTCCATGAGGTGCTCGACTGCATCGTGAAAACGCCTCGTCGCGGCCCCTGGCGTTGTGTCTCCGAAGTAATATTCCGACCACGTGTTGATGCGCTCGACCGTCTCGGGATCGTGGAGCAGACGATCGACATGCTCGGTCACGTCTGCGACATCGTCGATCTCGAGCCACTCACAGGCCGACAGGTAACCGCCCTCATCGATCTTCGCGCGCTCACTCGCGGGCCGCGTCACCATGAGCGGCTTGCCCGTGGCGAGACGGTCATAGATCATCGCCGAGATGTCGGTGATGGCGACGTCTGCCGCGGCGATCTGCCAGCCGATCTCTGACCCGTTGTCGTAGACGTGCTGCGCGGAGGGATCGGACTTGTTCGCCTCAGCGAGCATCCCGATGATCTCTCGGTTCGCTTGCCCGTAGAGATTGTTGACGACGCCGGAGCGCGGGTGCGGACGATAGATCACGCGGTGGCGCCCGGTCGCGAGCAGAGCGCGCACGAGGCCGACTCCATGGCTGGCGATGGAGCCGTACGCGGCAGCTGCACGATCGCCTTCCCACGTCGGCGCGTAGAGAACGACGATGCGATCATCGGGCGTGTAGGGCAGCTCGCCCGAGAAGTGGTCCGCCTGCGGCCGGCCGATGGGAATAGCGCGCTTATCGAAGTCGTAGTCCCAGAGCACCCTCTCCAGTCGCGCTCGCGCCGCATCTCCCGCGATCAGGCTGTAGTCGTACGCCTTGAACTGGTTTGTGGTCATGTACATCTTGTCGCTCTCGCCATGGTTGATGAACACATGCCACCGCTGGCCGTAGCGGAACATCTGAAAATTCTTGGCGTTCTGGTTGACATAGAAGACGACGCGGAGGTCTTGCCTCGCGACCGTCTTCTCGAGGTCTGCGACTGTGCGCACGTAGGTGACGGGCAGGGGCGATTCATCGAAGAGCGCTAGCGCGGCTGTCGAGCCTCGGCTGAGAATCAGCACGGGCCAGGTCGTGGCAAGTTCGATGAGCGGCTTGTACCACTGACGAATCTGGTACATATTCACAGCCTCGTCGGCAAAGTACACAGCGATCTTGAAGCGTCCAGGCTGAAGCGGGGGCTGCGAGCGAACCTTCTGGCGCAGCTGAACGTGCGCCCGACGGTTGTCGACGAGTTTCTTGCCCAGTTGCACCGCTTTTCGGGCGTCTCCGATCACGTTCATCGTGCTTTACCGTAGCGAGGCGAGATAACGGTTTGCTTGGAGCCCATCAGACGATGGGTGGTCGACCCGCTGCCGTCATACGGAGGACTGTGCGCCAGCTCATGCGCGATCGCGCTCCCGGGTTCTCAATCCAGCCCTCACGCCAGCCGGCGAACCAGATCGACAGCACATCTGGTTTGCGCCACCAGCGGAGAAGCGTGATCCCCGTCCAGGCCGCGACGTAGATGGGCTGAAGCACGTACGGCAGGTTGCGGCGCGCAAGCCAGACGCGATTTCGTGCATTCAGGCGGTAGTAGTCGCTGTGGCGGGTCGGATGCACAAACGGATGATTTGCCACGAGCTCTCCGGCGTACCACGCGCGTTTGCCCTGATCCCACACACGCCACGCGAGTTCGATTCCCTCATGCGCGTAGAAGTAGTCATCTCCCCACCCGCCACAGGCGTCGAACACCGCCCTCGGCATAACGATGACGGCCTCGAGACACGAGAAGATGTTGCTCGATCGTCTCCGGTCACCTTTGCGGATGCGCGGAATCCACCGGCGGGGCGCGCGGCCGTCAACAGCATCCTCAAGCCGGGGTTGGACGAGCCCAATGCCGGGGTCGGCGCGCATGAGGCCGATCGCATCTGCCAGGAACGTCTCGCTCGGAAGCGTCGCGTCGTCGTCGAGAAAGAAGATGTACTCCCCCGTCACCTGCGATGCGCCGCGGTTGCGTCCAGCGGGGATACCGAGGTTCTCACTGAGACCCAGGCCGCGAACACCCTCGGGCAGTTCCACCGGCTGCCACCCGTTGCCCACCACGACGATGTCGGTGTCGACGCCCGCCTGTGCGCGCACCGAGTGGATTCCCGCGCTCAGCTCGTCTGGCCGGGCTCCTTGCGTGAGCACCACGACGCCGACGCTCGGGCGGGCGGCCTCAGCTGCGGACACGTTTCGACGCCATGATCGCGAGAAAGTGGCCGCCGAGAGTCAGAACGGCGACGACGAGAAGACCGATGAGGGTCGCGCGCATCGCCACCCGGTCCCCGACGAAGAGTCCGACGACGGATGCTGCGAAGATCACCATCGTCATCTCGACCGAGTGGAAGATTCGATGCAACGGAATCACCTTTGCCAGTCGACGCAAGCGGGCAAGGACACCGCCGCTCGGCGCCATCTCGTCGTCGGAGTACGTGAGCTTTGGTGCTCCGAAATTGGCACGCGCGACGCGCACCATGTCGTTGAGCGCCTTGTTCAGAACGAGCACGAGAGCGAGGCCGAGGCCGAGCGTCGTCCACAGATAGTCGCCGTCGGGGGTGAAGGGGTATCCCGCGGCACGAATGGCGAGAGCGACGGGAATAAGCGCTTCAGTCGTGTAGTGCCCGACAGCATCCAGAAACGCCCCTGCGGGAGACGACGTCTTGCGCCACCGGGCGACCTCCCCGTCGCAGCAGTCAATGAGCATCTGCACCTGGCACATGACAAGCGCGAGAGCCGCTCCCCCGAACCCGGGAATGAGAAGGGATGCTGCCACGGCCCAGCCGCTCAGGATCATGAGGCCTGTGACGCCGTTCGCGCTGATCGACGTGCGAAGCAGCAGCCACGTCACGTACGGTGACAGATCGCGCAGGTACAGGCCGGCCGTCCAGTGCTCGGCGTTCTTGCGCGAGCGTACTTCGTCGGGCTGCGCTACCGCACGCAGCTCTGCGATGGTGCGAGGACGACGGGGGCGATCGTCATTCGGGAGCGACACGGGAGCCCTCACCCTTCTCGTACTTCTGCGCGGCGATGTTGCCGGCGAGGAGCAGGAAGCCCGGAATGAATCCCACTCCCCAACAGAAGTGTATGCACGGAAGCACGATCAGCAGCCACAGCCGCACCGCTGCGCCGCGAACGCCGGGCATCGTGATCGCGGCCGCGATCACGAGCAGAATGTACCCGACGGGCACGATGAACGCGAGAAGCAGCCACGGAGCGACGCCGAGGAGCGCCTGAACGAGTCCGACGAGACCGAGCAGCGAAGCGACGGCAACGGCAAGCACCATGAGCGGTGGCGCGAAATAGCGCAGCACATTGCGCGCCGGAAATCGCCTGCTGATCTCGCCGCGCCACATTCCCGTCGAGAAGAACTGCCGCGCGAGCCGTGAGAGAGTCGGCCGTGGACGGTAGACGACACGCAACCGGGGAGTGAACCAGACGGTATGTCCCCCCTGGCGGATGCGGCGGTTGAGTTCCCAGTCCTGACCGCGTTTGATGCGCTCATCGAAGAGACCGACGTCGTTGAGCGCATCTCGTCGAAAGACGCCGAGATACACGGTGTCCGCCGGCCCCTCGGAGCCCCCGACGTGATGGGGGGTGCCTCCGAGACCGATGCGCGATCCGTATGCCGCGGCGACTGCCTCTTCGAACGGCGTCGTTCCCTGGGCATCCATGATTCCGCCGACGTTTCCCGCGCCCGTGCGCATCATTGTCTCGACGGCGATGCGCGTGTACTCGGGCGGGAGCACGGAGTGCGCGTCGACGCGCACGATGATCGGGTGCTGAGTCGCCTGGATCGCGATGTTCAAGCCGGCCGGCGTCGAGCCCACGGGATTCTCGATCACGCGCACGCGCGAATCAGCGCGGGAGAGCGCCTCGACGAGTTCGTTGGTTCCGTCGATCGAGGGGCCAACGGCGATGGCGACGTCGAACGGGCCCTGATAATCCTGACCGAGAAGACTGTCGACTGCGGCACGCACATGAGTGACGTCGTTGAGCACGGGCATGACGTACGACACGCCAGGGAGTGTGCCCGACGAGGGCACCTCTGACGCTGATGTTCCCATGTTCTCCACTCGAAGTCGGACCGGCTCGAGCCTATCAGCAGAGGCTCAGCGACACCGCAAGCGCCCGTGCTGTCGCAGCACGGGCGCTTGGGATGGACGCCTATTCAGAGAGCTTGCCCAGCGTCACATCTGCCGTGTAGGTCTTGCCGTTTCTGACGTAGGTGATCACGACGTCGCTGCCTGCGGCGCTCGCTTTGACTTGCGCCACGAGGTCGGTGTCGTTGCCGATTGGGGTGTCACCGTACTTCGTCACGACGTCGCCCGCTCGGAGCCCTGCTTCGTCGGCTGCGCCGCCCGCCGTGATGTCCTTGATCAGCGCGCCGGACACCGTTGCGTCTGGGTCGCTCGCGGCGCTTGTCACTGCGGCGCCAAGAAGACCGTGCGTCGCCGATCCGTTTTCAATGATCTCGTTGGCGATGCGCTCGGCGATGTTCGAGGGGATGGCGAATCCGACGCCGATGCTTCCGGATGAAGAGCCGCTCTCAGAGCCGGAGCCGGCGCTCGCGATAGCGACGTTCACGCCAATCAGCTCGCCTTCATCGTCGACGAGTGCCCCGCCGGAGTTTCCAGGGTTGATCGCGGCGTCCGTCTGAATGACGGCGAGCGACACGTACCCGCCGTTCGTGGAACCTTCCCGCTCGTCTGGCAGACCGAACTCGAAGGGCGCGTCCTTGTCGGAGCCGTTGTCGGGATCTTCGGGAACGGCAGAGGAAGCGACCGTGATGCTGCGGTTGAGGGCGCTGACGATGCCGTCGGTGACCGTGCCGTCAAGACCAAGCGGGGCCCCGATGGCGACGGCCGTATCACCGACGTTGATGTTCGACGAGTCTCCGAACGTCATCGGCTTCATGTCCGAGGCGTCCTCGAGCTTGATCACCGCGAGATCGTAGATCGGATCAGTGCCGACGATCGTCGCCGAGTAGAGGTTTCCTGCGGCGTCGGTCACCTGGATATCGGGATGGGACGCTTCGCCGTCAAGCGTGACGACGTGGTTGTTCGTGAGCACGTAGCCGTCTTTGCTCAAGATGATTCCCGAGCCGCTGCCCGCCGCCTGCGAGCCGCGCACCGAGATGGTCACAACGCTCGGAGAGGCCTTCGCCGCGATCGCCGTCGTCTCTGTGACCTCTTTGTTGTTGTTGATCATGACCGACGAGTTCGGGGCCGAGCTGGTCACCTCGTTGCCCTGCTGAGCACTGTCGATGATCGCGAATGTACCGGCACCGGAGGCGCCTCCGACGAGTGCGCCGATGACGAGGCCCGCGACCAGCATCCGCGCTCCTGGCTTCTTCTTTTTCGCTGACGCGGGCGCGTTGCCATCATTCGCGCCGTGACCACCCGGCGCTCCGGGCACCGCGGCCCCCGGTGCAGTGACATAGGCGGGATTGCCCTGGTGCTGCGGATACGAGTGCTGCTGAGGCATGCCGAACGCGTTCGCCTGCGCCGCGCCGTTCTGGTGATGCCCGCTGTGCTGCGCGTGCGGCATGGTCTGTCCGTACGGCTGAGCGGGCGCCGACCATGTCGATGGAAGATCCGGACGCGGCGGGAGCCCCTCGGCATCGAGCGCGGGGTTGTGCGGCGCTGACTCGCCCGACGCAGGTTCTGCGTCGTTCGACGCCGCCCCCGTCGCCTGTGCGTCCGACGCCGGTCGCGACTCGTTCACCTGGCGCCCTGCGGAGTCCTGCGCGTGATGCGACTCGGCGTTCTGCTCGGGCCTTGAGCCGTCAGGTTCGGGTGTTGTTGGGGTGTTGGAATCATTGTCGTTCATGCTGAGTTCCTTCCAGACATCACCAGTGTGCGACCCAAAGCTATCGATCACGCGTGCCGCAGCTATGACGACGCTATGTCCAAGCTGCAACCGCTCTGTGAGGGTGCTATCTGCAGGCTAATCGAGGCGACTGACCATTGTCCGAAAAGTTCCTCCCGATCTCCCCAGTCGTTATCGAGGTCGGGATCGGCGCCCGTGGATCGGGCCGATAACCTGGACGCATGCGTGATCACGGTGGATGGCGAAAGGCTGCGGCCGGAGCAAAGCTGCTCGCGGACGACGGGACGCTGGCAGAGACGGTCTTCGCAGAGATGACCGCTCTCGCGGCGCGCACGGGAGCCATCAATCTCGGGCAGGGCTTTCCCGACAACGACGGACCGGCCCACGTGCTCGAGGCCGCACGTGCGGCGATCGCGGCAGGGGCGAACCAGTACGCCCCTGGCAGGGGAATCTCCGACCTGCGTCATGCCGTGAGCGAGCACCAGAAGCGGTTCTACGGCCTGGACGTCGATCCCGAGACCGAGGTTCTCATCACCGCCGGAGCGACCGAGGCGATCGCTGCAGCGGTTCTCGCGCTCATCGAGCCAGGCGACGAGGTGCTGACGTTCGAGCCGTACTACGACGCGTACGGTGCCGTGATCTCGCTCGCGGGCGGCGTGCATCAGACCGTTGCACTTCCCTGGCCCGACTTCACTCCAGACAGTGACGCTCTCGAACGCGCGGTAAGCGATCGCACGCGGGTCATTCTGGTGAACAATCCGCACAATCCGACGGGAACAGTGTTCAGCTCGGAGGTTCTTGAGCAGATCGTGAGACTCGCGGTCAAACACGATGCGGTGATCGTGACAGACGAGGTATACGAGCACCTGACCTTCGGCGCCCGGCACATTCCCGTCGCGACTCTGCCTGGAGCAGAAGACCGCACCGTAACGATCTCGTCTGGAGGAAAGACGTTCAGCACGACAGGCTGGAAGATCGGCTGGCTGACAGCATCCGCTGAGCTCGTCAACGCGATTCTCGCCGTCAAACAGTACCTGACCTATTCGAACGGTGCTCCGCTGCAGCCTGCGATCGCCGTCGGGCTGCGCAGCGACGACGCCTTCTTCACGGGACTCGCCCGAGACCTCGATGCCCAGCGCCGCCTCCTGAATGACGGTCTCGAGTCGGCCGGGTTCGAGATCGCCGACTCCGCCGGAACCTACTTCACGGTCGCGAACGCCGCGCCGCTGGGCTTTGACGACGCAACGGAGCTGTGCCGTCTGCTCCCGGAGAAGGCCGGCGTGATCGGCGTTCCCGTTTCAGCGTTCGTGACACCGCAGAGAGAATCCGACTACCGGGCACTCGTGCGATTCGCGTTCTGCAAGCGCGAAGACGTGCTCGCGCAGGCCGCAGCTCAGCTCGCCGCTATGACGGCCTGAGCACGCGCCATCAGCCGGGTTTTGCGACGATCCCATATCGGCGCAGCTGCAGAGACGGATTGACCGCGCGGGTCTCTGTCAGCACAGCGCGCGAGACGAATGCGACGGCGACGTCGGACTGCGTGCCCAGCGTTGCGAGCGGCACGCCAGACGGATCGACGACCATGCTATTGCCGGCACCGATCGACGGCGGGTGGTCCGCTCCCGCGACGTACACCGTGTTCTCAATCGCCCGTGCCGTGAGAAGCGTGCGCCAATGGTGCTCCTTGAGCGGGCCGCGCACCCATTCGGCGGGCACGAGAACAACGTCGGCACCGGCATCGACGATCCGCCGTGTGACCTCGGGAAAGCGCAGGTCGTAACACGTCTGCAGCCCGAAGGTCAGCCCGCCGACTTCGAAGGTCTGCGGCTCGTCGAGCGCGCCGGGCTTCACCCAGTCACTCTCTTTCTGCCCGAATGCATCGTAGAGATGTTGCTTGCGGTAGACGGCGACGGTCTGCTCCTCGGGGCCGACAGCAACCGCCGTGTTCGCGAAGCGGCGCACCTCGTCCGTCGATTCCACGAGTCCAGCCACGATGTGCACGCCGAGCTCACTCGCAAGGGCCTCAAGCGAACGCACGAACGGCCCATCGAGGCTCTGGGCGTGACGCGCGAACGAGTCGTCCATGGGATTGACGAAGTAGCTCGAGTACTCGGGAAACACCACGATGGATGCTCCGCGCTCCGCCGCGCGGATCGAGAAGGAGCGGATCGTCGCGAGGTTCGCGTCGATATCGGGCGTCGGGGCGAACTGGGCCACCGCGACGCCGAGGGGCTCATGAAGTGTCATATCGTCAGCTTAGAGTCCCGCGCCGCGTGCGTCAGCCGGCAGCGTGAGCACCGGCAGCATACGCGGCCTGCCCCACATGCTGCGCGGCGTCGTCGATGATGCTCATCAGGCGAACGCCGCGAGTCACGGGCGGGTCCCAGTTCTCGTCGATCACGTCGCTCAGGTCGTCATCGCTCAGCCCGCGCAGATACGTGACCAGCGCGTCGGTGGCTTCGGAGATGTACTCGACGAGCACCTCGGCGGCGTCAGTGCGAATGGCGCGCGCCTGCTCCGACGTGTGGCCGTAGCCCACCTCGGCACCCGCGTCTCCGAGTCCGGTGCGGCGAGCGTAATCGCCCACATACCAGACCTGCTCCGATCCGGTGAGCGAGGCCGTCTGAGCATCGATCTCCCGGCCCGTATGCCACAACAGCCACGCGATCGAGTTGTCGTGCCCGCCCGGGTGCGCGTTCAGCGCCTCCGGGGTGAGACGACGGGACAGGGAACGGGCCGCTTCGCGCGGCCTGCCTGCCGCGTCGATCAGAATGTCACGTGCGTTCATGGCCGCAACGGTACACCCACCGCCCGACCGCGCACGAAAAACGCCCGGTCTCAATGAGACCGGGCGTTTCGTTTTGGTTGCGGGGGCAGGATTTGAACCTACGACCTCTGGGTTATGAGCCCAGCGAGCTACCGAACTGCTCCACCCCGCGGCACAAGAAAAGACTTTACCAGAGCGCGGCCACTCCCCCAAATCGAGCCCCGACGCAGGGGGCTTAACGGATGCTGCCGGCCGACGCGAAACGTCGACCGGCAGCATCCGTTGGGCGTTCTTACCCGTTGATCAGCTCGAGCGCCTTCGAGATCGCGTCGTTCAGCCGCTTGTCTGCCTCGCCGTACGCGGCCCAGTCGCCGGCTTCCATGGCAGCCTGCTTGTCTTGCATGGCCTGCTGAGCCTCGGCAAGAACCTCCGCGAGATCCGCTGACGGGGCCTCCGGCGTGTCGGGAGCCTGCTCCCCTGAATCGCCGTCACCGGTGTCTTCCGGCGGCGTCGGCGTATTACTCTCACCGTCGGCGACATTCTGGTCGCCAGCTTCGGCACCGGAGTCGCCGCCGAACAGCTTGTCGAGCGCTTCGTCGAGAGTGTCCTCGAAGGCGATTTTGTCGCCGAACGCGACAAGCACCTTCTGCAGCAGCGGGTAGCTCGTCTCACCCGTCGACTGCACGTACACGGGCTGCACGTACAGCAGACCGCCACCGACCGGAAGCGTCAGCAGGTTGCCGTTCAGCACCTCGGTCTGACCGCGTTTCAGGATGTTGATGAGGTTCGAGACCTGCGGGTCGGAGTTGAACGCGTTCTGCACCTGTCCGGGACCGGGAACTGTCGTGTCCTTCGGCAGTCTCAGCATCGTGAGCGTTCCGTACGAATCGGCGACGGTGCCCGACTCGGAGCCCGCGTTCGAGTTCGCCGAGAGATAGCCCGCGAGCACGCTCGACGCACCGCCACCGCCCGGAATGAACGTCGAGTACAGCGAGTACGCCGGGTGGTCTTCACCGGGCATCTGCATCGACAGGTAGTACGGCGGCTGCAGAGCGTTGCTGCCCTCCTGCGCCTGAGGATCGGCCGGCGTCTTCCAGAGGTCGGAGTCCGAGTACCACTTGTTCGGATCGGTCACGTGGTAACGCTGAAGCACGTCACGCTGCACCTTGAACAGGTCCTCCGGGTAGCGCACGTGCGACATGAGTTCGCCGCTCATCTCGGAGATCGGCTTGACCGTCGATGGGAAGATCTTCTGCCAGGTCTGCAGAATCGGGTCCTTGTCGTCCCACGCGTAGAGCGTCACCGAACCGTCGTACGCGTCGACCGTCGCCTTCACCGAGTTGCGCATGTAGTTGATGTCGTCGAGGAGGAACGACTGATTGCCCTCCTCGTTCGAGATGGCCGAACTCAGGCTCGTCGTCTTGGAGTACGGGAACGAGTTCGAGGTCGTGTATCCGTCGACGATCCAGACGATTCGTCCGTCGACGACGCTCGGGTACACGTCGGAGTCGAGCGTCAGGTACGGTGCAACCTTCTGCACGCGCTGACGCGGGTCGCGGTCGTACAAGATCTGCGAGTCCGACGTGACGTTGTCCGAGAGGAAGATCTGCTCTGACTGGAACTTGAGGGCGTACACGAGCTTGTTGAAGACGTTATCGAGCTTCGGTCCGCCGTTGCCCTCATACGTCGTGTACGTCTCGCCTGACTCTCCCGAGGGGTAGTCCAGCTCAACGTCCTTTCCGCCCGTCGAGCCGCCGACAATGGAGTACGTCGGCGAGTTCTCACCGAAGTACACGCGCGGCTCGAAGTCGCCGAGCACACCCGTCGACGGAATCCCCGACTGCATGAACACCGGTTCGCCGTCGCTGGACCGTTGGTTTCCGTATGCAGCGACGAGTCCGTAGCCGTGCGTGTAGACGAGGCTGCTGTTGAACCAGCTCAGGTCGTCTTTCACGCCGTCCTGATTCATCTCGCGAACGGCGACGACAGCATCCTGAACCTCACCGTCGATCGTGTAGCGGTCGACGTCGAGCTCGGGAGCGAACTGGTAGTAGGTCTTGAATCGCTCAAGCTGCGTGACGGTGGCGCTGATCAGATCCGGGTCCATAATGCGAATGGATGCTGTCGTCTCGGCATCCGAGCGCAGAGCACCGGACTCGGCATCCGTCGTCGCGTCGTAGTCGACCTCCTTGACGTCGGACACTCCGTAGGCGTCGCGCGTCATGTCGATGTTGCGCTCGATGTACGGCTGCTCGAGCGCACGCTCGTTCGGCTCGACCTGGAAACGCTGAATGACCCAGGGGTAGGCGCTGCCGATCAGCAGCGCAGAGACGAGCAGAAGCGCCGTGCCGACGATGGGCAGCCGCCAGCGGCCGATGAACGCGGTGACGAAGAACAGAATCGCCACGAAGAGCGCGATCCCCGCGAGAATCGCGCGCGTCGGGATCGTGGCGTTCACGTCTGTGTAGCTGGCACCCGTGATGAGACTGCCGGTCTCGGTAAGCGTGAGGTACTGGTCGACCCAGACGCTGACGGCCTGGATCAGCAGGTACACCCCGGCGAGAACGGCGATCTGAATGCGCGCAGCCTTGGAGATGCGCAACTCGCGACCGAGCAGCTGAATCGAGCCGTAGAGGAAGGTGACGGCGACCGTGCAGATGAGCGAGAGCAGAATGACAGCGGACGCGAAGGCGAGAACCTCGCGATAGAACGGCAGCGAGAACAGGTAGAACGACGCATCGAGGCCGAACTGCGGGTCAGTCTGCCCCGTCGGGGTGGCGTTGAGCCACATGAGCACGGTCTCCCAGCTCGTGGCCGCTGAGAAGCCCGCGAAGAGGCCGAGAAGAATCGGGATGCCCCACATGCCGAGACGCCGGAGCGGCTCGATGAGCTCCTGGTACCGGTCGAGCTGCGAGTTCAGCTTCGCGTAGACGGGCCGAAGCCGATATGCCAGCTGCAGCGCCCCCCACACGGGAACGGACATCGCGATGAACCCGATGACGAACATCACGACCGTCGCGATCCACTGCGTCGTCAGAACGCTCGTGTATCCCAGCTGCTGAAACCAGAGAAAGTCGGAATAGAAGCTCGCGAAGATGAAGAAGAGCACGACAAGCACACCGACGGAGATGAGCGTGATGGCGAGTGGTGCGCGATTCTTTCGTCCGGCATTCGAGGAGCGTGCCGTGGCAGATGACATCGATTGACCTTTTCAGTGTCGGGGTTTAACTGTCAATCCTACGGATGAACGCCATGCTTTGCCTGAGCGCCGCAGATGCTCATGGCGAACACGACGGCAACGACGAGGTGTCTCCGCCGTCGCGAAGGGTGTCGAGCACCGCGAGCGAGTCGTCGAGAGTCGCGACTTTGAACACCTCGAGACCGTCGGGCACATGCCCGACGACCTCGTCGCAGTTGTCGGCGGGAGCGAGAAAATAGTCCGCCCCAGCATTCGACGCCCCGTACAGCTTCTGGCGGATTCCGCCGATCGGACCGACGTCGCCCTCGGCGTCGATCGTTCCCGTGCCCGCGACGGAGGCGTCGCCCGGAAGCGCCCCTGGCGTGAGCTTGTCGATGATGCCGAGGGCAAACATCATTCCAGCACTCGGCCCGCCCACGTCGTTGAGCTTGATCGAGACGTCAAACGGGAAGTCGTAGGTCTCTGTCGTCTGCACACCGACGACGTAGGCGGTGGAGCCGTCTGAGTACTCCGCCTCAGTCGGTGTCACCTCGAGGTCGACCCGCTGACCATCCCGCACCACCGTCATCGATAATGGCCCGTCACCGCCGTGGGCGGCGATCACGTCTCTGAGCTCAGCGACATCGGCGATCTCCGTGCCGCCAGCCTTCACGATCTCGTCGCCGACCTTGAGCACGCCGTCGGCCGGCGAACGATCGACGATGTCACCGACGATGAGCGACGACGTGAAGTCGACGTCGAGCTCGGTGAGGGCGGCTGCGACAGCATCCTGCTGCGAATTGACCATCATCACCTGCGTCTGCTCATCGCGTTCTTCAGCCGTCGTTCCCTCGGGAAAGTAGAGCGACATGGGCACGACAGCCTCGCTGCGGCTGAACCATGCGAGCGCGATCTGGAACCAGTTGGGCGACTGCTCGGGGTTGCCGACGACGCTCACGGTGAGCATGTCGAGCGTCTCTCCGACGTCGTACGTCTCCGTACCGCTGATCGAGATGAGCGGCTCGGGCGAGTCCTCGGTCTCGGTCTCGCCCAGAACGTTGAACACCGGCCCGGGCTGCTGAATCACGTAGGGCGCTGGAGAGAGCGCCAGGACGCCGAGCACGACGAACGCGATGGCAAGGCTCAGCCATCCGGCGACGGCGCGCCGCGAACGCGGGGGCGGCGAGGACTGCGCGTTGCTGTCGGGAGAACCGGGCAGGCCCGCGCCGGTCTGGTCGTCGCCGTACAGCGTCACGCGAATCCCTTTCCGAAGATGTTCGCGACGGGCGGACGAATACCGCCGGCGGCCACGACTAACCTCAAGCTTCAGGCACTAGCGTAGAGCGACAACACCGTCTCTCGCTGAAAGGTGGCTGAAGTGCCAGACGAGGACAAGAACCCCGACGACGACTTTCAGGACATGATCCGAGAGATCCTCTCGGGCGGTTCCGGCGTCGATCCGAGCAAGCTCGCGGGCGCCGCAGGGCTTCCGAGCGACCCGGCGTCGCTGCAGGCCATGATGATGCAGTTTCAGCGCGCGATGCAGCAGAGCTCCGACGGCGGGATCAACTGGGACGTGTCGATGGAGCAGGCCGTGCAGATCGGGCGAAAGGATGCCGTGAGCATCACGCCCGCCGACAGAGCTCAGTTCGACCAGGCGTTCCACATCGCCGAACTCTGGCTCGCAGACGTGACGACGATTTCATCGCTCACCAATACTCCTCGCACGATGAGCAGAGCCGAGTGGTCGAAAGCAACGATGCCGCTGTGGACGCAGCTCGCTGAGCCCGTGGCGAACAGCATCTCCGACGCCCTCACCACCGTTCTCAAGGAGCAGGCACCCGAGCAGCTGCAAGACATGATCGGGCAGGCGACGCGCATGATCAAGGGCGTCGGCGGCACGATGTTCGCCATGCAGCTGGGGCAGGTCGTCGGGCAGCTCTCGACGGAGGTGGTGTCGGGCGGCGACGTCGGGATTCCTCTTCTCGACGACGACGCAGCGCTCGTTCCGCAGAACGTCGCGGCGTTCGGCGATGGCCTCGATATTCCCGCCGATCAGGTGCAGCTCTACCTTGCCGTGCGCGAACTCGCGCACGCGCGTCTCTTCCGCCACGCACGCTGGCTGCGCCTCCACGTGATCTCGTCGATCACGGCGTTCGCTCGCGGCATTCGCATCGACACGAGCGCGATCGAAGAGCTCGCCTCGGGCTTCGACCCGTCGAACCCCGAAGAGCTCCGCGAGGCGATGACCAATGGCTCGCTGATTCCGCCGAAGACCGATGAGCAGCTGGCCGCGCTCGAACGTCTCGAGACAACTCTCGCGCTCATCGAAGGCTGGGTCGACGTCGTCACCGCCGAGGCGACGACGCGTCTGCCCAAGGCGGGGGCTGTTGCCGAGACCGTTCGACGCCGCCGCGCAACAGGAGGTCCCGCCGAGCAGGCGTTCGCGACGCTTGTCGGACTCGAGTTGCGCCCGCGGCGTCTGCGCGAAGCTGCTGCGATGTGGCGCACGGTCACCGACGCGGTGGGACCCGGCGCGCGCGATGCTCTATGGCAGCATCCTGACCTCGTGCCGACGTCGGCCGATATCGACGACCCTGCGGCGCTCGTTGGCCGGCTTGAGGCGACCGAGCGCGGCGAGGCTCCCGAGCCAGACGAGTTCGACGTCGCCCTCGAGGACCTGCTGCGCGCCGAGGGCGGGTCGTCGTCCACGACGGCCGATGGCGGTGAGCGAGAGAACACCGACGGCGAGGCGGGCGACGACAGCGGTACAGAGACCGACAGGCCGTCTGACGATCCGCCCGCGGTTCCCTGACACAGCAGCTGTGGATAACCGCGACGGGCGGAAGCGGGAATGAGGCACGATAACGTGCATGGTCATTCAGCTCGACCCTCGCTACCCCCTCGTGTGGCGCTCACCGACGACGGTGCAGCTCGGCGTTGACGACGTCCGTGTCGTCACCGAGGTATCGCCCGCGCACGAGCACATTCTGTACGCCGTGCGGCGCGGCGTGCCCCGTCACGCGCTGATCGTGCTCGGCGAGCATCAGGGGCTGAGCGCCGGCGAGGTCGACGCCTTTCTTGCGCAACTCGCGCCAGCACTGCTCACGCCCACCGTCGTCTCCGCTCCCCTGCGCGTTCTCGTCGAGGGACGCGGCGAGACCGCGTCGGCCATCACGCGACAGGTCGAGATCGCCCCCGAAGGAGAGGTGCCCGACGTCGCGGTGCTCGTGTCGCACTTCGTCATCGACCCGCAGCAATCGGTGCGCTGGCTCAGCCGAGACATTCCACATCTTCCCGTCGTCTTCTCCGACTCCGGAGCGAGAATCGGCCCGTTGATCAGCGGCGGAGAAGGGCCATGCCTGCATTGCCTTGATCGGGAACGTGCCGATCATGACCCGGCCTGGACGGCGATCGAAGCTCAGCTTCTGGGAGTCACATCGCTGCTTGACCGCGGATCGTTCGCCGATGACGTCGCGGCGGTGGCCACACGGATGCTCCGCGAATTCGATCGCGAAGGTCGCAGCCCGTCGCGCGCTCTAAGCATTACCGTCTCGCCGACCGCCCCGCAGCGCGTGACCGTGCATCGGCAGCATCCGGATTGCGGATGCCGATCTCTTGAAGAAACCGCGATCGTTCGCGAGGGCGCCGCTGACTCGATTCCGACCACGTCAGCGTCAGGTGTCGCCGAGCTCGCGTGATGCCCACGTAGAGCAGCCTCCGCTCCTCGTCGATCTGCTCGAACGTCTTCGCGTAGCTGATCGGCACGAGGCCCTCGGAAAGCCCCGGAACGTACACTTCGTCCCACTCAAGACCCTTCGCCGAGTGCAGCGTCGCGAGGGTGACCGCCTGCAGCGTCGGTTCATGCTGTCCGGCCTGCCGTTCGAGCAGGTCATCGGTGAACTCGCGGAACGTTGTTCCCACGGGCGCCTGGTCGACGAGCCCCATGATCGCGTTGAGCGACTCCCACGTCGCGCGAACCGCGCCCTGCCCCTCCGGGGGAACCTGGCTCCAGCCGAGCGATCGCAGAACGTCGCTGACCGACTTGAAGAGCGGCTCGTTCGCCACCGAGACCGAGGCCCCGCGCAGCGCGAGCACGGCGCGCTTGATCTCGGGACGATCGAAGAAGCGGGTCGCTCCACGAACGTGGTAGCTGACGCCAACATCGCTGAGCGCCGTTTCCAGCACCGCGGACTGGGCATTCACGCGGTACAGCACGGCGATGTCCTCCGGGCGCGCTCCCTCGTCGATCCTGCTCAGAATCGATTGCGCGATCCCGCGGGCCTCTGCCATGTCGTCGGGGTACCGCACCAGGTCGGGCGAGACCTCGGGATCACCTCCTGCACCCACAGCGGTCAGCGTCAGCGCTCCCGGCCGATCGCGCATGAGCCGGTTCGCTGTCGTCACGATCGGCTGCGTTGACCGGTAGTTCCGCTCAAGCCGCACGATCTGGGCTCCGTCGTACCGCGACCCGAAGCCGAGCAGAAAATTCGAGCTCGCCCCGGCGAACGAGAAGATGGTCTGACTCGCATCGCCCACGACGCACAGCTCCCGCCGGTCTCCGAGCCACAGGTCGAGAAGCTGCTGCTGAAGAGGCGAGACGTCCTGGTACTCGTCGACGACGAAGAAGCGGTACTGCTCACGCACCTGCATCGCGACTCTCGGCTCCTGCTCAAGCATGCCCGCGCACGCCAGCAGCACGTCTTCGAAGTCGAGCTGACGCCGTTCGTCTTTGAGATCTTCGTACGTCTGCATCATGTCGGCGGTCTGCTCGAGGCTGAGATGACCCGGAAGCTGGCGTTCTGCCGCCGCGTACTGCGCAATGCTGCGTCCCGATACCTTGCGCCACTCCACCTCGGCAGCGAGGTCGCGCAGTGTGGCGGTGTCGACGCCGAGCTTCAGCTTCTCGGCAGCGTGCCCCAGCACGCGCGCTTTGCCCTCGACCAGTCGCGGCATGTCGCCGCCGACGACCTGAGGCCAGAAATAGCCGAGCTGGCTGAGCGCGGCCGAGTGAAACGTCTTTGCAGAAACGGTGCCAGCGCCCAGCTGCCGCAGGCGCCCGCGAAGCTCAGCAGCGGCCCTGTTCGTGAACGTGAGCGCCAGCACGCGGTTCGATGCGTACGTTCCCGTCGCGACGCCGTGCGCGATGCGGTGCGTGATCGCACGGGTCTTACCTGTGCCCGCACCGGCGAGCACGCACACCGGTCCGCGCAGGGTCTCTGCGACGACCCTCTGATCGTCGTCGAGACCGGCCAGAAGACTCTCGGTCACTCACCCACCAGCCACTGCTCAATGATGGCATGCGCGATCGATGACCGGCCGGGAAGCAGAACGCCAC
Organism: Paramicrobacterium agarici; assembly: GCF_002563955.1. Classification (NCBI taxonomy): domain Bacteria; kingdom Bacillati; phylum Actinomycetota; class Actinomycetes; order Micrococcales; family Microbacteriaceae; genus Paramicrobacterium; species Paramicrobacterium agarici. Next base: position 2,647,800 of record NZ_PDJE01000001.1, read on the forward strand.
TCGACGGGTCCCTCAGTTCATCGCGCGTGAACCAGCGCACCTCGAGAATCTCATCGCCGTCAGGCGTCGTGTCGCTCGCCGCCTGCTCGGCGTCCAGCTGCGCCGCGAAGCCCAGCATGAGCGAGCGCGGAAACGGCCACGGCTGCGAGCCGAGGTAGCGCGGGTCGGCAACCCGCACGCCGGCCTCCTCGTACACCTCGCGCACGACGGCGGCCTCGAGCGACTCCCCCGCCTCGACGAATCCGGCGAAGAGCGAGTAGCGACCGGTCTCCCACGCCGCGTTCGAGCCCAGCAGAATGCGGTTGTCAGCATCCGTCACACGAACGATCACGGCTGGGTCCGTGCGCGGAAAGTGCTCGGCCTGGCACGGTTCGCACCACCGCATCCACCCGGCGTGCCCAACCCGTGTCTCGGTGCCGCAGCGCGGACAGAAGCGTGAGGTCTCATGCCAGCCCATCACCGCGACGGCAGCGGCGGCGAGCCCCGCGTCTCGCACGCTGAGCACTGCCGCGACGTCTCTGAGCGGCACCCATGCCTGCTGCTCGTCATCAGCACGAGCAGCGACAATCGGGGTGCCGGCCGGCACTCCGCCCTCGTCACCTGTCGTCGTGCCCAGGTAGACCACGCTTTGAGAGTCTGTAAGGCCGCTCAGCGGGAGCAGCGCGAGCGTCTCGCCGTCGACCGCAACATCGCGACCGCGCACGAGAACCGCAAGAGTGCGCGAATCGGCACGGACGCTGTCGAGAAAGCGCTCATCGACACGTTCGATTCCGTTGCGGTCAAACGCGGTTTCCGACAGCGGAAGACTGCCGAGAGCGGTCATCGCAGCTCCTCACGAGTGGACGGGCGTGGCGCACGGGGTGGCACGAGGTTCACGACCTAACCTAGATGCCATGGCCAGGTCTCCTCTCACTCTAGCGGCGGTCGCGACGTCGGCTCTTCCCGGTGCGACCTTCATCGGCAGCGGTGAACTCGGGCACCGAGAGTCGGGCGCATACGATTCGGCACTTCTGCTCGCAGATGACGACAAGCAGTACGTGGTCCGCATTCCGAACACTCAGCAGGCTGAGACCGACCAATCGCGCGAGCTTCTCGTTCTCCAGGCGATGAGCGAGGGAATCCGCAGTCGGCTCCCGTTCGACGTTCACCGTGTTCTGGGTCAAGCTCCTGCTGGTGAGACGCGCGCCGTCGTGTACGACTACCTGCCCGGGTACCAGGTCGACGCGGAGTCGATTCCCTCGGGCGACGGAGTGGCGAGCTCCATGGGCGGTGCGATCGCCGCGATCCACGCCCTTCCCGGCTCCTTCGTCTCCGACGCGGGACTCCCCGTGCAGAGTGCGGCAGACAGCAGGGACGAGGCTCGCAACGTCATCGAGCGTGCAGCGGCGACCAAGCTGCTTCCCGCTGCCGTGCGCAAGCGCTGGGCCGACGCTGCTGCCGACGACGCACTGTGGCGCTTTCAGCCGACCGTCATCGGCGGCTCGATTGCCGCCGATTCATTTCTCGTCACCGACCACGAGCCCGGCCCGATCGTCACCGGCATGATCGGCTGGGGATCGCTGCGCGTCGCCGACCCCGCGCGCGATCTGCACTGGCTCTCGGCTGCGGGAGAGGCAGCCGAGAGCGTCTTCGCCGCGTACGTTGCGGCGAGCACGCGCACGCCGGACGCCATGATTCGCCAGCGCTCGATGCTCTACGCCGAACTGGAGCTGGCCCGGTGGCTGCTGCACGGTCGTGATCTCCACGACCAGGCGATCATCGATGACGCGGTCAGCATGCTCGACGGCCTCGTCGACAGCGTTCTCGGCAACCTCATGTCTCCGATCTCGTCGTCACCCGGGCCGGTCATGACGGTCGCCGACGTGCAGGAGATGCTGAAGAACACGCCGCAGACAGCATCCGGCTCTGGCTCTTCGGCGATCTCGATGGACACCGACAGCTTCGACCCCGATGAGTTCGAGCGCGAGCTCGCCAAGGCGTCAAGTGGGCGTCAGGATGCTGCCGGCACGCCGTCGCCCGATGAGCAGGAGACAGGTCCGATCGACGTGTCTCAGCTGCGCGAGAGCGACGACAGCCACCGCGACCGCAGCTCCTCTTCTGACGAGACGTGATCAGGGCGCACGATCAGATCGTCGGCGACGTAGTACAGGGCCGCGTCGATCGTGCTCGGGTCGATCCCCTCTGCCTGCGCGTAGGCGGCACGGTAGAGCGCGAGTTGAAGTTGTCTGTCCTCGAGCTCCTCGCGCGTGCGGGGCGGCTTGCCCGTCTTCCAGTCGACAATCTGATACCCCGTCTCTGTGCGGTACACGGCGTCGAGTTTGCAGATGATGACCTGGCCCGCGAGCACGAAGTTGATTTCGCGCTCAACATCGATCGGCTGCTTGTCTCCCCATTCGGAGCGCTCGAACGTTCTCTTCAGCGACTCGAGCGCCTCGAGCTCCGCGCGTTCGACCGGCGCGAGCGTTCCCGTCTCGTCGACATCGATGTCCGCTTCGAAAAGCTCGCTGTCGAGCGTTTCTGACCCACCGTAGAGGCCGGAGCGCTCTTCGACCCATGAGTGGAACAGTGTGCCGAGTCTCGTCTGACGGTACGGCCTCTCGGGCATCGGCCGCCGAAGGGCGGCGGCGACAGCATCCGGGTCTGTCACGTAGTCCTTGAACCGCGATGCCGGTACGCGTTGCGGCAGAGCAACGCTCGACCCCGCGGTCAGCTTGCGCTCGCGCTCGGCGAGCAGCAGCGCGATCTCGTCGTCCCACGGTGTCTCAGCTGCCGGGTCGGCCTGACGTACGGCCTGCGCGGCGTCGAGCACGGCGGCTCGGCGAGCGCCGAGCGGATCTCGCGGCCACGGCAGGGGCTCCACCTCGATCGCGAGCGGATTCTCATCGAGCTCTGTGGCAACGGGAAGCGCAGCGATCGCCGTGGGAACAGCACGGTGAATATCTGCGAGGAACACGCCGGGCCCGCGCGGCCGCTTCTGCGACGCCCAGAACGAGCCGCTCGCCAGCAACGCCGTACGAGCGCGCGTAACAGCGACATAGGCAAGTCGCCGCTGCTCCTCGGCGTCGCGCCGCTCAAGCGCCTCGCCGAAGCTCGCGCTCGCGCGTACGAAGTCCTGCTGGTTTTGCGCACCGCGCCACGCGAGCTCTGGCAGGTCGAAGCGGTCACCTCTGAAGGCGTACGGAAGCTCGCCGAACGCCGTCCATCCGCGCTTGCTGCGCAGCTTTGAGGGAAGCTCGCCGTCAACGAGTCGTGGCACCGCGACGCTGTCCCACTCCAGGCCCTTGGCGCCGTGGATCGTGAGAATCTGCACCGTTCCCGGTTCCGGATCCTCGGTTCGGGGACTCAGATTCTCGAGCTTCTCGGCTTCGGCGAGCCACGCGAGGAACGGCCCGAGTGCCCCGCGCTCGTCGACAGCGAGATAGGCCGCGATCTGGTCCGAGAATGCTTCGAGGCTCGACCGGCCAAGCGCATTCGTCGCATTCGCCGCCACCTCGATGTCGAGCCTCAGCTCTTGCACCACGAGATTCACAAGATCATTGAGCGCGAGGCCCGACCGACGCCTGAGGCGCGCGATGACAGCGCCACACGATCGCATGCGCTCGCGCCCGACCTCGGTGATGCCGCTGAGCGCCCGATGGTCGTCGGGAGCGGTCACGAGAAAATCAAGTGCATCGACGAGCGATGCGCCGTCGTCGTCGGCAACGGATTCGCGCATCAGCTGCCGCGTCTCGTCGGGCACGCGCTGCTGGTGCAGGTCGCGCTCGGCCAGCCACCGCGCCGCCTCTCTCAGCCCCGCGATGTCCTTGGTTCCGACGCGCCACCGAGCACCCGTGAGCAGGCGAATGAGCTCGGAGCCTGCCGTCGGGTCGTCAAGCACGCGGAGTGTGCACACGAGATCGACGACGACAGGCTGCTCGAGCAGGCCCGCGAGCCCGAGAACGTGGTACGGAACGTCGTGCCGCTCGAGCGCGAGCGTGAATGGACGAACCGTCTTGAGCGAGCGGCAGAGCAGGGCTGCCGACTGTCCGGGGTGACTCAGTCGTTCGGCGAACCACGCTGCGACCTCATCTGCTTCGTCGTCGATCGTCTCGGGAAACCGGATCTCCACGGACCCTGGCGTTGCCACCGGCGACGGCGAGAGCCTCGTCACGGGCGCATCGGGGAGCGACGGCAGCTCCGACACGAGAACATTGGCGGCGTCGAGAATCGTGCGCGCGTTTCTCCAGCTCGTCGAGAGCGAGTAGCTGCGCCTGCCACCGAAGTCCACGCTGAAGCGTGCGAGGTTCGACGCACTCGCTCCGCGCCAGCCGTAGATCGATTGATTCGGATCACCGACCGCCATGACGCCGTGGCCCGCGAACAGCCGAGACAGCAGCTCCGTCTGAACGACGGACGTGTCTTGATACTCGTCGAGAATCACCACGCGAAACCGCTCACGGTACTCCTCGGGAACATGCTCGATCGTGCGTGTGATCTGCAGCGCGAGCGCCACCTGATCGCTGAACTCGATGAACCCGCGGGCCCGCTTCTCGTCGTGAAAGCGGCGCGCATGCTCGAGCAGCACTGGGAGTGCGGCGACGTCGCGGCACGCGTCTGTGAGCCCCTTGTCTGGGGTGCGCTTTCTGCTCACGTCATCGTTGATGGGCAGTGTCGCGAGCCCCGAGAACTCGTCGCACATCATGCCGATTCCGTCGATCTCGGTGAGAGCATCGTTGTCGCTCAGCGCGTGGGCGACGCGCACGACAGCGCTCGTGATCGCGTCGACGCTCTTGTCGAGTTCGGCGAGACGAGCATCGTCGCTTGACACGATGATGTCGCGAGCGAGCGTCCAGGCGGATGCTGCGCTGATGACGGTGACGTCCGGTTCCCGTCCGATCAGGCGACCATGCTCGCGGAACAGCGCCGCCGCGAAGGCGTTGTACGTCGAGATCGTCGGTGCCTCAAGAACGTCATCTGCGCGCCCGTCGATTTCCCTGAGCTGCGCAATGCGCTCACGCACGCGAGTGGCGAGTTCGCCAGCGGCTTTGCGCGTGAACGTGAGGCCGAGCACCTGAGAGACGGTGATGTGATCGTTGGCGAGAAGCCACACGATGCGGTTCGCCATCGTCTCGGTCTTGCCGCTTCCCGCGCCGGCAACGACGAGCGCGGGCTCGAGCGGCGCCTCGATGACGGCAACCTGCTCGTCTGTCGGGCGAGGAAGTCCGAGACGCTCGGCGATCTCACGGGCGCTCATACCGTTCATTCCGACACCGCCGCGATGAGGTGAATGCGGTATGCGAACGCCGATGCCGGGTCACGCTCTGCAAGATCGACGGCTCCGGGAAAGGTGTTCGACGCCATTCCCGAGCCTGCTGCACGCAGTCGCTCCGCGAATTCGTCGCGGGCTGCGTCATCGTGAGGGTCCTGGACCATGACGCGGTAGCTGCGCCCCTGCACTCCACTCGAGACGAAGAGCAGTGCAGCTCCCCCGCTTTGCGCGTCCAGCGCTCCCTCGATCGCGCCGTGCGAGAGGGCAAGCTGGTACGCGCTCAGCTGCGCGTGCGTCGGAATGTCGGCCTTCGTCGGCGTCGTGCGACCGGTCTTGAGATCCACGATGACGATGCGGCCGTCAGGCAGACGCTCGACGCGATCGATGATGCCGCTCAGCTTCACTGCTCCGACCTCGACCTCGAACCTTCCCTCGGCGCTGACCACCGTGTTGCCCGAACGCTTCGCGTCGAGAAGGTACTCAGAGAGCGCACCGACCATCTCGCGAGCGCGCCGCTTCTGCGCATCGCCGATCCAGGGCGCATCGAAGTGCAGCTCCTGCCAACGTTCGGCGACGTCGGCCCACAGCGCTTCGACACCGAGTCGCTCATCGGTCTGCTCGGGTTCGGCGAGCGCTCCCGCCTTCTCCATCGCGGCGTGAATGACGGTTCCCATGCCTGCGATGACGCCCGAGGGACTCGCCGCCATCGTGTCGATGAACCAGACGAGCGGCGACTTCTCGAAGGTCTCGAGCTTCGACGGCGACACCCGCACACGCGCGTCATCATCGTTCAGATCGACGAGCGGACTCGTTGTGGATGGTTCAAGCATGCCGTACCAGTCTGCCGGGTGCGCACCGTCGACGTCGTGCTCGGCCAAGCGGGCCAGGGCGGATGCCGCACGGGCGCGGTCGCCGGCGCGGACGCCGTGCGCGGCGATGCGGCGCAAGCGGCCCGTGAGTCCCCTGAGCGTGAACGGATGCTGCCCTTCGGCGGCGTCGCGCACGGGAGCCTGCGCGATCGCGGGGAATCGAAAGAAGACACTCGGCTGCTCGTCATCGCTGGCGGTTGCGCTCACGACGATCTGCTGCGCCGCGCGCGAGATCGCGAGGGCGAACATGCGCAGCTCGTCGGCGAGTACGTCTGCCCGCGCGTCGAGTGTCTCGACCGGAAGCCCGGCGAGCACAGAACTCAGCAGCTGCGGGTACAGCAGCGAACCGCGAATCTGCGGGTTCGGCCACGTGCCGTCCTGCGCGTGCGCAATGACAACGATGTCGGCCTCTGTTCCGATCACCGAGTTCGGCGTGCCGACCCACACGGCGTCCGTTGCCGACTGTGGCGTGAGCGAGTCCTCGGGAACCTCTGCTGAGAACACCTCATTCAGAAAGCCGCTCGCCGGGTTCTCCGGGTTGCGTTCGACGAAGCGCTTTGCCGCTGTGAACAGCGCCATGACAGCATCCAGGTGCCTGTTCGCCTCGTCTGCCGCGAGCCCAGAGCCGAGCGCTTGGCTGCCCCAGCTTTCGGCGAGGCCGCTGCTCGACCAGATCGTCCAGAGCACTTCTTCGATGCTGCCGCCGCTTTCGGCGAGAGTTCGCGCAGCATCGAGGGACGCCGCGAACCGCCCGGCTCTGCGCGCCGATGCGCTGTCGATCGAGGCGAAGCCGTTGGTGTGCGCAAAGGCTGCGACGAACAACTCGCCCGGCGTCGACGTGCCGCCGCCCGCGATGTCTTCGTGCCGCAGCTCACGTTTGAGGCGTCGAATCGCGACCGTGTCGAGACCGCAGATCGGGCCGGCCGCGAGCGACTCGACGAGGTCCGCCGTCGCCGGCGCGTACCCGATCGCCAGAGCTGCGGCGTCGAGAAGCTGACGCGATGCGTATGCGTCACGGATGCTCAGCGCACCCACGGGCGTCTTCGTCGGCACTTCGGCGAGCGCGAGTGCTTTCGACACGGCGGGCACGAGCGCGCCCGAGCGGACGACGACGATCATGCGCGACCACGGAATGTCGCGAAACAGGTGGTGCTCACGCAGCACGCGCGCGATCTGCCGGTATTCTCCGGCGGGCGAGGTCGCCTCGATGCGCACGACAGGCGGGACCGTTCCCGCTTCGTCTCGTGCCGCCTCTGCACGACGATGCTCGACTCCGCCCGCTGCGCCGATGTGCTCAGCGACGCTGCGCACGAGACCCCGGATGCTGGAACCACCGCGATGCACGGTCGAAAGCGTGTGCACGTCTACGTCCGCCCCGATGCGTTCCCCGAGTCGCGCGATCGCGCCGACATCTGAACCGCGGAACGTCGAAACCGCAACGTCGGGGTCACCGAAGGCGACGATGTCGATGCCGCGCGATGCGAACGCGCGCAGCAGACGAATCATGCCGGGACCGAACTCCTGCAGGTCATCGACGGCGACGAGCTGCAGACCGTCGATGCCCGCTCCCTCCGAGACGAGCTGCACGGCTTCGGCGAGAAGCTCTGACGAGTCACGGTAGACAGAGGCGTAGCTGTCGACGACGACTCCGTACTCGTCGATGATGCTGGCCGCGGCGAGCCACTCCGGTCGCTCGTGCACGTGAGCGAGTTGCCGCAGCTCATCGGTGCTCGTGCCGTTCTCGACGCAGCGCATCATGAGCTCGCGCAGCTCGGTGCGAAACCCCTGCAGCGCCCGCACCTCGGGGCCCAGCGTCTCTGGCCATACCGGTCCTGACTCGTCGTGCACGTGCCCGGCGAGGATCTCCGAGAGAATGTGGTCTTGCTCGGCGCCCGTGAGCAGCCGCACGGGTTCGGTTCCCGCGGCCGTCGCGTTCTGCACGATGTGGAACGCGGCGCTGTTCACCGTGCGCGCGAGCGGCCCGCTCGTCGGCACCCCGACGCGCAGCGCGAGCCTGTCGCGCAGTCGATTGGCCGCGAGCCGCGACGGCACGATGGCGAGGACACCGTCGGCCGCGAGGTCACCGCGCTGAATGCGGTGCGCGATGAGTTCGACGAGCGTCGTCGTCTTGCCGCTTCCCGGTGCACCCGTGACCGCGCGATGCACGCCGGACGGTGCGGTGACGACCGCTCGCTGAGATGCGTCGAGCTCCGCAGCATCCGGATGCCCGCCCTCAATCGCGGCGGCAGCGAAGGTCGTCTGAGTCACACACTCACGCTATCGAAGGTCACCGACAGCGACAGCGACGTAAGTGTTCGCTGACGGCGGCATCAGACGGTCTTCGTGTGCCGTTCGGGTGTCGTAGTGTTGTGCGTACAGCAAGAGGAAAGGGACACACGTGGACATCCGCATCGGCATCACCAACAGCCCCCGTGAGATCAACTTCTCGTCAGACAAGTCGATCGACGATGTCAAGAAGACGATCGGCACGGCGCTCAGCGACAAGGCTCCATTCTTCGAGCTCGCCGACGACAAGGGCAACATCTTCGTGATCCCGACCGAGGGCGTCGCATACGTCGAACTCGGAAACGAAGAGTCCCGCCGCGTCGGCTTCGTCGCGTAGGCTTCTGCCCCATGGAACTGCTCTTCGTCATGCTCTTCGGCATCGCCGCCGGACTCGCCGCCCGATACGCGCTCCCGTGGCGTCTGCAGCACGGCAGCATGCTCGTTCCCGCCATCGGCACCATCTCTGCCGCTGTCGTGTGGCTCGCGCTGACATGGCTGGGCTGGGCGTGGGACGGCGGCTGGATCTGGGTCGTCTCGATCGCCGCGAGCGTCGTCGTCTCGGTCGGTCTCGACCTTCTCATCGGCACCATGCGCAATGCGAAGGATGCCGCGATGCTGACGTCCCTCGGGGCATAGCCGTTCCGAGCACCACCTGCAGCGTCGGGACTACGCCGTCAGTCCGAGCGAGTCCATGCGGCGCGTGTGAGCGGCGATGAGCTCGGTGAACACCGGCTCGACCCGCTCTTCCGTGACGCCGTTCTCGACGGGAACCACGGTGTGCGCGAGCAGCAGAGTGTCGCCGACGAGCCGCCGGCCCCACAACGCGAGCATCGACGCGATGCCCGGGCTGGTTTGAATGCTGGCCTGCAGATACTGTCGCAGCACGTCGCGTCGATTGTCTTCAGCGAGAATCGCCGTCACGCGCTTCGAGATGTCGGAAGGAAGGCTCGACGCCAGGCCCAGGAACAGGTCGTCGAGGATGCCCGCTGTCACGTAAACCGAGAGCACGCGCTGCTCGAGGGTTCCTCCCGCCGTCTGCTCGCGGAACCGCGCAACGGCGTCCTTCGGCTGTGCCATCGCTGATGTCGGGTCTTCTTCGCGCCGCCGGATCTCATCGCTGAGCGCTGTGTGCTTGCGCAGCGCTACCGCTGCAGCCTCGGCGACGCCTGGCGAGAAGACGAGGTCGTCCATCGACGCACTCACCGTCGACAGCATCTCGAAGACGCTCAGCTGCAGGAACGCGGCCTGCCCGAGATACGTGCTCGTGTCGGGGTGCAGGTCGGTGAACTCGACGCGAACGGCCGACGATTCGCCCCGTCCGCGCAGGCGCGGAAGCTCTGACGGCGAGCGTCGTCTCTTGAACCCGAATTGCACTCGCCCAGCTTACGTGATGGTCACTGAGCTAAGCTCGTCATGAGCCCGGCATCGGATCGGCTCGCTACGCCCTACGTGAACGAAAGCAGGCGTAGACCATTTTCGGCACGGACAAGGCAGCAATCACCTCGTGACATTTTCAGAACTCGGCGTCGACAACGACATGGCCGATGCGCTCGCGCGCAAGAACATCGTCGACCCCTTCCCCATTCAAGAACAGACGATTCCGCTCGCCCTCACAGGGCAGGACATCATTGGGCAGGCGAAGACCGGAACAGGAAAGACCCTCGGCTTCGGACTCCCTCTGCTTCAGCGCATCGGCGCGCAGCCAGAGCCGGGAGTGAAGGCGCTCATCGTCGTGCCCACTCGCGAGCTGGCCACGCAGGTGGCAGAAGACCTGCAGGTCGCCGCCTCGAACCGCGACGTCGAGGTCGCACTTATCTACGGTGGCAAGTCGTACGACGGTCAGATCGAGCAGCTGAAGAATGGCGCCCAGGTCGTCGTCGGCACCCCAGGTCGACTCATCGACCTCATGAACAAGCGCATCCTGTCACTCTCGGGCGTTCGCGAGATGGTTCTCGACGAAGCAGACAAGATGCTGGATCTCGGCTTCCTCGCCGACATCGAGAAGCTCTTCTCCGTCGCCCCGACGACGAGGCACACCATGCTGTTCTCGGCGACGATGCCCGCTCCGATCGTCGCGCTCGCACGACGGTTCATGACGCGCCCCATTCACGTCAGGGCGGCCGCTCCTGACGAGGGCGTCACGCAGGCGAACATCAAGCACTTGATCTACCGTGCGCACGCCCTCGACAAAGACGAGACGATCGCGCGAATTCTGCAGGCGAACGGCCGCGGAAAGACGATCATCTTCATGCGCACAAAGCGCGCCGCAGCCAAGCTCATGGAAGAACTGCGCGATCGCGGCTTTCCCGCCGTCGCCGTGCACGGTGACCTCAATCAAGAGCAGCGCGAGCGCGCCATGAAGGCGTTCAAGTCGGGCAAGAAAGACATCATGATCGCGACGGATGTCGCTGCGCGCGGCATCGACGTGACCGACGTCACTCACGTGATCAATCACACGATCCCCGACGACCACGAGACCTACCTGCACCGTGCAGGACGCACGGGCCGCGCCGGAAAGACGGGAATCGCCGTCACGTTCGTCGACTGGGCCGACATGCACAAGTGGACGCTCATCAACCGAACGCTCGAGCTCAATCAGACCGAGCCGGTCGAGACGTACTCGTCGAGCCCGCATCTGTACACGGACCTCGACATTCCCGAGGGCACGAAGGGGCGCATCGCTCAGAAGAGCCCTGAGATCGCGCCGAGCGAACGGTCGTCGAGCGGTGAGCCCCGCAAGCGCAAGCGCAGCCGTACGCGTCGTCGCTCCGGCCAGGGTTCCGAGCAGAAGTCCGCTCCGCGCTCCGAACCGAGCGAGGCATCGGGAGTCCACGACGGACGCGGCCCCGAGCACAAAGACGGGAACAGCGCACCCCGCAGGCGCCGTCGCCGCTCGGCACCTCGGCCGACGGAGTAGCCCCGCTCGTCGAGTCGCTACGCGCCGACGGGCGACCAGCCGTCAGCCTCGGCGATGATCCTCCGCACAACGGCTGGGTCCGTGGTGTTCTCGCCGAGAACGTTCGGCTTTCCCGCGCCGTGGTAATCGCTCGACCCTGTCGCGACGAGCCCGTACCGCTCGGCGTAGAGCCGCAGCATCCGCTTGCCCTCTGCCGTGTTCTCGCGGTGGTCGATCTCGAGTCCGAACAGCCCGGCGTCGACGAGTTCCCGAATGTAGCCTTCCGTGAGCATTCTGCTTCGGCCCGCCGTCGCGGGGTGCGCGAGCACGGGAACACCGCCCGCCGCGCGTACGAGAGCGACGGCTGTGAGCGGATCGGGAGCGTAGTGCGGAAACACGTAGCCTCGCGAGGGGTGAAGGATGCTGTCGAACGCCGCTGTGCGGTCGGCGACGATTCCGCGCGCCACGAGCGCGTCGGCGATGTGCGGCCGGCCAACGGTCGCGCCATCACGCGCCTGCTCACGCACGTCGGCCCACGTGATGTCGAAGTCCGCCGCGAGATTCTCGACGATGCGCTCAGCCCGCGTGAGCCGTGACTCCCTGATGCGCGCGGTCTCGTCGACCAGCGAACGGTTCGCCGGGTCAATGAGATACGCCAGGAGATGCACGCTTCGGTGGCCATAGCGCGTGCTGAACTCCATGCCGGGGATCAGCGTCAATTCTGTCTCGCGCGCCGCGTCGCTGGCTTCCTCCCACCCCGCGACCGAATCATGGTCGGTGAGCGCGAGGGCTCCGAGTCCCGCCCGCGCGGCCTCCTCGACGAGCTCGCGAGGACTCTGCGTGCCGTCGGAGACCGCCGAGTGCGCGTGGAGGTCCGCTGGTCCGGCAATCACACGAGTCATAGGGGAATCCTACGGTCGTTGCGCGGCGTTCTCTCAGTGGCAGCTCGGTAGTGTGTGCCGCGATGGGGAAGTTTCTGGGCGCAATCGTGACTCTCGCGGTGCTCGTAGCGCTGATCATTCTTGCGTGGCCTCAGGCTGCGGGTCTCGAGACCACGTGGATCGTCGCACAGGCCGTTGCCCTGAGGACCGTGCTCGCGGTCGGCGCAGCAGCGCTGGCGCTCGTGCTGCTCGTGCTCTGCTTCGTCAAGCCGATCCGCGGTTTCGCCGGTTCGCTTGCCGCTCTGCTGCTGATCTTCGCCGTCGCCGTCGCGGGCATCGCCGCCGTGCGCGGAATCGGCGTCAACACGACAGCCAGCAGCAGGCCCGATGACGTCACCGTGCTCACGTGGAATACGCTCGGCGATGAGCCTGGAGCCGACGCCATCGCCGACCTGGCCGTCGAATCCGGCGCCGACATCGTGACGCTGCCCGAGACGACGAAGCAGGCGGGAATCGACATCGCTGTAGCCATGCGCGAGGCCGGGCAGCCGATGTGGGTTCACACTGTGGCGTTTGACGATGTGGCGAAGGCCCGCTCGACAACCGTGCTCGTGAGCCCGGAGCTGGGCGACTACCGGCAGGTCTCGTCGAGCGCGGAGCGTTCGGACAACACGGCTGTGCTCCCCTCCGTCGTGCTCGAGCCCGTGAACGACACCGGACCACGGATCGTCGCCGTTCATGCCGTGGCGCCGACCCAGACGCAGATGGACAACTGGCGCGCTGACCTGGCATGGCTCGCCGATCAGTGCTCGGGCGACAACGTCATCATGGCGGGCGACTTCAACGCGACGATCGACCACATGGCGGCGCTCGGCGTCGACGGTGCAGACCTCGGGCGATGCACAGATGCCGCGACGCTCGCCGGTGCGGGGTCTGTCGGCACCTGGTCGACGGCGTGGCCCGCGCTGTTCGGTGCTCCCATCGATCACGTCATGGTCACGAACGCGTGGAAGGTCTCGGGTTTCCGCGTCGCCACCGACCACGACGCCTCCGGCAGCGACCACCGCCCCGTGATCGCGCACTTACGGCCGATGACAGCATCCTGATCGAGCCGATCTCCAGGCGGACGGTGAGACAATACCGACATGGATACCTCCACGTCACACTCTGCTCAACCCACCGCCACACGCGAAGAGGTAACGGGCACGGCGAACCGTTCGACGACGCCGTCGAGCACCGCCTTTCAGGACTACATCGGCTCCAAGTGGGCCGAGCGGGCCGACCAGCTTCCGCCCGCGCGCGAGTCCGCCCCCTACGCGCGTCGACGCCGGGACCGCGTCTCTGAGCGGTTCGCCGGCCGCCGCGTCGTCGTTCGGGCCGGCTCGCTCGCCGTTCGCTCGAATGACACGGACTTTCCCTTTCGCGCGCACTCTGCCTTCTCGCACCTCACCGGGTGGGGATCCGACGCCGAACCGGACTCCGTGCTCGTCTTCGAGCCAACCGCGTCTGGTCACGACGTGACGCTGTACTTCCGCGAGCGCGCCGATCGCACGTCGAGCGAGTTCTACGCGAACCCCGCGATCGGAGAGTTCTGGATCGGCCCGCGCCCGTCACTGGCTCAAGTCGCCGCCGATCTCGACATCGCCACGGCGCACATTGACGAGCTCACGACAACCGACGACGACGTCACGCTCGACTCGAGTGAGCTCGCGGAGTTTCTCTCGGAGCTTCGCCTCGTCAAGGACGACTACGAGGTCGCGCAGCTGCAGGCAGCCGTCGACGCGACGGCGCGCGGCTTCGACGACGTCATCGCCGATTTTCCGCGCATCGTGCGTGAGCCCCGCGGCGAACGTGCCGTCGAGGGAGCCTTCTACACGCGAGCGCGTCTCGACGGAAACGCCGTCGGCTACGACACGATCGCCGCTTCCGGTCCGCACGCGTGCGTGCTGCACTGGACGCGCAACGACGGCCCCGTCGTGCCGGGAGATCTGATGCTGATGGACGCCGGCGTCGAACTCGACAGTCTGTATACCGCAGACATCACACGGACGCTGCCCGTCAGCGGGACGTTCACAGACGTGCAGCGTCGCGTGTATGAGGCCGTACGCGAAGCCGCTGATGCCGCGCTCGCCATCGTCCGACCCGGAATCGTCTTCCGAGACGTGCACGCCGAGGCCATGCGGGTGATCGCGGAGAAGACCGCCGAATGGGGGCTCCTTCCCGGCTCGGCCGAAGAGTCGCTTCGCCCCGAGAACCAGTTTCACCGCCGCTACATGGTGCACGGCACAAGCCACCACCTGGGACTCGACGTGCACGACTGCGCACAGGCGCGCCGCGAGATGTACCACGACGGCGAAGTGGCCGAAGGCATGGTCTTCACCATCGAGCCCGGCCTGTACTTCCAGCCGGACGACCTCACCGTTCCCGAGGAGCTGCGCGGCATCGGCGTTCGCATCGAAGACGACATCCTCGTCACGGCGGACGGCGCAGTGAACCTGTCGTCTGCGATCCCCCGCACCGCAGATGAGGTCGAGGCCTGGATCGCGCGCCAGACAGCGTAGAAACGCGAGAGAGTGGATGCTGCCGGACACGGCCCGGCAGCATCCACCCGCTTAACCGATGAGTCTCGAGACGCTGCTACAGCGGCGGCTGTTCGACGCCGAGCTCGTGACGCGCCTTGTTCGCCAGCTCGGGGTCGACGATGACCGAATATGAGCTCGCGACGATCTGCGCGACCGAGCTGAAATCGCGACGCTTGCGGTTGATCGCATAGTTGAACATGGTGAAGACCATGCCGAAGGCCGCGCCGATCAGCACGGCGGCGCCGACGAACACGAGGTCGGACTGCGGGTTGATCAGAATGAGCAGGAGGCCGAAGAACAGTCCGAGCCACGCCCCGCTCAGCGCACCAGACGCCGCGGCTCGCCCGTAGCTGAGCTTTCCGGTGATGCGCTCGACGCTCGTGAGCCCATTGCCGATGATCGACACCTTCTTCACGGGAAACTCCGCAGCGGCAAGCTTGTCGACCGCGCGCTGCGCCTCGGGGTACGTTTCGAACGAGGCAACGGTGTCTCCGTGCGGAATGCCCTGGAACGACATGCGGCCACGTCCCGACGACTGCTGATAACTCACGGTGTCATTGTCCCATGCTTGTCTGAGCACGCGCGCGACGCGAGCACAGACGGTGCAAGCGGTCTAAGTTAGTGGTGTGAGCACCACGAGAGTCTTCGTCGCCCGCCTCGCGGGCTGCACCGTCTTCGACCCGGCGGGCGACCGGGTCGGAAAGGTCCGTGACGTCCTCGTTGTCAATCGCACGAACGATCCGCCGCGCGTTGTCGGGCTGATCGTCGAGATCCCCGGCAAGCGGCGCGTGTTCGTGCCGATCGGCCGCGTCACATCGATCGGCCCTGGGCAGGTCATCACGACCGGCCTCATCAACGTGCGGCGCTTTGAGCAGCGTGGAGGCGAGGTGCGTGTGATCGCCGAGATACTCGGCCGCAAGATCGACTTCGTCGATGGTTCGGGTGAAGCGACGATCGAAGATGTCGCCATCGATGA
Source organism: Paramicrobacterium agarici (assembly GCF_002563955.1). Lineage (NCBI taxonomy): Bacteria > Bacillati > Actinomycetota > Actinomycetes > Micrococcales > Microbacteriaceae > Paramicrobacterium > Paramicrobacterium agarici. The sequence goes on from NZ_PDJE01000001.1 coordinate 2,663,538, forward strand.
GAAGCGCCAGGGCGCGTGGAACGTCAGCCAGTACTTCGTGCGCAGACCGAAAGTCTCCGGATCGCTCTTCGCCAAGGGGCCGACGGCCTTCGCGACGTGGCGCGAGATTCGCGAGAAGATCTCGAACGAGGCGCAGTCCGCCGAGCACCTGGTGGCGAGCCTCAGCGACCTCAAGCCGGCCGACCTGGCGAACACGATTCTCGAGCTGCCGCATGAGCGCATGCTCGAGGTGGCCGCCGAGCTGCCCGACAGTCGGCTCGCTGACGCCCTCGAAGAGATGCAGGTCGACGACCAGGTGGCCCTTCTCGCCCGCATCGACGACGATCGCGCAGCATCCGTTCTCGATCAGATGCAGCCAGACGACGCCGCCGACCTCGTGGCGCAGCTGCCCGACGATCGCCAAGAGCGGCTTCTGGGACTGATGGAGCCCGAAGAGGCAGAAGACGTGCGGATGCTGCTCGAGTACGAGCCCGACACCGCCGGCGGTCTCATGACGACGGAACCGGTCATTCTGACCGCCGACTCCACGGTTGCTGAGGGACTCGCGCTCATTCGCAAGGCTGACCTGCCGCCAGCGCTCGGAGCCGCGCTGTGCATCACGCTGCCACCGTACGAACCGCCGACGGGGCGGTTCCTCGGAATGGTTCACTACCAGAGGATGCTGCGGCATCCGCCGCACGAGAGACTCGGCGCGATTCTCGATCAGAGCATCGAGCCCGTGAGCGCACAGGCGACAGCGGCTGAGGTGACGCGCATTCTGGCGAGCTACGATCTGGTATCCGTTCCGGTCGTCGACGACGCCGACAGACTTGTCGGGGTGGTGACCGTTGACGACATCCTCGACTATCTGCTGCCCGACGATTGGCGCAGCCAAGACGAAGACGAACCCGTGAGGGACGAGACCGTGAGGAGGTCGTCGAATGGCTAGATCACCACGAGACGACAAGCGACTCGACGCGCCGCGGGGCGTGCGTCAGCCGTTGTTCTCGCGCAAGGTGAGCGACCGGGACCGGTTCGGCCGCTTCACGGAGTGGGTCGCCCGCGCCATGGGAACGCCGGCATTCCTGCTCTCGCTCACCGTCTTCTGCCTTGCCTGGATGGCGTGGAACACGTGGGGCCCCGAGAGCGTTCGATTCGACTCCGTCGCGCTCGGTTTCACCGCCCTCACACTCGTGCTCTCGCTTCAGGCCTCGTACGCCGCGCCCCTCATTCTGCTCGCGCAGAACCGGCAGGACGACCGCGACCGTGTGCAGATTGAACAGGACAGACAACGGTCTGAGCGTAACCTCGCCGACACCGAATATCTTGCGCGCGAGGTCGTCGCACTGCGTCTGGCGATGCGCGACATGGCCTCGAAGGACTTCATCAGGCAGGAGCTGCGCGCATTGCTTGACGAGCTTGACGAGAAGATGGAGACGACGGAGAGCGATGACAGCCGAGACGCCTGACCTTCTTGCGGCGTCGGTCCGCAGTGCCCTTGAGAAGGTCATCGATCCCGAGATCCGCAAACCCATCACAGAACTCGACATGGTGCGCAGCGTCGACGCAGACGACGCGGGAAATGTCACGATCGCCATCGCCCTGACAATCGTCGGCTGCCCGGCGGCGACCGCTATCGAGAATGACGTGCGGCAGACCGCCGAAGCGGTGTCCGGGGTGGCGAGCGCCGCCGTCGACGTCGGCGTCATGACCCCGGCTGAGCGCACGGCGCTTGTGGAGCGGCTCAGAGGTGCGAAACGCGCGATGCCGTTCACGCCGGACTCCATGACGCGGGTCATCACCATCACGAGCGGAAAGGGCGGCGTCGGAAAATCGACGGTCACGGCGAACCTCGCCGTTGCCCTCGCGAAGCGGGGGCTCGCTGTTGGGCTCGTCGACGCCGACGTGCACGGCTTCTCCATACCGGGGCTCCTCGGCCTCGTTCCGGGCGCCGTCGACGCCGACGGAGAGCCGCTCATCGTCTCGCCGACGCGCGTGGGCGAGATGATCCTCCCGCCCATCGCGCACTGCGTGAAGGTCATCTCGATCGGAATGTTCGTCGATGACACGCAGACCGCGGTCGCGTGGCGCGGCCCCATGCTGCATCGCACGCTCGGGCAGTTTCTCACCGATGTCTATTTCGGCGACCTCGATGTTCTGCTTCTCGATCTTCCCCCGGGAACCGGAGACATCGCGATCTCTGTCGGCCAGCTGCTCCCCCACGCCGAGGTCGTCGTCGTGACGACCCCGCAGCCGGCAGCAGCCGATGTCGCGGAGCGTTCGGGGCGCGTCGCGCGTCAGACGGGCCAGACGGTCGTGGGGGTGATCGAGAACATGTCCGGCATGGTGCAGCCCGACGGAACGGTGCTCGATCTCTTTGGCGCCGGCGGCGGAGAAGACGTCGCCCGTCGACTCTCTGAGGGTCAGGACTCCCCCGTGCCGCTCCTCGCCTCGGTTCCCCTCAGCATCGCGCTGCGCGATGGCGGAGACACCGGTCATCCCATCGTGCTGAGCGATCCGCGCGACCCGTCGAGCATCGCCATCGAGCAGGCGGCCGATTCGCTGCAGCGCAGAGGCAGGGGCCTCTCCGGACGCAAGCTCGATCTGTCCCCCCGCTGAGGCAGCCCCTCAGGCTCGCGCTGTGTGCACAGCACACGGCACCGTCACACCGGGAAAGGCGTCCATGCGGTACCACTCCGCGGCCACGTCGGTGAAGCCCGCCGCGGAGATATCGGCGGTGATCTCACGGTTGTACCGGCAGCCCTTGTCGAGGCGGCGCGTGATCGGCGAGATCAGGTTCTGCAGTCGCCGCATAGCCGTTCCAGGACTCGCGGCCAGGTGGTCGACGAGCACAAGGCGTCCGCCGGGCACGAGCACCCGATAAAACTCGGCAAGGGACGCGGCAACGTCGTCGACAGAGCACATCACAAACGTCGCCACGACGCTGTCGACGTGCGCGTCGTCGAGCGGAATGCGTTCGCAGCGGGCATCGAGCACCTCGTGCGTGTGACCCCGCGCGCGTGCGGTGCGGGCGAGCGCGCTGCGCGATGCCGCATGCGGTTCGAGGCCGATCCACGTAATCCCCGGTGCAAAGCTCCCGAAATTGTCGCCGCGACCCGCACCGGCCTCGAGAACGGTTCCGGATGCTGTCGCCACCGCTCGTCGCCGAATGGCGTCGAGCTCGGGCCAGCGCACACGCGGCGCGTTCATCGTTGACATGGCGTGAGCGTACCGAACCGGCGGTTCATGTCGCTAGTTCTCGCGCAGCATCCCTGCCGCCACGATCACGGCAACGGCAGCGAGCGCGATGACCATGATGGCCGTGCCCATCCATCCGCCGCCGGCGAGAAAGATGCCGCCGAGCCAGCCGAATACGCTCGACCCCGCGTAGTACGAGAGGTTGTACAGCGATGATGCCTGCGCTCGCCCCACGGTTGCCACCGCGCCCGTCCAGCCGGACGCGATCGAGTGTGCGGCGAAGAACCCGGCGGTCATCACGATGAGTCCGGCGAGTACGAGCACCAGCTGCTCGCTCATCGTGGCGGCGACGCCCGCGACCATGACGAGAACCCCGGCGACGAGCACCGCACGGCGCCCGAAGCGAGCCGCAAGGGCACCCGCCCATGACGATGACCACGTGCCCCCGAGGTACGCGAGAAAGATGAGGCTGACGATCGTCGGCGGCAGCGAGAACGGTTCGGACATGAGGCGAAAGCCGAGAAAGTTGTACACCGCGACAAAGCCGCCCATGAGCAGAAACGCTTGCGCGTACAGGGCGAGAAGCCGCGGATCCGATATGGCAGCTCGAATTCTCACGCTCACGGAGGACGCTTTCTGCGTGCGGAGTCGCGGCGGAACGAACCCGCGGGGCTGTGGCGTGAGTACGGCGAAGCCGACAGCGCAGAGCGCGCACAGAGCCGCCACCACGATGATCCCCGCCTGCCAGGTGAGCACCTCGGCGACGGGTCCGGAGATGATTCGTCCACTCAATCCGCCGATCGTCGTACCGGCGATATACGTTCCCGCCGCGCGCGTGGCATGCTCGGGAACGATCTCCTCGGCAAGGTACGCGATCGCGACGGCGGGCACACCTCCGATCAGCAGTCCTTCGACAAATCGGCCGGCCAGCATTAGCTCGAGCGTCGGCGCGAACGGAACGGCGAACCCGACGAGCGTTGCTCCGCACACGGCGGCGATCATGGCCCGAACCCGCCCCACACGGTCTGCGACAAGCGACCAGGGAAGCACGCCGATGGCCAGGCCGAGCGTCGCCGCCGAGATGATGAGCGCGCTCGTCGCCTCACTCACACCGAGGTCGTGTGCGATGAGCGGAAGAACCGCTTGCGGCGCATACAGCTGGGCGAACGTTGCGACTCCGGCGAGAAACAGTCCGAACAGCACGCGACGGTAGGCGGGCGTCCCGCGCACGCGCCCGCGCCAGGCCTCCGGTTCGCTCATCATGGCCGCCAGCCCTGCGACTCACGCCGCAGAGCGATCAGGTGGCCTCCGCATCGAACGGCGGCGCCATCACCTCTTTGCCCGACTCGAGCATCTGCTGGCGCGACGCGGGCTTCGGCTCCTTCGCAGCGGGAGAAATCACGGGCTTGGCTGGCTCGTCGTCTTCGAGGAGCGCTTCGCGAATGATGCGTCGCGGATCGTACTGCCGCGGATCGAGCTTCTGCCAATCGACGTCGTCGAAATCTTCGCCCATTTCGTCGCGCACGCGGGTCTTGGCGTCCCGTGCCATATTGCGCACGTTCTTGACCAGTTGCGCGAGTTTCGCTGCATACATGGGAACGCGCTCTGGCCCGAGCAGGAACACGGCAATGACAGCGATGATGATGATCTTGTCTGCCGTCAAACCGAACACGAATTCAGACTACCGTGTCGCGCCTCAAGGCGTGCTTGGACCGGGCCGCATACACTTGCAATCGAGCAGATTCAGGAGCCGCCGTGTCTACACAAGAGTCGAACTGGAAGTACACCGACGACGTCGTCGATGAATCCGAGGCCATTCGCTCGGCTCGCGCGCAGTCGCTCGAGCTCGGCGTCACGCCGGTCACTCCGGGCACGGGAGCGCAGCTGGCGCTCATCGCAGCGGCGAGCGCAGCGCGCAACATCATGGAGATCGGCACGGGTTGCGGCGTTTCCGGCCTGTGGATGCTGTCAGCGCAGCCTCGCAGCGTGCTCACGACGATCGACTCGGAGTCCGAGCATCTCGGCGCTGCACGCTCAGCATTCACCGATGCCGGCATCGGGTCGGCGCGTACGCGACTGATCACGGGCAGGACTCACGAGGTCCTCCCCCGCATGAACGAAGACTCCTACGATCTCGTGCTCGTCGATGCCGACCCCGGCGAAGTTATCGAGAACGTCGAGCACGCACTGCGCCTAGCTCGCGTCGGCGGAACTGTTCTGATTCCACGCGCCCTGCACAAGGGAAAGGTCGCAGACCCGGTGCAGCGCGACGACGTGACGAGCGCCTTCCGCTCGGTCATCGAGGAGGTCGCCACCTCCGATGCCGTCGTGAGCGCCATTAGTCCCGTCGGAGACGGCCTGCTTCAGCTGACAAAGCTCGGCTGACGCTACCGGCGAGTTCGCGCACAAACGCTGTGGGCGCGCGATCCCCATCGAATCGCGCGCCCACAGCGTTGCCTTGCCAGCTCTAGCTGGCGACGACACCCGCAAGGGCGTCGTGGAGCTCTTTGGCCTCGTCATCGTTCACCGAAACGACGAGTCGTCCGCCCCCTTCCAACGGCACACGGACAATGATCAGCCGACCTTCCTTTACAGCCTCCATAGGCCCATCTCCGGTCCTCGGCTTCATTGCTGCCATTCGGCTCCCCTTTCGTGCAGTGTGTCCCCATTATCCCGTGAATTCGGAATCCGTGCCAATCCCGACGTCATGCGAGCACATGTTACGGCGGCGTCCAGTCATAGCCGCTCACACTCCAGCACGCCCACAGCCACGCCCACTGCAGCGCGAGACTGACGGCGACGGCTGCCACGCGATATGCGCGTGACCGTGGAACCGCGAACGCCCCAGCGATCGGAAAGACGGGCGCCAGAAGCCGGAACGTGCTCGACTGCGGAAAGAAGACGGCGAGCAGGTACACGAGGTACGAGACGACCCACAGTCTCAGAGTGACCCCGATCCGTCTCGCGGGTCTGCTAACCAGGCCGATGGCGACGATCGCCAGAATCGGCACGAGCGCGACAGCCCCGAAGTCGACGCCGAACCAGCGCTGCGCCCACCAGTTCGCGCCGTCGATCCACGGCTCGAATGGTACGAGGGGCCCGTAGCCGACGTACGACGACCGCCACGCCAGCTCGGTGTCGGTGTATGCCGTCATCGACCCCGTCACAGCCCAGGCTATGAGAAGCCAGGCGACTCCCATGACGGCGCTGACGATTCCCGCCACGCTGAGGCACACGAATTCAGAGAGGGAGAATGGATGCCGCGAGCGCGTCCACACGCGATGCACGAGGTGCAGCAGCAGAAAGAGCGCGAACGCCAGCCCGCTCGGGCGCGTCAGTGCCATGACCGCGATCACCGGGATCGCCGTGAGATATCGGCGTCTCATCACCAGCAGCAGCGCAAAGCCCAGCAGAAGCAGATACAGCGACTCTGCGTAGGCGACCTGCAGGATCGGCGATACGGGTGCCACAGAGAAGAGCACGACGGCGAAAAGCGCCGTCCGCCGGTCGAGCACCTCGCGCATGAGCGTGAAGAACACGACGGCGGCGCCGAAGCCGCAGGGCACCGACACGACGAGCGCTGCAACATCCCACGGCAGCTGAGTAAGGCCCATCACGATCCGCACGACGCCCGGGTACACCGGCATGAATGCCCACGCGTTCTCAGCGATGTGGCCGTCGTCGGTCACCGGAAGGTCGCTCGGGTAACCCGAGAACGCGACGATCTGATACCAGCGTCCGTCCCAGATCGACGCGAACGCCGCGTAGTCGGGCGATGGCCCTGTCCATGCGTTCGCCCGCTGGTTGGCGGCGAACCACAGCATCATGAGCGTCGTGACGAGGCGAGCGGCGCCGTAGATGAGAAGCACTCGCCCCCAGTCGGGCGTTCGCGCCCAGCGGGCGACGAGGCGCGGCACCGTCACCGGATGATCACTCTCCGAGGAGCCAGTGCCTCAGACCCGTCTCGCAGGCGCGGATCTCATCTGTCGCGCAGCGCTCATCATCGGTGTGAGCTTTCAACGGGTCGCCTGGCCCATAGTTCACGGCCGGTACGCCGAGCGCCGAGAAGCGCGCCACATCCGTCCAACCGTATTTCGGCTTTGCCTGCCCGCCGACCGCGGCGAGAAACTGCTGAGCAAGTGGAGCGTCGAGCCCCGGTCTGGCGGACTCTGCGCGGTCGACGACAGTGATCTCCATGTCCGGGAACAGGTCGCGCACGTGCTCAAGCGCCTCATCCACGGTCTTGTCTGGCGCGAAGCGATAGTTGACGTGGATCATTCCCTCGTCGGGAATCACGTTTCCCGCGATGCCTCCCGTGATGCCGACGGCGTTGAGGCCTTCCCTGTAGGCAAGACCGTCGACGTCGATCGTCTTCGGCTGGTAGTCGGCGAGCACGGCGAGCGCGGGCGCCAGCTTGTGGATGGCGTTCTCCCCGACCCATGCCCGGCCCGAATGCGCTCGGGTTCCGAAAGCGCGCAGCTCGACCCTGAGACTTCCGTTGCATCCTCCCTCCACCTGGGCGCTTGTCGGCTCCCCGAGAATCGCGAAATCTCCCGCAAGCAGTTCAGGGCGCGTGCGCGCGATTCGACCGAGACTGTTGAGTTCGGCGGCCACTTCTTCGTGGTCGTACCAGATCCAGGTCACGTCGACGAGCGGAGCAGACAGCTCGACAGCGAGCTTGAGTTGCACGGCGACCCCCGCCTTCATGTCAACGGAGCCACGTCCCCACAGGTACTCGCGGTCATCGATCGTCTCGACGTGCGAGGGCACATTTCCGGCGATCGGAACGGTGTCGAGATGCCCGGCGAGCACGACGCGCTGGTCGCGGCCGAGATGCGTGCGCGCGATCACGGTATCGCCATCGCGAATGACCTCGAGGTGCTCCGCCTGGCGAACCGCCGCCTCGACAGCATCCGCTATCTGCCCCTCATGTCCCGACTCCGAGGGAATGTCACAGAGCGCGCGAGTGATATCGATCGACGAGGCCGTGAGGTCGAGAACCGGTTGAGGCATGCACTCAGTCTATGGGCGCGCACTGCGTCAGCGACGAATGCGGGAGGGGCCGCCGTGTTCGGTAATCTGGTGGTCATGACCAGCGCTTCACAGGGAAATCCGACAACCGCATGGGGGTACGGCCTCGCCACCATCGCTTCTGACGGGACGGTGCTCGACACCTGGTTTCCCTCGCCGCAGCTGGGTTCCATTCCCGAGAACCGCGAGAAGTGGATCGCACCGGCCGAACTCGAGCAGCTCGCCGTTCCCGACCCTCGCCGCGCTGTGTCCGTGGACATCGTCACGATCGAGTCAGATCTGGAGCAGCCGATCTCGAGCACATCAGACGCGTACCTGCGGCTCCATCTGCTGTCGCACCTGCTCGTGCGACCCAACACGATATCGCTCGACGGCATCTTCGGGCACTTGCCCGTTGTCGCGTGGACGAACGCTGGTCCTATGCTTCCCGGCGATTTCGAGCGCATGCGGCCGGCGCTTCTGCGGCAGGGCATCCACGCGGTGAGCCTCGACAAGTTTCCGCGCCTCACCGACTATGTCCTGCCCGAGCGCGTGCGCATCGGAGACGCGTCTCGTGTCCGACTCGGCGCGCACCTCGCGCCGGGTACGACGGTCATGCACGAGGGCTTCGTGAACTACAACGCGGGAACACTCGGATCCTCCATGGTCGAGGGGCGCATCTCGCAGGGCGTCGTCGTCGGCGACGGAAGTGACATCGGCGGTGGAGCATCCATCATGGGAACGCTGTCTGGCGGAGGTTCTCAGCGGATCACCATCGGCGAGCGCGCGCTTCTGGGAGCGAACTCGGGCATCGGCATCTCACTCGGAGACGACTCGGTCGTCGAGGCGGGTCTCTACATCACCGCGGGCACGAAGATCACGGTGATCGACCCCGGCTCGACGGAGACGCGCTCCGTCAAGGCCGTCGAGCTGAGCGGAATGCCTGCCCTGCTGTTCCGGCGCAATTCGGTGTCGGGCGGGGTCGAGGTTCTGCCTCGCTCCGGTTCTGGCGTCACCCTCAACGACGCACTTCACGTCTGACCTGTCCCCCTCGCGCTCTCGCGAATCCTCGTCCCCGCTAAGGAGCACCGTGGCTCATTCCCTGTCCCGCCGCATCGGGCGCGTCGTCCTCTGGATCATCGTTGCCCTGCTGGTGCTCGGCCTGATCGGCGCCGGTTTGGCGTTCTGGACCGTCCAGCGCTCGTTCCCGAAGACTGAGGGCACCATCGACATCCCCGGTCTCGAGCACGAGGTCACGGTCACGCGCGACGCGTACGGCATTCCGCAGATCACCGCCGAGTCGGCACATGATCTGTTTTTGGCGCAGGGCTTCGTGCAGGCGCAGGACCGCTTCTGGGAGATGGACTTTCGCCGGCACGTGACGTCGGGCAGGCTGAGCGAGATGTTCGGTGAGAGCCAGGTCAGCACCGACACGTTCATCCGCACGCTCGGCTGGCGCAAGGTAGCCGAGAAAGAGGTTGACGCGCTCGACGACACGTCGCGCGCCTACTACGAGGCCTACGCCGACGGCGTCAACGCGTACCTCGACACGCACTCGGGCGCCGACATCTCGCTTGAGTACGCCGTGCTCGGCTTTCAGAACCCCGAGTACTCCCCCGAACCGTGGACTCCTGCCGACAGCGTGGCGTGGCTCAAGGCGATGGCGTGGGACCTGCGGTCGAACCTCGAGCAGGAGATCGACAGGGCGATTCTCTCAACGTCGATGAGCTCGAGCCAGATCGCGACGCTCTACCCGGAGTACCCGTACGACATACACCCCACGATCGTCAGCGAGCCGAGCGTGCAGAGTGCCGCGCCGCATGACACGCAGGGAACGGATGCTGTCGCCGACAACGCCGCGACAGACGCCATTGCGCCTCAACTCGCACAGCTCTCGGAGCTGCTGCGCGGAATGCCGACCCTGCTGGGCGACGCGGGAAGCGACATCGGGTCGAACTCGTGGGTCGTGTCCGGTGATCACACGGCCACGGGAAAGCCTCTGCTCGCCAACGACCCTCACCTCGGCCCCGTCATGCCCTCCGTCTGGTACCAGATGGGACTGCACTGCAAATCGGTCTCTGAGCAATGCCCGTTCGACGTCTCGGGCTACACCTTCTCTGGTCTGCCCGGCGTGATCATCGGTCACAACGACTCCATCGCGTGGGGCTTCACGAACCTCGGGCCCGACGTCGCGGACCTCTACATCGAGAAGATCGATACGCAAGAGGGAACGTATCGGCTCGACGGCGAAGACGTTCCGCTCGATGTGCGCACCGAGACCATCTCGGTGGCGGGAGGCGACGACGTCGAGATCACTGTGCGCTCAACAGAGCGCGGTCCGCTCGTGAGCGGTCTCACGGGTGACTACACGACGATCGCCAATGACGCTGCCAACACAATCGATCTGTCCGAGGGTGAGAGCCTCGGCGTCTCGCTGCAATGGACGGCGCTCACGCCGGGAAACACCGCCAGCGCCGTCTTCGCCATGAACGAAGCACGCGACTGGGACTCCTTCCGCGACGCCGCGAAGCTCTTCGACGTCCCCAGCCAGAACTTGATCTTCGCCGACACCGAGGGCAACATCGGGTACCAGGCGCCAGGGCTCGTTCCCGTGCGCAAAACGGGCGACGGCACGACGCCGCTGCCCGGCTGGACGAGCGAGAACGGCTGGAGCGGCTACGTCGACTTCGAGAAGCTGCCGAGCACCTACAACCCGCCGCAGGGCTACATCGTCACGGCCAACAACGCGGCCGTCGGGCCGGACTACCCCGTCTTCATTACGAGGGACTGGGATGCCGGCTACCGTGCCGAGCGCATCACCGAGCGCCTGACAGACCTCATCGACTCGGGCGACCCGCTAACGGCGCAGGACATGTCTGACATTCAGGCGGACAACCACAACGCTATCGCCGAGGTGCTCGTCCCCTACCTGCTCGAGGCGACGCCGAGCGAGCACACCCTTCAGGCGCGTGCGCTGCTCGCGGAGTGGGACTATTCCGACGACGTCGACAGCGCAGCATCCGCCTATTTCAATATCGTGTGGAAGAACCTTCTCGAGCAGGTCTTCGCCCCGAAGCTGCCCGAGACGCAGGCTCCCGAGGGCAGCGCCCGCTGGTTCCAGATCGTCACGAACCTTCTGCCGTTGAGCCAGTCGGCGTGGTGGGCCGACGACGATGTGTCGACGCGTGATGAGGCGCTCGCGCGGGCGATGGACGCCGCGTGGGACGAAGCCGTCGACCTCATGGGCGATGATCCGAGCGCGTGGACCTGGGGCGACCTGCACACCCTCACGGTGCGCAACGCGAGTCTCGGCGAGTCGGGAATCGGACTCATCGAGCAGCTCTTCAACCGCGGGCCGTACGCGGTCGGCGGCGGTTCGAGCGTCGTCAACGCGAACGGCTGGAGCGCCTCGCAGGGGTACGAGGTCAACTGGGTGCCGTCGATGCGGCAGGTGATCGATCTGTCAGACTTCGATGCCTCGACCTGGATCAACCTCACGGGTGCGTCAGGGCACGCGTATCATCCGCATTACGTCGATCAGGCACCGCTCTGGGCCGACCACAAGACCCTCCCGTGGGCGTTTACGTCCGATGCGAGGGCGGATGCTGCCGAGCACACTCTCACGCTGGCCCCGGCCTCCGAAAAATGAGTTGCAGAAAATGGCTGCCGGCTCGCATCGAGACGACAGCCATTTCCTGCAACTCACGTCACACCCCGCCGACGCGGGATAAGACTGGCGCTCAGCGCTGCGGGTACTGCCGTTCGCCCTCACCGATGTACAGCTGCTGAGGGCGACCGATCTTGGTCTGCGGGTCGAGGCTCATCTCGCGCCAGTGGGCGATCCATCCGGGGAGGCGCCCGATCGCGAACAGCACGGTGAACATGCGCGTGGGAAAGCCCATGGCCTTGTAGATCACGCCCGTGTAGAAGTCCACGTTCGGGTAGAGGCGGCGCTCCTTGAAGTAGTCGTCCTCAAGCGCGATCTGCTCAAGCTCCTGCGCGACGTCGAGCAGCGGGTCGCTGATGCCGAGCGAATCGAGCACGGCGTTCGCAGATTCCTTGACGATGCGCGCGCGGGGATCGTAGTTCTTGTAGACGCGGTGCCCGAAACCCATGAGCTTGACGCCGTCTTCTTTGTTCTTCACGCGCTCGACGAAGCGGCGAACACCCTCGCCCGACTCCTGAATCTGACCGAGCATCTCGAGAACAGCCTCGTTCGCTCCCCCGTGCAGCGGACCGGAGAGCGCGTTGATGCCGGCCGAGATCGACGCGTAGAGGTTCGCTCCCGTCGACCCGACGAGGCGCACTGTCGAGGTCGACGCGTTCTGCTCGTGGTCCTCGTGCAGAATGAGCAGCCGCTCAAGCGCCTTCGAGAGAACCGGGTTCACCTCGTAGTCTTCGGCCATGTTTCCGAAGTTGAGGCGCAGGAAGTTGTCGACGAAGCTCAGATTGTTGTCGGGGTACAGGAACGCCTGCCCCTGGGACTTCTTGTGCGCGTACGCGGCGATCACGGGCAGCTTCGCGAGAAGCCGGATGGTCGTCATCTCGACGTGCTCAGGGTCCTTGGGGTCGAGGCCGTTCTCGTAGTAGGTCGACAGCGCGCTCAGGGCGCTCGACAGCACGGACATCGGGTGCGCGGTGTGCGGCAGCGCCGAGAAGAAGTGCTTCAGGTCTTCGTGCAACAGCGTGTGACGGCGCACGCGCTCGTCGAAGTCGGCAAGCTCATCGGCCGTCGGAAGCTCGCCGTGAATCAGCAGCCACGCGACCTCAAGGTATGTCGAGTTGGAGGCGAGCTGGTCGATGGGGTACCCGCGGTAGCGCAGAATCCCCTGGTCACCATCAATGTACGTGATGCGCGACTTCGTCGCCGCGGTGTTCACGAAGCCGTAGTCGAGGGCGGTCAGGCCGGTCTGTTTTGTCAGCGTCGAGACGTCGAGGCTCGAGGCCCCGCTCGTCGCGTCGACCATCGGCAGTTCTGCCGTGCCGCCCGGAAACGTCAGCGTCGCCTTGTGTGCCTCGTCACCCGTCTGCTGTCCGACGTCGCCCACGGCGCCTCCTCTTACCTGTCCGTCACGTGTTGAGTGATGTATCGCGGCGCGCACATGGTGACGGCGCGCTGCTCCTCTTACAGCCTAATCGTGCACAAGGGCTTCTGTCACAACCGACAACTGTTCACAGCATCGCTTAGAGGGTTTCTCCACCGGATGCTGCTCGCAGCCGTGCCGCACCGGCATCGACGCGCTCGTCCGACGCCGTCAGCGAGAGGCGCACGAAGGTCGGATAGTGGTCGCCGTAGAAGTGACCGGGGCCGCCGATGATGCCGAGTCCCGCAAGTCGGTCAATGCTCTCCCACGCGTCGCGGCCCTCTGTGACCCACAGATACAGGCCGGCCTCGCTTCGCTCGATCCGAAACCCGGCTGCCGTGAGCGCAGGAACGAGAACGTCGCGCCGTCGCCGGTACAGCGCCTTCTGCTGCGCGACGTGCTCATCGTCGCGCAGGGCGACCGCCATCGCGTGCTGCAGCGGTGCGGGCACCATGAGTCCCGCGTGCTTGCGCACGTTCGTGAGCGAGGCGATCACCCGAGCGCACCCGGCCGCGAAGGCCGCACGGTATCCGGCCATGTTCGACTGCTTGCTCAGCGAATAGATCGAGAGGATGCCGCGACGGTCGCCGTCCGTCACGCGCGGATCGAGAATGCACGGCGTCGGCTCACTCACCCACGGCCCCTCCCACCCCAGCTCGGCATAGCATTCGTCGTTCACGATCACGGCGTCGAGCTCTCGAGCGCGGGCGACAGCCAGGCGAAGACTCTCGATGTCGTGCACGCGCCCGTCGGGGTTCCCCGGCGAATTCAGCCAGATGAGGCGCGTTTCGACGGGCCATTCCGCAGGGTCGTCCGACGCGAGAGCCTCCGCACCGCAGAGCGCAGCACCCATCGCGTAGCTCGGGTACGCGGCCGTCGGGTGAACGACGACGTCGCCCTCCCCCAGGCCGAGCAGAAACGGCAGTAGGGCAACGAGCTCTTTCGAGCCGATCGTCGGCAGCACATTGCGGAGCTCGAGGTCGGGCACGTTTCGCCGGCGCGCGTACCAGTCGACGATGGCCTGGCGCAGCTCGGGAGTGCCGACCGTTGTCGGATAGCCGTGAGCATCCGTCGCCGCCTTCAGCGCATCACGCACGATCGCCGGCGTGGGATCGACGGGTGAGCCGATCGACAGGTCGACGACTCCGCCCTGGTGCTCCGCCGCTTTCTCACGGTAGGGAACGAGAGTGTCCCAGGGGTACTCCGGAAGCTCTCGGGTCACCTCGCGCTCACTCGGCGTTCTGGGGCGGCAGTGCGGCGATGACGGGGTGGTCGTGGTGGATCACACCGACCTTCGCAGCGCCTCCGGGCGAGCCGATCTCGTCGAAGAACTCGACGTTCGCCTTATAGTAGTCGGACCATTCGTCGGGAAGGTCGTCTTCGTAGTAGATCGCCTCGACGGGGCATACGGGCTCGCATGCACCGCAGTCCACGCACTCGTCCGGGTGGATGTAGAGGCTGCGTTCACCCTCGTAGATGCAATCGACCGGGCATTCGTCGATGCAGGCGCGATCTTTCACGTCAACGCACGGAAGAGCGATCACATAGGTCACTGTGCTGAAACTCCTTCTCGCCGGGTCTGCCCAGTCTACGCCGGAGTGCCCGTGCGAAGGTTCCGCTCGGGCAGCCGCGGCCACGCGAGCACGATCGCGGCGACAAGCGGCACGCCGAACAGCCAGACCAGTCCGAGAACGCTCTGCGTGATCAGCACAGACCCCCCGGGACTCGGCAGCGAGAAGAGCGCGACGATGCCGACGATTCCGATGCCCGCCGCGATCGAGGGAAGCCTCTCGGCGATCACGAGACGCAGACCGAGCAGCAGGGCGAGCACGCCGATCAGGCCGAGCACGAGACCGTAGGGAATCGTGATGCCCAACGGTGTGAGCGTGAGTGTGTGTCCGACAGTTCCGACGATTCCATACACGACCCCGAGCACGAGTGTGATCAGGGCGGTGACGATGCGCGAGAGCGTGCTGGGCTCTCCGCCGACTGGTGCGTCTGCATCATCGTGGGCGTCTGGATGCTGCCATTCCGGTGCTGTGCTCACGAGAGAATCGTATCGGTGCGTGCTGTGTGCGCCGTCCGCGCGGCGGCTGGGCTCTGCCGTCACGGCATGCCAGCCATGCGCAGCAACGCGGCCACGACCGCGGCGGCGATGACGACGACGAGAAAGGGGGCACGCATGGCGAGCAGGCCCGCCGCGACCACGAGAGCCGGAAGCCGGGCATCGACGACGATCGCCTGGCCATCGCCGAGCGCCTGCACCACGATGAGCGCCGCGAGCATCGCCACGGTCATGAGGTCGGCGACGCGCGAGACCACGGGTTTCTCGAGAACGCGCGGCGGAATCGAGTACCCCGCGAGCTTGAGGGCGACACACGCGATGGATGCTGCGAGCACAATGTGCCACAGGGTCACGACTCCGCCCTCCTCGCGTGCGAAAACCAGTTGAACACCCCGACGACCACCGCCACAACGGCGGCGAGAATGACGGGAAGCCCCGGTGCGAGCACCGGAGTGAAAGCAGCCGCGACAATCGCTGCGCCGCACGCAACGGCAACGGGCTGAAGCCGCGTGAGGCGAGGCCACAGCAGCGCGAGAAACGCCGCAGCTGCCGCTGCGTCGAGCCCGTACGCGCGCGTGTCGCCGAGCACATCGCCGATGAGCGCTCCGATGAGCGTCGTGAGGTTCCAGCCGACGAACACCGCGAGTCCGGTCACCCAGAAGCCCACGCGGCGCGCCTTCGGGTCGGATTGCGCGAGCGACACGGCCGTCGACTCATCAATCGTCACCCACGCCGCGGCCACGTTCCTGAACACGCCCGCGCCCACGATCGGCTTCATGCGGATGCCGTAGGCGGTGTTGCGCACGCCGAGAAGCGCGGCACTCGCGATCGCCGAGCCGCCTGCTGCGGCACCGCCCGAGGCGAGCACTCCGACGAGGGCGAACTGCGATCCGCCCGTGAACATCAGAAGGCTGAGAACGCAGGTCTGCCAGATGTCGAGGCCCGAGGCGACGGCGAGGGCGCCGAACGAGACTCCGTATGCGGCAGTTGCAGCGCCGACGGCAAGACCCTGCTTGAGAGCAGTCTGCTCCGCCGCGCTTCTGCTGCCGCCCACGTCATCCTCGAGGCGTGACGGTGTAGAGCAGGCTGTCCGACGCCGCCACGACAGTCACGTCGTACTCGTCGCTCGAGAGGTTGACGACGCTGCCGAGCTCTGCCGTCGAAACTTCGTCGTCGACGGCGAAACCAGCATCGGACAAGCGCTGTTCGGCGTCATCCGCCGACACGTCTCCGCTCACGAGCACGACCCAGTGCGTTGTCGATCCCTGCGTCTGCGTCGCACCGCGGATCGAGCCGTCGACGAGAGGAACGGCGTCGGTCGGAAACCCTTGCGGAACGCCCTCGCTGAGTTCGACGTCACCGCCCGTGGCTTCGCGCACAGCATCCTGAACCGTCTGACTCATCGTCTGCTCAACGAGGCTGCACCCCGAAAGCGCAGGCGCGGCCACGACGGCTAGTGCGATCAGAGCGGTGCTGGTGCGACGACGAAGACTCACGGTTCAAGGGTAACCAGCGGATGCTGAGCCACACCCGAATGCCCACGGCGAACCTCAGGCGTCTTGACGCTTCTGCCGAGCAGCGGCGCGGCCGCGCTCGTGTGCATCGAGAATGACCTTGCGAATGCGCACGGCGTCGGGCGTGACTTCAACGCACTCGTCTTCGCGCGCGAACTCAAGGCACTCCTCGAGAGAGAGCTGGCGCGACGGCGTCATCGACTCGAAGGAGTCGGCCGTCGACGAACGCATGTTCGTGAGTTTCTTCTCCTTTGTGATGTTCACGTCCATGTCGTCTGCACGCGAGTTCTCACCGATGACCATGCCCTCGTACACCTCTTCTGTGGGGTTCACGAAGAATGTCATGCGCTCTTGCAGGTTGATGATCGCGAAGGGCGTCACGACTCCCATGCGGTCGGCGACGATCGAACCGTTGTTTCGCGTCGCAATCGAACCCGCCCACTCGTCGTAGCCGTGAGAGAGCGTGTTGGCAATGCCCGTGCCGCGCGTCGTCGTCATGAACTCCGAGCGGAAGCCGATGAGTCCGCGGCTCGGGACAATGAACTCCATGCGGATCCAGCCGGTGCCGTGGTTCGTCATGCCCTCCATGCGGCCCTTTCGGGCGGCGAGCAGCTGGGTGATCGCACCGAGATACTCCTCGGGAGCGTCGATCGTCAGCTCTTCGAACGGCTCGTGAATCTTGCCGTCGACTGTCTTCGTGACGACCTGAGGCTTGCCCACCGTGAGTTCGTAGCCTTCTCGCCGCATCTGCTCAACGAGAATGGCGAGTGCGAGCTCTCCTCGACCCTGCACCTCCCACGCGTCTGGCCTGCCGATGTCGAGAACCTTGAGCGAGACGTTTCCGATGAGCTCGCGATCGAGGCGGTCCTTGACCATGCGGGCCGTGAGCTTGTGCCCCTTGACCTTGCCCATGAGCGGCGACGTATTTGTTCCGATCGTCATGGAGATCGCGGGATCATCGATGTGGATCGTAGGTCGCGGCCGCACATCATCGGGATCACACAGGGTCTCGCCGATCATGATGTCGGGGAATCCGGCGACGGCGACGATGTCTCCGGGTCCAGCGCTCTCGGCGGGGAATCGGTCGAGAGCCTTGGTCATGAGCAGCTCAGTGATGCGCACGTTCGATACCGTGCCATCGCGCTTCGCCCAGGCGACGGTCTGTCCCTTGGTGATGGTGCCCTGGAAGATGCGCAGCAGTGCGAGGCGGCCGAGGAAGGGCGACGCGTCGAGGTTCGTCACGTGCGCCTGCAGGGGGTGCTCGTCATCGTACGTCGGCGCCGGGATGTGCTCGAGGATGGCCTCGAAGAGGGGCTCGAGGTTCTCATTGTCGGGAAGCGAGCCGTCTGCGGGCTTCGTGAGAGACGCGCGGCCGGCCTTGCCCGACGCATACACGACGGGCACATCGAGAATGGCGTCGATGTCGAGGTCGGGAACGTCGTCGGCGATGTCACTCGCGAGACCGAGAAGGAGGTCCTGGCTCTCGGCGACGACATCGTCGATGCGGGCGTCGCCGCGGTCGGTCTTGTTCACGAGAAGGATCACGGGAAGCTGGGCTTCGAGCGCCTTGCGAAGCACGAACCGGGTCTGCGGAAGGGGTCCTTCGCTCGCGTCGACGAGCAGGACGACACCGTCGACCATGGAGAGACCGCGCTCGACCTCTCCCCCGAAGTCGGCGTGCCCCGGCGTGTCGATGACGTTGATCGTCACGGGGCCGTGGGCGGCGTGGGCGCCGTTGTACGAGATCGCCGTGTTCTTCGCGAGAATGGTGATGCCCTTTTCCCGCTCGAGCTCGTTCGAGTCCATTGCTCGTTCTTCGACGTGCTCGTGGTCAGAGAACGATCCGGTCTGACGAAGCATGGCATCGACGAGTGTCGTCTTGCCGTGGTCGACGTGCGCAACGATAGCGACGTTTCGGAGGGTTTCACGCGTGGCGATCGCCATGGCTGTGTCCTGTCCTGCAGAGTGTGCGGTTGGTGCGCCGAGCGACGCAGCTGGCGTCGATATGAGCTCGGTGGGCTGAAGCCGGCACCGGCGGGCGCTGATGGGAAATTCACGCAGGCTTGAGAAAGCCCGACGTTTCATTCTACTCCCTCAGCTTCGCGGCTGCTGAATACGCGCTCGCTCACCGCGGTTCCACCGTGCATCGAGGGCATCCACACCCCGTGCACAGGCACGCGGCGGTTGCGCTTTCCAATGCGGGACTGCGGCGATTCAGTGATAATGTGTCGACGTCGAAGCGGCACCCTCCGCACTCGACTCGGGTGCGTTGTGTGCCTCGCCATACACGACAGGGATCTCGGTTTGCTCATTCACGAGCCTTCCGGGAAAGTGAATAACAGTTCGACCCAGCGTTGTGTCGGTCGCCGAATCAGGCGCCTGTTAAAAAGAAAGAACACCAACTTGATCAAGTACCTGACCCGCCGCTTACTGGGCTGGTTGCTGATGATCGTGGTAGCGACGAATGTCACGTACTTCCTTGCGTGGGGCTTCCTCGATCCCCGAAGCAATTACGTCGGCCGGCGACCGCCTCTCAGTCCAGAGGAAGTCACGCAGCTTCTCGAGCCGCGCAATCTGAGCGACACCGTTCCGCTTGTGGAGCGCTGGTGGAACTGGTTCAGCGGCATTCTGTTCCGCTGGGACTGGGGTGTGAGCGCGGTCGGCGAGTCGGTGAACGAGCAGGTCGCGTACCGCATGTGGATCAGCGCCGAGCTGGTTCTGGGAGCGACGATCATCACGGCCGTGCTCGGAATCGCGCTCGGCGTATACACGGCATCCCGCCAGTACAAGCTCGCTGACCGCGTCGGACAGGCGACCTCGGTCGTCACCATGAACATCAACATCGTCGTGGCGGCGCTCGGCATCGTGCTTCTCGCCATCGGGTTCAACGATCTCGTCGGCGCTCGCGTGTTCTACGTCACGGGGTCGCACAGCCGAGACGTCAGCGGCTTCTTCCCCGTCGTTCTCGACGCGCTTCAGCACCTCACTCTTCCGACGCTCGCCCTCGTGCTCGTGGGCTACGCGCAGTATCACCTGCTGCAGCGCACGCTCCTGCTCGACAACATCAATGCTGATTACGTGCGCACGGCGCGCGCAAAGGGACTCACAAAGCAGAAGGCGATTCGCAAGCATGCGCTGCGCACATCGCTCATTCCCGTCGCCACACAGGTCGCCTTCACGATCCCCGCGATCTTCACGGGCGCGATCCTCACCGAGCGCATCTTCGGCTGGAATGGAATGGGCCGGTACTTTCTCGACACGATCGGCGACAATGATATCCACGGCGTCGTCGCCATCGCGGCGTTCGGCGCCGTGCTGACCGCGGCGGGCGCGATTCTTTCAGATATCGCAATCGTCGTTCTCGACCCGAGAGTGAGGGTGAGCTGACATGTCACTAGACCAGGTCCAACCGCCCGTCGGTCCCGCGACCACGGCCACGCGGATTCCCCGCAAGCGCATGTCGCTCTGGAGCTTGTACACCCGGCGGTTCGTGCGCAACAAGCCTGCGGTCGCCGGAATCGTCATCTTCATCCTGCTCGTGCTGTTCTCGGTGGTTGCACCACTCATCGCGAAGTACGACCACGTGGAGCTGGACTTCCTCAACCTGAGCTCGCCGCCGTCGGCCGAGCACTGGTTCGGCACGACGAGCGCGGGAAACGACACATTCGCGCAAGTGGCGATCGGGCTTCAGCGCTCGCTCATGATCGCGGTTTCCGTCTCGGTCGGAACAACCATCCTCTCGGCGATCGTGGGGACGGCAGCCGCATACTTCGGCGGCATGATCGAACGCGGCATCCTTCTGGTCATTCACTTCCTCATGGTGATTCCGACCTTCCTGATCCTCGCGCTCATCTCGAATGACGCGGGCGGAGACTGGCGGGTGATCTCGCTCATTCTGATCCTGACGGGCTGGTTCTTCCCGGCTCGCGTGATCTGGACGATGGCGCTGCCGCTTCGCGAGAGCGAGTACGTGAACGCGGCGCGCTACATGGGCGTTCCCGGCATGAAGATCGTGATGCGGCACCTGATTCCCAACATCGGTTCACTGCTCGTCATCAACTTCGCACTCGGAGTCGTGACGGCGGTCATGGCCGAGACAGGCCTGTCGTTCCTCGGCTTCGGCGTGAAGATTCCCGACGTGTCACTCGGTTCGCTCATCGGCTACGGTGCGAACACCATCACGAGCGCGCCGTGGCTGTTCTACTTCCCTGCAGGTGCACTCACCCTGCTCACGGTCTCGATGGCACTCGTCGCCGACGGTCTCCGTGACGCTCTCGATCCCACGTCGGCGGCAGGAGGACAAGCATGACCGCCCCGCTTCTCTCTGTCCGCGATCTTCAGGTCAGCTTCGCCTCTGAGGCCGGTACCGTCAACGCCGTGCGCGGCGTCAACTTCGACCTCGAACCCGGTCGCACGCTCGGCATTGTCGGGGAATCCGGCTCGGGCAAGTCGGTCACGTCGATGGCGATCATGGGCCTTCTCGATGAGAACGCCAAGATCACCGGATCCATCGAGTTCGACGGGCAGGAGCTCCTGGGCAAGACCGACAAGCAGATGTCGACCATTCGCGGCAACGACATTGCCATGATCTTCCAGGATCCGCTCGCGGCTCTCACTCCCGTCTTCACGATCGGCGATCAGATCGTCGAGGCGCTCGTCACGCATCAGAAAATGTCTCAGGGCGACGCGTGGAAGCGCGGGATCGAGTTGCTGGGACTCGTCGGCATTCCGACGCCCGAGCGGCGCATGAAGTCGTTCCCCCACGAGTTCTCGGGCGGCATGCGGCAACGCGTCGTGATTGCCATGGCGATGGCGAATAATCCCAAGCTGATCATCGCCGACGAGCCGACGACAGCCCTCGACGTTACGATCCAGGCGCAGATCCTCGATCTCATCGCGACGGCGCAGCGTGAAACGGGTGCCGCTGTCGTCATGATCACGCACGACATGGGTGTTGTCGCGAAGACGGCAGACGACGTGCTCGTAATGTACGCGGGCAAGCCCGTGGAGCAGGCGCCCGTCGACGAGCTGTTCCATCGCACGCGTATGCCGTATTCCATCGGCCTTCTGGGCGCGATCCCCCGCGTCGATAAGAAAGACAAAGAGCCTCTCATTCCGATCAAGGGAAATCCTCCCTTGCTCGTGAACCTTCCCGACGCGTGCCCCTTCGCGCCTCGCTGCCCGATCGCCGTCGAGGCCTGCGTCAAGGGCGAGCCGCAGCTTCTGCCCGCCAATACCGACGCCGGCGATCGGCACAAGGTCGCGTGCATCCGAGCGGATGAGATCGACAACGACGGGCTCATCGACGGCGAACCGGTGTACCCGCCGCCGCCGGTGCTCGAGAGCAGCCTCGATCGCATTCCGCGTGAAGAGCGCGACATCACCCTCGATGTCGACAATCTGTCGAAGACGTTCCCCCTGCTCAAGGGCGCCTTCCTCAAGCGGCGCGTGGGCGACGTGCACGCCGTGCGCGGCATCTCGTTCGACATCCGCAAGGGCGAGACGATGGCAATCGTCGGTGAGTCAGGATGCGGTAAGACGACGACGCTGCTGCAGATCATGGACCTCGTCAAACAGTCGAACGGCGAGATCACGATCGGCGGCACCAAGGTGTCTGAGCTGCGCGGAGCGCGCCAGGAGCGCGCGCTTCGACGCGACATCCAGATTGTGTTCCAAGACCCGATGGGCGCGCTTGATCCGCGCATGACGGTCTCTGATGTGATCGCTGAGCCGCTGCGCGCGATCGGACGGTCTCGAGAAGAAACCGACGCGCGCGTCGACGAGTTGATGGATCTTGTCGGGCTCGACCCCGCGCACAGCGCGCGGTTCCCCTCGGCGTTCTCGGGCGGTCAGCGCCAGCGCATCGGCATCGCCCGAGCACTGGCCACGAATCCGCAGGTCGTCGTGCTCGACGAGCCGGTCTCAGCCCTCGACGTGTCGATCCAGGCTGGCGTCATCAACCTGCTCGACGAACTCAAGGCGAAGCTGGGGCTGTCGTACCTGTTCGTTGCACACGATCTGTCTGTCGTGCGCCACATCGCCGACCGCGTCGCCGTCATGTATCTCGGTGCGTTTGTCGAGCACGGCGACGTCGACAAGGTATTCGACGACCCGCAGCATCCGTATACCCGAGCGCTTCTCTCGGCGATTCCGGTGCCGGACCCCGAGATCGAGCGCACGCGAGAGCGCATCGTACTCGAGGGCGACCTTCCCAGCCCGACAGAGTGGCGCGAGGGATGCGCGTTTGTCTCGCGATGCCCGCTCTATAAGACGCTGAGTCCCGAGAAGCAACGACGCTGCGAGGGCGAGGTACCTCTGCTCACGGGAGAAGAGGGCGTGCACGTCAACGCCTGCCACTGGCGATAACGGTTCCGAAACAGTTTGCTGATTCCGGGAGGGTCCGTAGTTTATGACCCCTAACTGGATATAGTCTGCAATCAACCCTGAACAAGCCGAAAGGCATAGAAGGAGCACCATGAAAAGGCACCAGAAGCTGATGAGCATTGCCGCCGTCAGCGGGGCCCTCGCACTCGTCATGAGCGGTTGTGCGTCGGGCGATACCGGTGACAGCACCGGAGGTAATGACAAGAAGACTGAGGTCTCGCAGGCGGACTACAACCCGCAGCCGCGAGAGAATCTCAAGCAGGGCGGAGACGTCGCCTTCGCGATCAACGAGATCACCCCTCAGATGAACCCCTTCCACGGAGATGCGAGCGCCGACACCACGCGCCTTGCTTCCTGGTATACCCCTCAGGTCTTCCTGATGGACCCGGACGGCACTCCGAAGCCGAACCCCGCCTACCTTGAGTCGTGGGAGATCGGCGAAGAGGGCGGCAACACCGTCATCAACGGCACGGTCAACGCAGACGCCGTGTGGAACGACGGGTCGCCCATCGACTGGACCGCGTTCGAGCAGACGTGGATCGCCAACCGCTCCTACGACGAGGGCTACACGCCGAACGCGACGGACGGCTACAAGGAGATCGCCTCGGTTGAGCAGGGCGAAACGGCAAAGGACGTCGTCGTGACGTTCGACGGTCAATTCGCGTGGCCGCAGATGGTATTTCTGACCGGCATCATCAACCCCCACGTGAACACCCCGGAGATCTTCAACGAGGGATTCATCGAGGAGCCGCACGCCGAATGGGGTGCCGGGCCGTACAAGGTGGAGGAGTACGACTCCAAGGGCCAGGTCATGACGTTCGTTCCGAACGAGAACTGGTGGGGCAACGAGCCTCTTCTCGACGAGGTGACGTTCCGCGGTCTTGATGACTCCGCGTCGATCAACGCGTTCAAGAACGGCGAGATCGACATGGTCGGCGTCGGCACCAAGGACCGCCTTGAGCAGGTTTCGGACATGGAAGGCATCGAGATCTACCGTGCCATGCAGACGGCGAACACCCTTCTCGAGGTCGACTCCGAGAAGCCGCAGTTCAAGGACCTCGAGGTTCGCAAGGCGTTCTACATGGGCCTCAACGTCGAACAACAGATGAAGATCGCCTGGAATGGACTCGACTACACCGAGGAGCCGGGCGGATCGTTCGTGCTCTACTCTTTCCAGCCGCACTTCAAGAACTCTGTTGTGGAAGCCGGATGGGAGTACAACCCCGACAAGGCGAACGAGATCCTCGACGAGGCCGGCTGGACCCTGAATGACGACGGCGTCCGTGAGAAGGACGGCGTCAAGCTCGAGGTCACGTACCCGATCTTCGGTGACGACCCGACGCTCAAGGCTGGAGCGCAGTCGCTGCAGCAGATGATGAAGGAGATCGGTTTCAAGGTCAACATCGATGTCCGCTCTCCCCAGGACTTCTCGACGGACTACACGTCGAAGAACTGGGACATCATGTCGCTGCGCTTCACGGCGTCCGACCCCTTCGGTGCTGCCTGGTTCTGCCAGCTGTACTGCTCGAACAGTGGTCTGAACCTGTCGGCGACGGGAACGGAAGAGATCGACAAGCGCATTCACGAGGAGCTCGAGTCGATCACCGATTCCGAGGAGCAGACGGTCAAGGCCATGGAGATGGAAGCAGAGATCATGTCGGAGACATGGGGCATCTTCCCGCTCTACAACGGCCCGTCGATCTCGGCCGTCAAGGAGGGCCTTGCCAACCTGACCCCCGAGCCCTACGTGGGTCTCGACCTCTTCGGCGTCACGCCCGTTGAGAACGTGGGCTGGGAGAAGTAAGCACCTCTCATTCAGCACAGCGGGGCCGGTGGTTCAAACCACCGGCCCCGCTTTCGTGTGCCAATACAACGTCGGGCTCAGTGCAGCCGATACTCTAGAAGGATGCCGCAGCGCTCCGTCACGTACCGCTCATCGTTCAGCATCGGCCTCGTCATCATCGTGGCCGTCCTCGCCGCGTTTCTCACCGTCGATGCCGCTGTCAGAGGCTTCTGGAACATCGCGCTGCTCACGGCACTGTGGTCGATCGCGGTTGTCGCTCCCCTGACGCTGTTCCTCGCACTGCCGCGCCTCACGGCCGACGAGGCCGGGCTGACGTGCGTCGGACCCTTCACGACCTGGGTGATCCCGTGGAGCAAGGTCGACACGATTCGCACGCGCCGCCTGCTTCTCGTCGAGACGACGGAAGGCACAGTCGTCACGCTCTTCTCCGTGCCCGGACGACCGACGGGAGCTCGCGCAGCACAGTCGACGGACCTCGGCGACGAGGTCGAGGCGATTCGTCGCGATTGGGAGGGACGCAGCAGCCCCGACGCGGTGATCACGCGACGTCTTCACGTGCGCGGACTCACCATCGTCGGGGCTGCGGTGCTCGCCGCGGTTGCGGCGTCGATTGTGCTCTGAGTCAGGCTCCGAGCGGAATGTTGGCTCCGGGAATCGCGTCGAGCAGGTTGCGGGTGTAGCTCTCGCGCGGATTGCCGAATACCTCGTCAGTGGATCCGGTCTCGACGATCTCCCCCTTCTGCATCACCACGACGTTGTCAGCGATGACGCGGACGACAGCGAGGTCATGAGTGATGAACAGGTACGTCAGGCCCAGCTCCGACTGTAGCTCGGCCAGCAGCTGCAGAATCTGCGCCTGCACGAGCACGTCGAGCGCAGAAACAGCCTCATCGAGCACGACGATGTCGGGTTTGAGCGCGAGAGCACGTGCGATCGCGATGCGCTGGCGCTGCCCGCCGGAAAGCTCATTCGGGTAGCGGTTGATGAGCTGCTGCGGCAGAGCAACCTGGTCAAGCAGCTCACGCACACGCTTGCCGCGGTCTGCTGCCGAGCCAACCTTGTGAATGCGCAACGGCTCCCCGATGATGTCGGCAATGTTGCGCATTGGGTCGAGCGACCCATACGGGTCCTGGAAGACCGGCTGCATTCGCCGCCGCAGAGTCATGAGACCCGAACGCGACATCGCCGCCAGGTTGTCCCCGTCGATCGCGATGCTGCCGCTCGTGATGGTCTCGAGCCCGAGTGCCATTTTCGCGATCGTCGATTTACCGGAACCCGACTCCCCCACGAGCGCTGTCGTGGTGCCCTTCGCGACGGAGAAGCTCACGTCGTTGACGGCCGTGAAGTTCTCAGACCGGAAATTTCCCCGTCTGATCTTGAACACCTTCGTGAGGTTCGACACTTCGATGACCGGCGTCGTCGTGTCGGCGATGTCTTCGATCTCTTCGGCCCGCTCTTCTGCAGCCTGAGCGAGGTCGAACTCCCCGCCGAGGTCTTCGACCGGCTTGTGCTCGACGGCCGCCTGAATGCGCTGCGAGGCAAGACTCGGAGCGGCGGCGACGAGACGCTGGGTGTACGGATGCTGCGGGTTCTGCAGAATCTCCCTGCTGTCGCCCGCTTCGACGATGTTTCCCTTGTACATCACGATGAGCTTCTCGGCGCGCTCCGCCGCAAGCCCGAGATCGTGAGTGATGAAGAGAACAGCGGTGTTGTTGAGCATCGTGAGCTCAGCGAGGTTGTCGAGGATCACGCGCTGCACGGTCACGTCGAGGGCCGATGTCGGCTCGTCGGCGATCAGGAGCTTCGGGCTGGCCGAGAGGCCGATCCCGATGAGCACACGCTGACGCATTCCCCCCGAGAACTGGTGAGGAAACTGCTTGAGGCGCCGCTCGGCGTCGTCAAGACCGGCCTGTTTCAGCACATCGACCGCGTGCTTCTCAACGTCGCGCTTCGATGTCGCGACGCCGTTTGCACGGATCGCCTCCTTTACCTGGAAGCCGACCGACCACACGGGGTTGAGGTTTGACATCGGGTCTTGCGGAACAAAGCCGATCTCGCGCCCTCGAACGGACTCGATCTCTCGCGACGAGAGCTTCGCGAGATCACGCCCCTCGAACATCACCTCGCCGCCCGTGATTTTTCCGTTCTCGGGCAACAGGTTGATGATTCCGTGAGCGGTCGTGGACTTGCCCGAGCCCGACTCGCCGACGATGGCGACGGTCTCGCCGGGCATCACGTCGAAGGAGACGCCGTGCAGCGCTTCGGCGAAGCCGTTCTGCGTCGAGAACCCGATGGTGAGGTCTCTGATGCTCAGCAGTGGTTCTGAGGCGTTCATCGCGTCCTCGCTTTCGGGTCGAGGGCGTCGCGCAGCACTTCGCCGAGCATGATGAATGCCAGTACGGCGACCGTCAGTGCGATCGAGGGATAGATGAGTGCCATGGGCGCCGTTCGCAGCGTGGTTTGGGCATCGCTGATGTCGTTGCCCCACGACATGACAGAGGAGTCCATTCCGACACCGAGGAACGACAGCGTCGCTTCACCCACCATGGCAAGCCCGAGGTTCAACGTCGTGACCACGATGACGGGCATGAGCGAGTTGGGCAGAACGTGCGACATCATGGTCGTGAAGCGCGAGCGCCCGAGAGCGATCGCTGCCATGACGTAGTCCTGGTTCTTCACGCGGAGCACCTCGGACCGCAGAATGCGGGCGACGGAGGCCCAGGCGAATCCACCGATTGCCAGGGAGATCGTCCACACGTTGCGGTAGTCGGAGAAGACCGACATCACAACGACAGCGGCAAGGATGTACGGGATTGAGAAGAAGATGTCGCCGATGCGCGAGAGCACCGAGTCGGTCCAGCCTCCGTAGAATCCCGCGAAGATGCCGAAGAGCACGCCGAGAAAGCTTCCGAGCAGCGTCGAGATGATTCCGACGGCGAGCGATGTCTGAGCCCCCCAGACGATGCGTGCCCAGATGTCGCAGCCCTGGCGGGTGAACCCGAGGATGTGATCGCCCTGCGGTCCCGCGTTGCTGTTGGCAAGGGTGCAGCCCTGGGTCGGCGACACGTGCGTGAACCAGGTCGGGAAGAGCGCCATCGCGATGAAGACGAGAGCGATAACAGCGGAGATGTAGAACAGCGGGCGCCGACGAATGGACCGCCAGGCGTCGCGCCACATGCTGCCCGGCTTCTCTCCGAGCTTGACGGAGTCGACCTCGACGACGGGGGTCTTGTCGACGGGTGCGACATAGTGAGGTATCTGCTTAGACATAGCGAATCCTGGGGTCGAGCACGGCGTAGAGCAGGTCTACGAGAATGTTGAGGAAGACGTAGAAGATCACCAGAACGGTGACGAACGACACGACGGTCGGGCGCTCCCCTCGAACAATCGCCTGGAAGAGGGTATTTCCGACGCCGGGAACGTTGAAGATTCCCTCGGTGACGGTCGCACCCACAATGAGGATTCCGAAGTTCGTCGCAGAGTTGGTGACGACGGGAATCAGGGAGTTGCGCAGCACGTGCACGGGAATGACGCGTCTGCGACTCAGGCCTTTGGAGTACGCGGTGCGCACGAAGTCGTTGCCGAGCGTCTCGACTGTCGATCCGCGCATGAGACGCATACTCGTGGCATAGAGACTCAGCGCAAGCACGATCGCGGGAAGAAGCATGTTCCACCACGCGGTGTTGCCGCCAACGGTCGGACTCGCCAAGCCCCACTGGATCGCGACGAAGAACTGCGCGAGAAACGCAATGACGAAGATCGGGAGCGACATGAGCACGAGGCTGACGACGAGCATCGCGTTGTCGAAGAATTTGCCCTTGCGGATGCCGC
Organism: Paramicrobacterium agarici; assembly: GCF_002563955.1. NCBI lineage: Bacteria > Bacillati > Actinomycetota > Actinomycetes > Micrococcales > Microbacteriaceae > Paramicrobacterium > Paramicrobacterium agarici. The sequence goes on from NZ_PDJE01000001.1 coordinate 2,692,407, forward strand.
TGAACAGTCCGATCGTGATCGACAGAATCAGCTCGAGCGCGACCGCCATGACGGCGAGCTTGAGAGTGACGGGGAACGTCTTGACGAGAATCGCCGAGACCTCTCGACCCGAGTAGCTGATGCCGAGGTTGCCCTGGAAGATATCGCCGATGTACAGCAGATACTGCACGATGAAGGGCTTGTCGAGGTTGTACTGGGCTCTCAGCGCTTCAAGAACCGCCGGGTTGGGGGTCTTCTCGCCGAACAGGGCCAGGAGTGGATCTCCCGGCATGGCGAAGACCATGAAGTAGATGAGGAAGGTCGTGCCGAAGAAGACGGGAACGGCCTGCAGAAGTCGAAGCAGGATGTATCTGAGCATGTGGCGCTCACCCTGCCGTTCGTCGTGGGCTCATAGGTGTACTGCCGTTTCGAGGGGGTTGTCGGGCGGCTCGCAGGTGGGGTGGTGCAGCAGAACTGCACCACCCCACGCTACGCCAGGCTCGTTATGCCTGCTTGGTGATCTGGTAGTAAAGCGGAACGGAGTTCCAGCCGAACTCGACGTTGTCGACAAGTGTCGAGTACCCGCCGACCACGTTCTGGTACCAGAGCGGGATCGCCGGAAGGTCCTTCAGAAGCACTTCCTGTGCCTCCTGGAACTTCTGGTTGGCGACCTCGGGATCGGTCGTGCTGATGCCCTCCTGGATCAGCGAGTCGAATTCCTCGCTGGAGTAGTCACCGTCGTTCGAGCCTGCGCCCGTGGCGTACAGCGGCCCCAGGAAGTTGTACAGACCCGGGTAGTCAGCCTGCCAGCCGCTGCGTGCGGCGCCGTCGATCGTGCGCTCCGTCACGTCAGTGCGCAGCTCAGCGAACGTGGGGTACGCCTTGCCCTCGGCCTTGATGCCCAGAACGTTCGAGATGCTGTTGCACACAGCGTCAACCCACGCCTGGTGGCCTCCATCGGAGTTGTATGCGATGGAGAAGGTACCCTCCCACGGGCTGATCTCGTCGGCCTGTGCCCAGAGATCCTTGGCCTTCTCTTCGTTGAACTCGAGAACCTCAGAGCCCTCAAGGTCATCGCTCCAGCCGTCGATGACCGGCGACGTGAAGTCGCTGGCCGGCGTGCGGGTTCCCTGGAAGATCACGTCGGTGATCTCGTCACGGTTGATGGCCATCGACAGCGCCTGTCGACGCAGCTGGCCCTCTTCGCCGTCGAAGTGCTCGAGGAACTGCCCGATCGTGAACGACTGGAACAGCGCTGACGGCTGGTTGACGGCGCGGTCGCCCAGGTCGCTCTCGTACGAGGCGAACGCCGAGTCGGGGATCTGGTCGAGCACGTCGAGCTGATCCGAGAGCAGGTCTGCGTAGGCAGCATCCTGGTTGGCGTAGAACTTGATCGTCAGACCACCGTTCTGTGCCTCACGCTCGCCCTTGTAGTCCTCGTTCTTGACGAGGTCGATCTTGACGTCGTGCTCCCACGCGTTCTCACCCGCGAGCTTGTACATACCATTGCCGATCGGGTTCTCACCGAACGCGTCCATGTCTTCGAAGGCGACCGAGGGAAGCGGGTAGAACGCCGAGTAGCCGAGGCGCTGACCGAAGTCAGAAGCCGCGTGCTTGAGCGTCACCGTGAAGTGGTAGTCGTCGATGATCTCGAGACCGGTCAGCTCGCTGTCTTCGTCCCAACTGAAGCCCTCGATGTCTTCGAAGAAGTACGACGACAGCTGCTCGTTGCTGAGAAGCGCGCCGTAGTTCCATGCGTCGACGAAGGACTTGGCCGTGACCTCTTCACCGTTGGTGAACTTCCAGCCCTCGTTGAGCTTGATGTCCCACACGATGCTGTCTTCGGTCTCGATCGACTTGGCGACCTCGTTGTGCACGGCGCCTTCGGCGTCGTAGTAGATCAGCCCGGCGAAGATGGCGTCAAGAATCTTGCCACCACCGACCTCGTTGGTGTTTGTAGGGATGAGCGGATTCTGGGGCTCGTTTCCGTTCGTGGTGATGATCGCAGCGTCGTCGCTCGATCCACCACCTTCGCTGCCGCCGCCATTTGAGCAGCCAGCAAGCGCGAGAGCCGCAACGCTGGCCACCGCTGTAGCGGTGAGCAGGCGCCGCATCCGCGACGTCGTATTTCTCACTGTTCCTCCTGTGCAAGGTGAATGCTGCAGCGCAAAGGGCCGCACTGCCGCAAAGTAATAGCACGACACTAGGCGCAACAGACACGTGCGCACAACGCGCACCGACGGGAATGTTACCCCCCATCCACGTATTTGAAAGAATTTTGTTTGAAATGCACGAATAGTGCGGGCTGAGGCGTCGCCGTGAAGATGCTTCGATCAGTCCCGCTTCGTTCGGGATTTCCGCCATTGATTCACGACTGCTGCTCAGCAAGCGACCAGTTACGGGTGGCGTTCGTCATGGCGCGTGCCATTTCCAGACGTTCCAGTACAGAGTCGGCGCGAGCACGATCGGGTCGACGCCCGTGACAGCATCCGGGTTGAAAGCCGTGATCGACGGAAACTGATACAGCGGCATTCCGTAGAAATCGGACCAGAGCGTCTCGTCGACGCGCGTGAGAAGTTCGGTCTTCTTCTCGGCATCCTCAAGTGTCGCGAGTTGCCGGTACGCATCGTCGATCGCGCTGCTCGCGTACCCGTTGAGGTTGTTGCGACCGTCGGTGACGTACCGGCTCGCTGAATCCGCGATGCTCGTGCTCGTCGACTCCCACGCGAACAGCGCTGCATCGTACTTGCCCGGCACGCCGAGAAGCTCGCGCCAGTTCTGCGTTCCGCAATCGGTCACCGCGAACCCGGCCTTCTTCGCCGACTCGGCGATGAGAGAGAACTCCGTCACCCGGCGAGGGTTGTTCGCAGCATAGAGAATGCAGACCTCTGGCGACTCGGTCTTTGCCTGATCGAGCAGCCGCTTTGCTCCCTCAATATCAACGTCAGCGAAGGCGGATGCTGCGTCATCTGCGTTGTCGTAGCCGGCCATGCCCGGTGTGAAGACGAACGAATTGCGAACCTGCGCGTCTGCCCCGGCGATCGGTGTGACGAGTTCGTCGACGATCTTCTGCCGCGGAATGGTCTTGAGAAACGCCTCACGCACACGGGGATCGTCGAAGACAGCGCTCGATGAGCCGTCGAATTGCAGATCGATGTGCTCAAAGCTCGCGACGAAACCCGTCAGCACGCTCGCGCCTTCGACGCTCGAGAGCGCCTCGGTCACCTCTGGCGTCGCCTGTGGCGAGATCACGTCGACATCGCCGGCCGCGAGTGCATCGACGGCTTGGGACGGCGACTCGTGATAGTCGAGCTGCACGCGCCGGATCGCGGGCGAATGGTCTCCGCGGTACTCGGGGTTCGCCGTGAGCGTGATGCCGGAGTCGGGGTCGATGTCATCGACCATGTAGGGACCGCTTGAGAGCATGACCGCACTCGGGTCGTCGACGTTCTTGAGTGAGAACCCCGTGTTCCAGAACGAAGCGATGCTGCTGAGGGCTTTGTCGTCTCCCGACGTGATCGCCTGAACAACCGCCTCTTTCGCGGACTCGGCATCGTCTTCGCCCAGCGCCTTCTTCGCAACGACGTGCGCCGGCAGCGGCGGGGGCAGCGCGATCTTCCAGCCGGTGATCGGCTGCGAATACGTGACCGTCATCGAACGGCCGTCGTCGCCCAGTTGCGGAACATCACGTGCGAGGCCCAGTCCCATGTCGGGCCGCGCCCCGGAGTCGAAGAAGACCGTGCCATCGGGAAGCGCGGCAGCGGGGTCGTCGTCGAGCGCACTTCGGTACTCCTGAACGTCGACGCCTTCTGAATCGAGAGCTCGCGAGTTCGCGGCCCAGTCGAGAAGCAGATCAGCGGCATCGACGGGCGTGCCGTCAGACCACGTTGCGTCGTCGCTGATCGTGTACCGCACGACGAGAGGCTCGTCTGAGATCTTCTCGACAGTGCCGAACGAGGTGTCCTCGACGACGTCGAGGTTCGCGTCGTATGACGTGAAATTCGACAGAGTCATTGCCGTGACGTTGCCGTTTCCGCTCGCGGCACCGGTCGGCGTCATGGTGTTATATGAACTGAATCGCTCGGCGGTCCCGATCGTGACGTCGGACTCCGGGTCCGGCTGCGGCGACGTGCACCCCGCCAGGGTGGAAACCGCGATGAGCGCGGCTGCCGCCACGGCGAATATTCGCCTGACTCGCATTCGACCTCCCCTGACGAAACGCTACACTGGCGCCATCCCTCGACCCTGGACGGAATCTCCAGAATGACATCTGCCGGCATCGAACGCTCTCGCCCCGAACGCGCTCGGCTGTGGTGGGAGATCGGGATCGTCCTCGCGCTTTCTGTCGGAGCATCCGCCGTCTACTCGATCCTCACAATCATTCGTCGCGTGGCAGCGGAAGCGGCACTCGCAGACCAGTCAGCGGCGCTCAATACGTCGCAGAGCACCGATGAGTGGGTTGACCTCACATACCAGCTCGTCGGCATCGCTCTCGGCCTCGCCCCGGTCGCGCTCGCGCTCTACCTGCTGTGGCGCCCCGGAGTTTCGGCGTTCTCTCGCGTCGGTCTCGATCTGAGCCGTCCGGCACGGGATCTCGGCTGGGGTTTCGCCCTGTTCGCCATCATCGGCGTTCCCGGAATCGCGCTATATGCCGTCGGGCGCATGCTGGGAATCACGGTGGCTGTTCAAGCATCGGGGCTCGGCGATTACTGGTGGAGCATTCCCGTACTCGTGCTCTCGGCTTTGCGCGCGGCACTCGTCGAGGAGATCATCGTCGTCGGGTATCTGTTCACGCGTTTGCGCGAACTCGCGTGGAATCGCTGGGTGATCATCGGAGCTGCGGCCGTGCTGCGGGGCAGCTACCACCTCTACCAGGGCTTCGGTCCGTTTATCGGAAACGTCGCCATGGGCGTCGTTTTCGGCTGGATGTACACACGCTTCGGACGAGTTGCGCCGCTTGTTGTCGCGCATCTTCTGCTCGACATCGTCTCGTTCGTCGGGTACCCGATCGCGGTTGCGCTCCTCCCGGGCATCTTCGGCACCGCGTAGTTTCGAAAACGCTCTTTCGCCTCACTGCTGGGGTTCGGTAGTCTCCCCACACGACACATCGTTGTGCCGCCCGATAGCCGGGTGCACATGATCAAGGAGGATCGTGGTTCCAGCAACCGACCCGCCCCGCGACACGCAGACTGCGATCGATTACCCGGCCGTTCAGGCGTCGGAGGAATTCGGCGAACTGCGCAAAAGGCATCGCAGCTTCGCCTTTCCGCTCGCCGTCGCGTTTCTCGTCTGGTATTTCGCCTACGTACTGCTCGCTGACTACGCGCACGACTTCATGTCGACGCCCGTGATCGGCAACATCAACGTCGGCGTCATCCTCGGACTCGCGCAGTTCGTCACCACGTTCGGCATCACCATGTGGTACGTCAGCTACGCGAATCGAAAGCTCGACCCATTGGCAACGAGCATCAGGAGCGACCTCGAGAATCAGGATCCGCAGGCGCGAGAGGAGGCGCGTTCATGAGCGACCATGTCGTCGCGGCCGCCGCAACGGAAACCATCGGCGAACCGCTGCTGAACATCGGCATCTTCGCCGCGTTCGTCGCCATCACGCTCATTGTCGTGCTGCGTGCGAGCCGCAACAACAAAACGGCGGCCGACTACTACGCCGGCGGACGATCATTCTCCGGGGGCCAGAACGGAACGGCAATCGCGGGTGACTACCTGTCGGCCGCGTCGTTCCTCGGAATCTGCGGCGCCATTGCCGTGAACGGATACGACGGGTTCCTGTACTCCATCGGGTTTCTCGTCGCGTGGCTCGTCGCTCTGCTGCTCGTCGCCGAGCTGCTGCGCAACACCGGCAAGTTCACAATGGCGGATGTCCTGAGCTTCCGCCTCAAGCAGCGTCCCGTTCGCATGGCCGCAGCGCTGTCGACTCTCGCGGTGTGCCTGTTCTACCTGCTCGCGCAGATGGCGGGAGCCGGAGGGCTCGTCTCGCTTTTGCTCGGTATCCACGAAGAGATCGGGCAGTCGATCGTCATCGCCGTAGTCGGGACGCTCATGATCCTCTACGTGCTCATCGGAGGCATGAAGGGAACCACGTGGGTGCAGATCATCAAGGGCGCACTTCTGATCACGGGAGCCGCGGTCATGACCGTCTGGGTTCTTGCGCTCAACGGCTTCAACCTCTCGGAGCTGCTCGGAAACGCCGCAGCTGTTGCCGGGCCGGAGATTCTCGAACCGGGCATGAAGTACGGCGCCAGCGAAACGTCGAAGCTCGATTTCGTCTCGCTCGCCCTCGCCCTCGTGCTGGGAACGGCGGGACTCCCCCACGTGCTCATGCGCTTCTACACCGTTCCGACCGCAAAGGAGGCTCGTCGAAGCGTTGTCTGGGCGATCTGGCTCATCGGGCTCTTCTACCTGTTCACGCTGGTGCTCGGGTACGGCGCCGTCACGCTCGTGGGCGCTGACCGCATCCTTGCCGCCCCCGGTGGAGTCAACTCGGCCGCGCCGATGCTGGCCTTCGAGCTCGGCGGTGCGTGGCTGCTCGGCATCATCGCCGCTGTCGCGTTTGCGACGATCCTCGCGGTCGTCGCCGGCCTCACGATTACGGCGGCGACGTCGTTCGCGCACGACATCTACACGAATGTCGTCAAGCGCGGGCAGGCGTCGCAGGGAAAGGAGGTGCGCGTCGCCCGCATCACGGTCATCGTGATCGGCATCCTCTCGATCATCGGTGGCATCGGCGTGCAGGGGCAGAACATTGCGTTCCTGGTCGCACTTGCCTTCGCCATCGCGGCGAGCGCGAACCTGCCGACGATTCTCTACTCGCTGTTCTGGAAGAGGTTCAACACGCGAGGGGCGCTCTGGAGCATGTACGGCGGACTCGGCGCAGCCCTGCTGCTGATCGTGCTCTCACCGGTGTTCTCCGGCACCGACACCTCGGTGTTCTCTGACGTCAACTTCGCCATCTTCCCGTTGCAGAACCCCGGAATCATCTCGATTCCGCTCGGGTTCGCGCTGGGCTGGCTGGGCACGATCACGTCGAAGACCCCGGAAGACCCGCGTATCGCGGCCGAGATGGAGGTGCGTTCACTCACGGGTCACGGTGCAGAAAAGGCCGTGGAGCACTAGGAGCACCAGCGCCCTGAGGCGGCTCAGGGCGAAACAGAGGATGCTGGTGTCGAAGCACTGCTTCGACACCAGCATCCTCTGTCATAACGCTCCCACAGCGCACAACGAAGTACCACTAGCTGTGTCGCGATGGTATTCTTATTCAATGGATGCCACATTCACGACGTCAATGGGGGATCGAGGTCGCCTCGTTATGCCCGCAGAGTTGCGCCGCAGGCAACGGTGGGATCAAGGCACGCCGCTCCTCGTGATCGAAGCCGATGACGGCGTCATCCTCGCCACGCGCGAGCAGGCAACCAAGATGATCCGCGAGCAGCTTGCCGGCACGAGCCTCGTCGACGAGCTGCTGACGGAGCGGCGTGCGACATCGCGCGACGAAGACGAGTCATGACCGTTCTCGATTCGTCCGCCGTCTTGGCCTTCCTCCAGGGTGAGACCGGCGCCGACCAGGCACTCGCGGCATTCGATGGTGGCGTCGTCG